>JBEIEH010000129.1:0-7698 GCA_040383055.1 Burkholderiaceae bacterium
CAAAGTTCAGACAAATGCTTTTGGCGTGGCCCACATGCAGGTAGCCGTTGGGCTCGGGCGGAAAGCGGGTGCGGATTTTGGCGGGGTCGGGCACACCGGCGGTGTGGTGCGCCGCGTCGCCCGGGGCGCCACCCCAGCGCCGGGGGGTGTGGGTGCCTTGCTCCAAGTCCTTTTCGATGATTTGGCGCAGGAAGTTGGAGACCTTGTGCTCCTCGCCTTCGGCGGCGGGGGCAGTGTTGTTCTTGTTGGCAGTGGCGGAGGTGTTAGAACTCATTTGCTCATTTTATGGTGGCGCGTTCGGCGCTATCATGACCCAAACACTTTTAGTCGTTTGCCATGAAACCGTCCCTTGCTTTGGAAGCTCACCGTTCGGCCGTGCGGCGCGTGGTCGAGTCGCACCGTGCGCGCAACGCGCGGGTGTTTGGATCGGTGGCGGTGGGTCAAGACACCGACGGCAGCGACCTGGATTTGCTGATCGATCCCACACCCGACACCAGCTTGATGGACGTGGCCGCCATTCAGGTGGAGTTGGAGTGTTTGCTGGGCGTGCCGGTTGACGTGCTCACGCCCAACGCTTTGCCCGCGAGTTTTCGGCAAGCGGTGTTGCAGCAGGCCGTACCGGTATGAACAAATCTGGTCGGGTGGCCGACTACTTGGGTCACATCTTGCAGGCCATTGCGCGCATTGAGCGGCACACGCTGGGAGTGGACGCGCAGGGCTTCTCTTTCAGCGAATTGATCCAAGATGCCGTCATCCGGAACCTTGAGGTGATTGGCGAGGCGGCCAACAACATCCAGCGGGTAGACCCGGCTTTCACGGCAGCACACCCCGAAGTGCCTTGGGCGGTGATGTATGCCATGCGAAACCGGCTCACCCATGGCTACGACACGGTGGACATGGCTGTGGTATGGAAAGTGGTTGAGCGCGATCTGCCTTTTTTGAAGACGCAGATCGCGGCTTTAAGCCAATAGGGCGTCAAGATAGGGGCGCTCAGCCCGCCTCGCCGCCGTGCCACCCGGTGGTCGCCGGGGTGCGGCGTTCGCGGTCGGACTGCATTTCGGCTTCAAACTGGGCGCGGGCTTCGCGCACGCGGGCGATCAGGTCGGCTTCGTCGTGGCGGCTTTGGCGCGCGCCGTTCAAAAAGCGCAGCGAATAGCGACGGAAGTTGTCGGCCACCACGCGGGCGGGGTAGGGCGCGTGGCCCAGCTCCGTCAGGGCGGCGCGGGCGCTGCGCAGCGAGCCTTCAAACAGCTCGCGCTCCACATGGGGCACGCCGGCGTCGATGAGTTCCATGGCGTGCAGTGCGTCTTTGGCGCGGGCCACCAGCTTGACGTGGGGGTGCTGGTGTTGCGCCCAATGCACCGCCTGCAGGCACTGCTGCGCGTCGTCGATGGCCAGCACCAGCACCTTGGCGTGGGCCATGCCGGCGGCTTCCAGCAGGTCGGGCTGGGTGGCGTCGCCAAAATACACCTTGAAGCCAAAGCGCCGCGCCATGTCCACCGTGTCGGCGTCGTGGTCGATGACGGTGGTTTTGACGCCAGCGGCGTGCAGCACACGGCCCACGGTTTGGCCGTAGCGGCCAAAGCCGGCCAGGATCACGTCGGGGTGTTCGTCGGGAATGTCGTCGGCCGCGCGGGTGGCGGCCTGCTGCGGGGCAAAGCGCTCTTGCGCCTTGAGCAGCAGCGGCGTGGTGACCATGGACAACGCGGCCACCAGGGTGAGCAGGTCGGCGTCGGGCCCGGGCATGGCGCCCGAGGTTTTGGCGGCGGCCAGCACCACAAAGGCGAATTCGCCTACTTGGCTGAGCAGCACGGCTTGGCGCAGGCGGTCGGTGCCCTTGAGGCCCACCCGGCGCGAGAGCCACCACAGGCCCAGGGCCTTGGCTGCCACCACCAGCGCCAGGGCCAGCAGCACCTGCACTGGCTCGCTGGCCAGCAGGCCGAGCTGCATGCTCATGCCCACGGCAATAAAGAACAGGCCCAGCAGCAGGCCCTTGAAGGGCAGGATGTCGTTTTCGAGCGCGTGGCGGTATTCCGAGCTGGCCAACAGCACGCCCGCCAAAAAGGCGCCCAGGCCCATGGACAGGCCGACCTTTTCCATCAACAGCGCCACGCCCAGCGCAATGAGCAGGGCCACGGCGGTGAAGAGTTCGCGCACGTTCATGCGCGCCACAAAGCGCATCAGCGGGTAGGCCACGTAGCGCCCAAACACCACCACCGCCGCCAGTGCGGCCACTTGCCAGGCCCAGCCCGGCAGGCCCCACACGCCGCCCAGGCCGTGGCCGGCTTCGCTGGTGCTGGCGGTGCCCAAGGCGGCGGCCAGGGCCAGCAGGGGAATGGCGGCGATGTCCTGAAACAGCAGCATGGAAAACGTGCTTTGGCCCAGGGGCAGGGGCATCCAGTGCCGCTCTTGCAAGATGCCCACCACGATGGCGGTGGACGACAGCGCCATGGCCAGCGCGGCCAGCAGGCTGGCCTGCCAGCTCCAGCCCGCCAGCAGGCCCAGCGGCATGATGAGCGCGGCGCACACCGCCATTTGCGCGGCACCGCCGCCAAACACCGCCAGCCGCATGCCCCACAAACGCCGAGGTTCCAGCTCCAGGCCAATGACAAACAGCATCAGCACCACGCCCAGCTCGGACGCGTGCAAGATGGCCTGCGGGTCGCTCACCAGCCCCAGACCCACCGGGCCGAGCGCCACACCCGCCGCCAGATAACCCAGCACAGAGCCCAGGCCCAAGCGCACCGCGATGGGCACACACACCAGCGCCGCGATCAGAAAGTAGATGCCGAGGGTCATGCTTGCGCTCCGGTGCTGATGTTGTGCCACTGCGCCAGCAGCTCGCTGTGGTGGGCGGCCAGTTCGGCTGCGCTGGCGTGGTGCCCGGCGTGCACCACGAACGGCGCGCGCCAACGCATGCCGCAGTAGCGCGCCACATGCTCCACCACCGGGGTGAATTCGGTCAGGGGGCGGCCGTGCAGACCAGCAGGGCTGTACTCGGCTGCGGGGGCGCCCGCGCTGGCCACCCACCAGGCGGTTTTGCCGCGCAGCGCGGTGCCGCCATGCCCATAGGCCCAGCCGTGGGTGAGCACGGTGTCAAACCAGTGCTTGAGCAAGCCCGGCACGGTGTACCAATACACCGGCGAGACAAACACCACCACATCGGCCGCTTGCAGGGCTTGCTGCTCGGCCGCCACATCGATGTCGAAATCGGGGTACAGGTTGTAGAGGCTGCGCACCGCTGTGCCGGGCTGGGCGCTGAGCTGAGCGATCAGCCCCGCCGTGACGGTGGATTCCGCCGGGCGCGGATGGGCGTGGATGATGAGGTGGCGGGACATGGGTGACCTTGGCTTGAGTTAGCGCAAAAGTTTAAATCTTTGCGCCAGCCCCGGCCGTCGCGCTCGGCCACCCGGTCCCCTCACTGCCCAAACCGCGGCCCGTCGGTGAGAAAGGCGGCTTCTTCAGCCGTGCTGGCGCGGCCCATGGCGGCGTTGCGGTGCGGAAAGCGGCCAAAGCGGTCGACGATGGCGCGGTGCTGCACGGCGGCGTCCACATTGCCTTGCAGGCGCTGCGCGGTGGCGGCGTCGCTGCGGGCCTGCAGGGCGCGAAAGCGCTGTTCGCAGGCGGCTTGCAGCAGCGGGTGTTCGGCGTGCATCAGGGGCATGAGCAGAAACACCTGCGCCACGGTGGGCAAGGTGCTGTCTTCGTTGAGCGCCAAGGTGGCCAGGCTCAGCGTTTGGGCGCGGGCGTCGCCGGCAAAGGCTTGCGCCCGGCCGCGAAACACGTTGCGCGTGAATTGGTCGAGCAGCAGGATCAGCGCTAGGCGCTGCAGCGGGTCGGCTTCCCATTCGGTCAGGCCGCCTTGCACCGCGCTGTACACCAGCGGGCCAAAGCGTTGGGTGATGTCGGCGTCGAGCGCTGGGCCGCCGCGAAACCACAGGGCGTTGCGGTCGTCGCTGGGCCAGCCGTGCAGCAGGCCGTCGCCAAGCCAGAAGGTGAGGATGGGGGTGGGGTCGGTTGGGGTGTTCATGCCGGCCATTGTGGGGCCTTGGTGTGACCTTGCTTCAATGCCAATGGGCGTTCGCCGCCACGCGTTCTTTGCGGTAAACGCTGGGTGTGGCGCCTGTCCAGCCCCTGAAAGCCCGAACAAAAGAATTGCTTTCCTGAAAGCCCAACAACCACGCGATTTCTGCGGCCGACAGATCGGTGCGGCTGAGATAGTGCTGCGCCAGCGCTTGGCGAACTTGGTTGAGCACATCCTGAAATCCCACCGATTCTTGGGCGAGTTGTCGCTGCAGAGATCGTTTGCTCATGGCCAAGCGCTGTGCCACCTCGTCGATGCCGCTAATGCCTGCGGGCAGCGTTTCCAGCAACACCGCCTTGACCCGTTCGCTCAGGCTGGCTTGTGCGTCCAGCTCGGAGAGTCGGCGCTTGAGCGCTGGCTCAAAGGCCGCCCACATCGCCACGTTGTCGGTCAAGAAGGGGCGGCGTCCATCCTGCGCTGAAAACACAATGTGAATTTGCTCCGAGGGGCCCAAAGCGCAGCCCAGATAGGCTTGGTAGGCCGCAATGTTCAAGGGCATATCGGGCACAGAGGCAGCCAAGGGCGCGATGCGTTCGCGCGTGGCCAATCTGGCCAGCTGTGTGAAGAACACCAATTCCGACACACCCAAGCTGCGGGGGATGGGCTCTGTGTGCCCGTAGCAAGTGAGCGTGACCCGAGTGTGCTCAGGCCCGATGTCCACCGCCATGTTCAAGGGGCCGATTAGCCGCTTGTATTGCGCCAGCCGCTGCAAGGCGGTGTTGAGGTTGGGGCTGCAGAGGCAGGCAAACAAGGCGGGGTCGAAGGCCTCGACCGACAGGGCCTGTGCGAGTTTGAGCGCCAGTTCATCGCGCCCTGCGGCCAGTTCCAGTCCGCGCCACAGGTCGAAGTACTGCGCAGGTGTCAGGCTTGCGCCCGGGCGTGCAAACAAGTCGGCCGGCAGCCGCGCCAGGCTCAGCACATCAGCGGGTGTGTAACCCATGTCCAAGATGAGCAGTTTCCAGCTCATCTGCACGGCAAAGCGGGTAGCCTGTTTCACGTTCGGGGCTGGGGTGGCTAAGGGGTAGGGCGCGGCTGTGGTCCGTTTATTTGGCTTGGCTCATGATGGCCATGTCAAAGACGCGGTCGCCGAGGTATTTTCGGATGAACATCAAGGGCTTGGCCATCTTGCCAATGGCGTAGCGGGTTTTGGGGCGCTGCGAACGCACCGCTTGCACGATGGCGTGGGCCACCACCGATGGCTGCGATGCAGCGCCGGGTTTGGCGTAGGTGCTGCGCATGGCGTTGGCCATGGCCTGCGCCATGGCTTGGTAAGGGCCTTGGCCCGAGCGCGCCAGCATGGGCTCCAGCATCACGCCGCCCCACTCGGTGGCAATCACCCCCGGCTCAATGATCACCACCTGAATGCCAAACGGGGCCAGCTCGAGGCGCAAACAATCGCTCCAGCCCTCCACCGCGTGCTTGGTGGCGTGGTACCAAGAGCCCAAAGGCGTGTAGATCTTGCCGCCCATGGACGAGACATTGATGATCTTGCCCGCACCTTGGCGGCGCATGTGTGGCAGCGCCAATTGCGTCAGACGCGCCATGCCAAACAGGTTGACTTCAAATTGGTAGCGGGCGTCTGCCAGGGTTGAGTCTTCCATGGCTCCGTACATGCCAAAGCCGGCGTTGTTGACGAGCACGTCGATGCCGCCATGAGCGGCCTCAATGGTGTGAACCGCCGCCACGATGTCGGCGTCTACCGAAATGTCCATTTGGAGGGGGATGGCCCCCAAGGCTTTTAAGTCCTCCATCTGGGCCAAGCGGCGGGCAGCCACATAGACGACCAAGCCTTCTTCTAAGAACCGTTTGGCGGTCTCTTTGCCCATACCAGACGATGCGCCTGTGACGAGCGCCACTGGGCGTGCGGTGGATGTGTCGGCCATAAAAAAACTCCGTTCGTAGATGGTTTGCGAATGGAGTGATGGTGGCGAAAAGCTTGGCCTGTGTCGCCATCGGATCGTGCCAATGTGCGATCAGAAGACGCCAAACGCGGGCGCAGCGTTCAGCCCGGCAGCCCCGCCACCCGCGCCAGCAAGCGCGCGCCCACGCGGGCGGTTTGGCCGTCGCGGTCGAAGCTGGGGTTGAGTTCGGCCATGTCGGCGGCGATGAGTTTGCCGCTGGCTTTGACCTGGTCGATCACCGCTTCGATGAAAGCCAGTGGCACGCCCAGCGCAGCCGGGGCCGACACGCCGGGCGCGATGGCGGCGCTGAGCACGTCCAGGCAGATGGTCAGGTAGACCGCGTCGCTGGCCTGCAGGTCGCGGGCCAAGTCGGCCTGGGCTTGGGCCCAGTCGGCGGGGGTTTGCAGGGCTTCGTCGCTGCGCCAGCGGGTGCCGGTGTCGCGGGCGCGGTCGAACAGCGCCGGTGTGTTGGCAAAGCGGCTGATGCCCAGCACGGTGTAGTGAAAGCCTTGGTCTTGTGATGCGCACCACGCGTGCATTTGCGCGAACGGTGTGCCGCTGTTGGGGGCGGCGGCGTGGCGCAGGTCAAAGTGCGCGTCGAGGTTGAGCACCAGCAAGCGCCCGGGTGTGCGCCCTTCGCGCACCAGCCCACCGAAGGTGCCCCAGGCCATTTCGTGCCCGCCGCCCAGCACCAGTGGCAGGCCGCCTTGGGCGCGCACTTTCGTCACGGTGGCCGAGAGTTCGGCTTGGGCGGCTTCCAGCGCTTGGGCTTCGCAGTGCACGGTGCCGGCGTCCCACAGCGCGGTGGCGGCGGGTGCGGGCAGGTTGGCCAAGGCTTGGCGCAAAGCGGCGGGGCCGCCAGCCGCGCCAGTGCGGCCTTGGTTGCGGCGCACGCCTTCGTCCACCGCAAAACCGATCAGCACCACACCGCCTTGGGCCTGGGGGTGCCAGGGCTGCACGCGGTGGTGCCAGCGCGACAGGCGCTCGGGCGCGGCGGTTTCTTCGGTGTCGTGGCGACCGGTCCAAGGGCTTGGGGCGTGGTGGGGCATGGGGCCTCCGTTGCAGGTCAGAGCGGCAGCCAGCGGCCGGCCACGGCGCGGCCAGCGCAGGGCTGGCCACCGAGCCAATAGGCCAGTTCGCGCGGGTGGTTCAGGCGCCAAGCGGCCAGGTCGGCGCGCTGGCCCAGCGCCAGCGTGCCCCGGTCGTGTTGGCCCAGCGCGCGCGCGGCGTGTGCGGTGGCGCCGAGCACGGCTTCGAGCGGTGTCAGGCGCCAAAAGGTGCAGGCCATGTGCAGCGCGGTCAGCAGCGACAGGCAGGGCGAGCTGCCGGGGTTGTGGTCGGTGGACACGGCCATGGGCACACCAGCGGCGCGCAGCGCGGCCACGGGCGGCGGGGTGGTGTCGCGCAGGCAGTACCAAGCGGCGGGCAGCAACACGGCCACCGTGCCGGCCCGCCGCATGGCGGCAATGCCCTCGGCGCTCAGGTGTTCGATGTGGTCACACGACAGCGCGCCAAAACTGGCGGCCAGCTCGGCGCCGCCTTGGTGGCTGAGCTGTTCGGCGTGCAGCTTGACCGGCAGGCCCAGTGCCTGCGCGGCGCTGAACACGCGCCGGGTTTGTGCGGGGGTGAAGCCGATTGTGTCGCAAAACGCGTCCACCGCGTCCACCAGCCCCTGCGCGTGCAGCGGGGCCATCCACTCGCACACGGCGCCGA
>JBEIEH010000130.1:0-7575 GCA_040383055.1 Burkholderiaceae bacterium
AATTTTTCGCAATTTTTCGCAATTCATTCTTAACCAAAACCAACGACTGAAAAGCTTCTCGACGTTGTCTAGAATTGGACGAAGGCACTATCACATATATCAATGTTGCGCGAGGGTTAAGAGAAATCACCCCTTTCATTTGTTGACTCCAAGTGGTTGCATTCGGCTCCACCTGCCACTGCCCAACATATGACATCCCATGAGATCGACTTAACTCAATCGGATCTAGAGAATCAGCCGTTGCTGATACATCCGCAAAGAGCACGATCGGGCTTGATTCTTCTTTTGCCGTCGAATTATTTTGGAACTCATTCTTGACGCCGCGCTCAACAATGACTTCAACAGGGATGGTTTTTTTGAATTTCTCGAGTTCGTTCTTTAACAATAACGCCTCTCGAATCAAGTCTTGATTTTCCTTTTGCAATTGTTTGACTTCATTATCATCCTCAGCTTTTGCAACTGCTTCAACCTGCTTTTCTCTTATCGTCACTATTGCATTTCTATCCAAACTATAACCGTCTCCAACGACATCGCGTACCATCTCATTCTGCTTAACAGGCTCCAGACTTGCGCTTGACTCACGCTCAGCCAACTTCAGCGCACCAGGATAACTCTCTACATTAACAATGGCAAAGACAACCACAAATATGGCCAGCACAAATATCAATGAAGCAAACACATTAGCCAGTGCATCGAGATACCCTGGCCAATAGTTCACCTCCAAATCCAGCTCCTTATTCACCGCCTCTCCCATTTCAGAATGAATTTCAGATCTGCTTGAGTCAAGCCGTATTCAGCATCGTCTTTTTGAATATTTTCAATTTCTCTTTTGATACCCATCGCAATGCTCTCGGGCTTCACCCCTATTGAAACCAAATAGTTTTTAACCCTCATCATCAGCATGTAAATTTCATTCACCTGCATTTGCGAGAATCCTTTGGCACCTGCGGATATTTCAATACCTTCTGGATTTGGGTTGTTTGCAAACAATCGATTTTTTATTCCATTCTTTACAGCTCCACTGATATTTTCAACGCCCGGACCAAACACCAAGATCAGCTCATGATTCTTGAGCAGGAACTGCTGACTGACATCAGTACCGCCCGCGACCACCACGTTCTCTGTAGTGGGAGTGAGGCTCGAGTCACCATGAACAAAAAATCTGGTATCCGAATCGTTACCACGCTGCACAGCTTTCAGACTCTTTCTTAGCTCATCAACATCTGATCTCAGTTTCTCATTGTCAACTTTTAATGATTCAATGATGCGAACCTTAACAGCGTCATTTGGAAGCGCCTCACCCGAAAAACTGTTGACATTATTTGACCCGTTTTCCGCATGGCTCTCAACTTCAGGCTTTTGGGTTACAAACTGAGGAACAGAAATCTCTTGAGCAGGCACAGCGCTCACACCAATCGCCTGAACAATGGCATTCATCATGATGCCCACCAACGCGATCAAGAGCAAAACACTCAGCGCAACTCCACCAACCGCCGCCACATATGCTGGCCACACGTTTGCCGCTTGGACATTATTCTTATTTTTTTTATACATATGGTTATCAAATTTTATAGAGTCTTATAGTCTCATTATTGATATACACAAACAAGTACATTTATATGTACATTTCTGCGCATATAACTGCATGTATGTGTATATGCGTGATTTTGAACACGCACACTGATGCAACACTCCGGCGCAATACGGGGGCATTTGTCATGCCTTTGCCAGATGCATTCTTCTGCAGTTTTGCTCGCCATACCCGATCGCTCAGGCTCTGCAGGGTCAGGGAGTTCGGCTCACAACAGCGGCCGCAGCTCCCGCGCCGCGTCCTGCAGCAAAGGCAGCAGGCCGTGCTGCAGCGCCTCGGGCGCCAGGCGCTCGGGGGCGGCCACCACGTTGAGTGCGGCCACCGTCTGGCCCTGCATATTGCGCAGCGGCACCGCCAGCGCGTGCACGCCCAGCTCGTGCTCTTCGCTCACCAGGGCATGGTCTTGCGTGCGGGCTTGGGCCACGGCGGCCTTCAGCGCGCGGGCGTCCACCGTGGTGCGTGGCGTCAGGCGCGGCAGCTCGCGGCCCTTGAGCCAAGCGTTCAGCTCGCGCGCCGGCATGGCCGCCAGCAACACCCGCCCGGTGGACGTGGCGTGCGCCGGCAGCCGCGCGCCCAGGTGCAGGCCATAGGCCATGAGCCGCCGCCCGCCCACGGTGGCGCTGCGCGCGACGATCACCACCTCGTCCCGGTCCAGCACCACGGCCGAGAACGACTCACGCGTCAGCGCCGCCAGCCGGTTCAGCGTGGGCTGCAGCACCCGTGGCAGCCGGGCCGAGGCCAGATAGCTCCCGGAAAACCGCAACACCTTGGGCGCCAGCCAATAGTGGCTGCCGTCGGTGTCCAGATACCCCAGGTGCGCCAGCGTCAGCAGGTGCCGCCGCGCCGCCGCCCGCGTCAGCCCCGCGCGCTCGGCCGCCTGGGTGGCGTTCAGGCGCTGGCGCTCGGTGTCAAAGCTCTCCAGCACCGCCATGCCCTTGGCCATGCCCTCAATCAAGTCCGCCTTGGCGATGGGTGTGTTGCTCATAGTGCGCGATGATCGCACAAAGCATTCGCTGATCGCGCAAATCGGCATGCCAGCGCTTGAGCGCCCGAGCGCCACTCCCTACGCTTGCGCCACCTTTTCACCACCATGCCACGCCTGCGAAGCCAGCGGCCAGGCCAGCGTGGATCCGGCTTTGCCGGTCCACTGCTGGCGCCCCCCTCAGGGGGGTGACGCCGAAGGCGGCGCGGGGGGAGACAAAATGCGCACACAAATCGCCATCATCGGCGCCGGCCCCTCGGGCCTGCTGCTCGGCCAATTGCTGCACAAAGCCGGCATCGACGCCGTCATTGTTGAACGCCAAAGCCCCGACTACGTGCTCGGCCGCATACGGGCAGGCGTGCTGGAACAAGTGGCCACCGACCTGCTGGACGAAGCCGGCGTGGGCGCGCGCATGCACCGCGAAGGCCTGGTGCACACCGGCTTTGACATGCTGTTCAACGGCCAGCGCCACCGCGTGGACCTAGAACGCCTGACCGGCGGCAAAAAGGTGATGGTGTATGGCCAAACCGAAGTCACCCGCGACCTGATGGCCGCGCGCGCCGCCGCCGGCCTCCCCACCGTGTACGAAGCCGCCAACGTGCAGGTGCACGGCTTTGACACCACCGCACCGTATGTGACCTACGACAAAGACGGCCAAAGCCAGCGCATCGACTGCGACTTTATTGCCGGCTGCGACGGCTTTCATGGCGTGTGCCGCGCCAGCGTGCCGCGCGGCGCCATCAAAGAGTTTGAAAAGGTCTACCCCTTTGGCTGGCTGGGCCTGCTGTCGGACACACCGCCGGTGCACCACGAACTGATTTACGCCAACAGCCCGCGCGGCTTTGCGCTGTGTTCGCAGCGCAGCCACACCCGCAGCCGCTATTACCTGCAGGTGCCGCTGACCGATAAGGTCGAGCAATGGAGCGACGACGCCTTCTGGGCCGAGCTGCGCCTGCGCCTGGACAGCGAAGCCGCCGACAAGCTGGTGACCGGCCCCAGCATTGAAAAAAGCATTGCCCCGCTGCGCAGCTTTGTGACCGAGCCCCTGCGTTTTGGCCGCCTGTTTTTGGCGGGCGACGCCGGGCACATCGTGCCGCCCACCGGCGCCAAAGGCCTGAACCTGGCCGCCACCGACGTGAAATACCTCAGCAACGCGCTCACCGAGTTCTACGCCGAGAAAAGCGAAGCCGGCATCAAGCACTATTCAGAAAAATGCCTCAAGCGCATCTGGCGCGCCGAGCGATTCAGCTGGTGGTTCACCAGCATCATGCACCGCTTCAACGACGACCCCATCATGGGCAAACTGCAAGAAGCCGAGCTGGACTACCTGATGCATTCCGAAGCCGGCCTGAAAACCATCGCAGAAAACTACGTCGGCTTGCCGCTCGATTTCGGGGGCCGGTAAAGCCCCCGCGCCCTGTCGCGCGTGTTGAGAAAGCGGGCCGCCATTTCGGGCACCATTGACGCCAACGTCAACCCCGTCCCACACGCCATGCCCGCCACCACCGCCCCCACAACACAGAAGCCCCTGAAACCCCTGCGCGGTGTGCGCGTGCTCAGCCTCGCGCTCAACCTGCCCGGCCCGGCCGCGCTCATGCGCCTGCGCGCCATGGGCGCCACCTGCACCAAAGCCGAACCGCCCGCGCCAGCGGGCCTCAGCAGCGGCGACCCCATGGGCCAATACAACCCCGGCGCCTACGCCACCATGCACAGCGGCGTGCGCACCATCACCGTCGATTTGAAATCGGCCAAAGGCCAAGCCCAGCTGCAGCGCGAACTGGCTCGCACCGACGTGCTGCTGACCTCGTTTCGCCCATCGGCGCTCAACAAACTGGGCCTGGGCTGGAAAACCCTGCACAAAGCCCACCCCGCGCTCAGCGTGGTGGCCATTGTTGGCGCGCCCGGCGCCCGCGCCGAAGAGCCCGGCCACGACCTGACCTACCTGGCCGACGCCGGCCTGGTGACGGGGCTGGACCTGCCCGCCACCCTGTTTGCCGACATGGGCGGCGCCCTGATAGCCGCCGAAGCCGTGCTCAAGGCCGTGTTGACACAAAAAACCAGCGGCCAAGGCGCGTTTCAAGAAGTGGCCCTGAGCGACGCCGCCGCTTGGCTGGCCCTGCCCCGCAGCTGGGGCCTGACACAGCCCAGCGGCGCCGTGGGCGGCGCCCACGCCGGCTACCGCGTCTACCCCTGCAAAAACGGCCGCGTGGCCCTGGCCGCGCTGGAGCCGCACTTTGCCGCCGCCCTGTGCCAGGTGGTGGGCGTGGAGATGCAAGGCATGGCCACCATGTTCAAACCCGCCACCCACGCGGCGATAGCGCAGTTTTTGGCGGGACAAACGCGGGCGCAGCTGGACAAACTGGCTGTGAAACACGATTTGCCGTTGCACACCTTGCCCTGAATGCTGCGTGCGTTCTTTTGCAGCGCGATCATCATGAGAGGCCTCCAGGGGCAAGCATTGAACGACCCAGCAGATCATCCACCAACTGGCGCATCGCCTCACGCGCAGCCAGTAAGGGGTACCTTCTGGGGTCTATGCAATCATCCGGGATGCGACAGCAACACATAGCTTGTGGGCAGGCGAAGGTGGCGCAAACCTTCTGATCTCCAATGTTTCTTAATTAAAATTTGCAGTCTGGATAAACGGGACCTTCTATACCGTCACCTCTAATGGAATAACCACTGTACATTTCAGCCTTACTCGCGCACCAATACCGCTTGCGGCCCCGTTCGTGGCTTGGGGTTTCAGATAGTAGCCAGTCTACTCGCTTACTGTATAAATCAACCTCGATATCTATATGCCATCTTTTCCATCTTGACCTACCGAACCAGGAATCGCGTCTGACATAGGTTATTTTACTTAATACAGATTGAGGTATATATCCCCTCAATTTTATGGACGCACCAGTGAAATATTCATCATCCATCGCCACCTCGATTACTTCAGGCAATTTATTCAACCCAATATTGGGAAAATATGCAAAATTTCCATCGGAATGCAAGACTTGCACTTGCCCAAAAGAATTTATAAATTTAATGGAGCCTCGCGATTTTTTTGGGATGGGCTCAATTGTATTTACCAAACGCAATGAGACATTCTCAAATTCAATCAATTCAGAGCCGAATACGCCAAATTCATCCAACACCCCAAAAGCCACAACAATAAGCGCTGATGCAACACTTATTTGCATTAATTTATTCAAAATAGAACTTATGTACTTCATTTAAAGGCTGCTTTTCTACGCAAGTCGAGTTGGACACGAGATGACCACCATCCTCAACCCCAGGTTTGTCGCATCCCGGATGATCATAAGGTCGCTTGACAAACAACTCAGGGCGTTCAGCGTACCAGCTCTTCATGGCCTGAATCGGTGTTCTGGACTTCAGGGCTGACTGAGGCAATTGTGATGGTTGTACAAGGCTAAGGATGATCTGCAAAACCTCGGGACCGCCCCACGGATGTGAGACAGTGACAGCATGAAGCAAATGAGCCTGGGCGAGAACGGATTCGAGCGCAAGACCAAGAGGACACGCAAGCGCGAGTTCTTGGACGAGATGAACTTGGTGGTGCCGTGGGGCGAGCTGGTGTCGTTGCAGGGTGAAATCGCCCTTTAAAGCCTGGAATCACCGTCATGCGAAATCGAGTGCATCAACTCACGCTGTGGCTGGTGTTGTGCAGACCTTCCCTAAGTCGTGGGTAGAACAAGCGCGCCGTGACAGCAGATACAGACGTTCGTCTGTGCCGTTGCTTCGGCTTGAGCGACGGATGGTGGCTTCGTGGACAGGTTGCGCACGACACAGCAGTGGCCAAGGACGCCCTGCGGGAACAGTTGGCCAACATCCCAAAATGCGCTCTTCTGGCGGCGTAGCGAATCGCGGTCTACCTGCCGGGTCAAGCTGAGCCTCTGCGGCAGCACGGCCACGAGCTGCCCTTGCTTGGCAGCTCACCCCCGCCGTTTGCCCTTGCCCACCGGCGAGCCCGGTTTGATGGGCGCCAGCCGTGGCGCCGCCACCTTGCCCGCCGTGCCCACGCGCGGTGGCAGGCCGGTGTGCTGGGTCAGGATCTGGCCCGGCTTGGGTTGGCCAGGCTTGACCACCGCTTGGGCGCGTTCGCTGGCTTTGGCCGGGGTGCTGTTTTTGCGGCGCGCGCTTTGGTAGCCGCCGTCGGTGAGCGGCTGGAAGGTGGGGATCAGGTGCTGTTTGCCGTTGCCGATCAGGTCGGCGCGGCCCATGGCCTTGAGCGCGTCGCGCAACAGCGGCCAGTTGTTGGGGTCGTGGTAGCGCAAAAAGGCTTTGTGCAGGCGGCGGCGTTTCTCGCCGCGCACGATGTCCACGCGCTCTGACCGATCGTCGCGGTGTATGCCTTTGAGCGGGTTCAAATTGCTGTGGTACATGGCCGTGGCGGTGGCCATGGGGCTGGGGTAGAAGGTCTGGACCTGGTCGGCGCGAAAGCCGTTCTTCTTCAGCCAGACCGCCAGGTTCATCATGTCCTCGTCGGTGGTGCCGGGGTGCGCCGCGATGAAATACGGGATCAGGAACTGCTTCTTGCCGGCCTCGGCACTGAACTTGTCGAACAGCGTCTTGAACTTGTCGTAGCTGCCGATGCCCGGCTTCATCATCTTCGACAGCGGACCCGCTTCGGTGTGCTCGGGGGCGATCTTGAGGTAGCCGCCCACATGGTGGGTGACCAGTTCCTTGACGTATTCCGGGCTTTGCACAGCCAGGTCGTAGCGCAGGCCCGAGCCAATGAGGATTTTCTTGATGCCCTTGATGGCCCGTGCCCGCCGGTACATCTTGATCAGCGCGGAATGGTCGGTATTGAGGTTCGAGCAAATACCCGGATAAACGCAGCTGGGCTTGCGACAGGCCGCCTCAATCTCCGGGCTCTTGCAGCCGATACGGTACATATTGGCGGTCGGCCCGCCGAGGTCGGAGATGGTGCCGGTAAAGCCCTTGACCTTGTCGCGTATGGCCTCGATCTCGCGGATCACCGAATCTTCCG
>JBEIEH010000131.1:0-7503 GCA_040383055.1 Burkholderiaceae bacterium
GCGGTTTTGCCAATCGGCGACTGGTCCACATAGACCACATCGCTCAGGTGGTCGGCGCCCAGCAGGCGGTCGTGGGCGCCGGGGCTGTCGGTGGGCTTGCCAAAGTGGCGCAACAGCGCAGGCGCCAGCACGTCTTGCACCAGCGTCGATTTGCCCGAGCCCGACACACCGGTCACCACCACCAGGCGCTGCAGCGGAAAGTCGACCTGCAGATTTTTCAGGTTGTGCTCGCGCGCGCCTTCCAGAATCAAGCGCGGCGTGCTTTCGGTCACCATGCGCTTGAAGCCCATGCCAATGCGTTTGCGCGCGCCCAGGTAGGCGCCGGTCAGCGTGTCGGCGTGGCGCGCGGCGTCCGGCGTGCCGTCGAACACAATCTGCCCGCCGCGCTCACCCGGGCCGGGGCCCATGTCGATCAACCGGTCGGCGGCGAGCATGACGGCGGGGTCGTGCTCCACCACCACCAGGGTGTTGCCGGCGTTGCGCAGTCGCTGCATGGCCTGGTTGATGCGGTCCATGTCGCGCGGGTGCAAACCAATGCTGGGCTCATCCAGCACAAACAAGGTGTTGACCAGCGAGGTGCCGAGCGCGGTGGTGAGGTTGATGCGCTGCACTTCACCGCCGCTCAAGGTGCGGCTTTGGCGGTCAAGCGTAAGGTAGCCGATGCCGACCTCGCACAGGTAACGCAGGCGGGTATTGATTTCGTCGAGCAGCAGCTTGAGGGCTTGTTGCTCGCCGGAGCGTTTGGCGTCTTGGGCCGCCCCCTTCGCTTCAGGGACGCTGTCGAGCGAGGCAAAAAACCGCCGCAGCCCATCCAGCGGCAACAACATCAGGTCGTGCAAACACAAACCGGGCAAATCCTCCAACTGCGCCCGCGACCACTTCACGCCTTGTGGCATGTAGCGCCGCTCGGGTGGCAGCACCGCATCGGCCTGGGCCTGGGTGCCCACACGCCACAACAGGCTGTCGGTCTTGAGCCGGGCCCCAGCGCACACAGGGCATTCGGTGTAGCTGCGGTATTTGGACAGCAACACCCGGATGTGCATCTTGTAGGCCTTGCTCTCCAGGTATTCAAAGAAGCGCGCAATGCCAAACCAATGCTGGTTCCATTTGCCGTTCCAGTTCGGCGAACCGAACTTGACCCAATGCTGCTGCTCGGCGGTGAGCTTGTTCCACGGCGTGTCGCGCGGAATGCCAGCGGTCTCAGCGTGGCGCATCAGGTCGTCTTGGCATTCGGCCCACGCCGGGGTCTGAAACACCTTAACCGCGCCTTGGCGCAAGGTGAGCCGGCCATCGGGAATCACCAGACCGTAATCGACGCCAATCACGCGGCCAAAGCCCCGACAGCTGTCGCAGGCCCCCACCGCCGAGTTGAAGGAGAACATTGACGGGCTGGGTTCGGTGTAGCGGATATCGCTTTCCGGGCAATGCAGGCCTGTGCTGAAGCGCCAAATGTCGGGCTCGCCCTCGTCTTTGAGCGCATAGACCATCAGCTTGCCACCGCCGCGCTTGAGGCCCACCTCAATCGCTTCCATCACCCGCGCGGGTTCGGCGTTGCTGAGGCGAAAGCGGTCGGCCACCACGTCGAGCAGCTTCACCGCTTCGATCACCGGTTTGGCTTTTTTGCCTTTGGCTGGGGCATCTTCTTTTGCCTCACGCTGCACCACCCGCTCGGCCTGCACCCGGGTGTAGCCGCTGGCGGACAGCCATTGCTCGACCTCTTCGGGTGTGGTGGACGCGGGCAGTTCCACAGGGAAGGTGAGTACCAGCCGTGGATCGCCTTGCTCCGCACAGCGCCGCTGCAACTCGGCATAAATCGACTCCGGTGAGTCGTGGCGCACCGGCAGCGCGGTGTCGCGGTCAAACAGCCGGGCGCCACGGGCGAACAAGAGCTTCAGGTGGTCGTTGAGCTCGGTCATCGTGCCCACGGTGGAGCGCGATGACCGCACCGGGCTGGTCTGGTCGATGGCAATCGCCGGGGGCACACCGTCCACCCGGTCCACCGCCGGCTTGTCCATGCGGTCCAGAAACTGCCGCGCGTAGGCGCTGAAGGTTTCCACATAACGCCGCTGCCCCTCGGCGAACAAGGTGTCGAACACCAAACTCGATTTGCCCGAACCGCTCACGCCCGTGACCACCGTCAGCTCGCCGGTGCGGATGTCGAGGTCGAGGTTTTTGAGGTTGTGCTGGCGCGCCCCTCGGATGCGGATCACCCCGGTGGCTGCGCCTTCGGTGGTGGTGTCTGGGGACTGAGGCGGGGTGCGCTGGGGGTCTGTCATGGCGGCTCCGGACAAGGAGCCAAAGATTCTACGGACCGCTGGCGCATGGCGCCGGCACGGGGCCTTTGCCTAGGTATAACCCGCGTGTTGCCCGGGCGAGGCGCTACACCGCTGACTTGACCGGACGGCGAATCCCCACCGGCAGGCGGCCCGCCTCGGTCCACGCGGGGCTGTCGAACCAGGCGTCGCCTTCCAGATAGGCGCGCAGCATGGGCAGCGCGTCCTGGCCCCAAAAGGGCTGGCCGTCGCACACCATCAAGGGCACACCAAACACGCCCTGCGCCAGCGCTTCGTCGGTGTTGGCGCGCAGGCGCTGTTTCACGGCCTCGCTGTCGGGGCCGGTGTCCACCGTCCAAGGGCGCTCGCACTGCAGCATGTGATCGGCCAGCGACTCACTCAGGACCTGCAGGGGCTCACCCCCCACGGGATCGCCACCGCCGCGCCACACATGGTGAAACAGCTGCTCAGTCACATAACGCGAGGTCTCGCCCGGCGCCTGCGGATGGGCGCACGCCAGGCCCAGGCGCAGCAAGAGCAAGGGGTTGAACGGGTGCGCCGCGGGCAAATCCAGCGACACGCCCTGCTCGCGGGCCAGCCACTGCACCTGGCGGTAGGTCCAGTCGCGTTTGCCGGGAATCTCAGCCGGGCCGAGCTGGCCCAAGCGCTGCAGCAGCGCGCCAAACAACACCGGGCGGTAGCGCACCTGCACGCTCAGGCCCATCAGCGCGTCGGGCAAACGCTCAAACGCCAAATAGGCGTAGGGCGAAATCGGGTCGTACCAGAAGGTGATATCGGCAACTGCGTGGCGCATGGTCGGCTCCGTTCAATCCCGGTTCAGGCGGTGGTTTGGCGCCGCTCAATGTCGTGCCAGACCGCCAGCTTCTCCGACGCATCGAGCACCGACCAGTGCGCAATCTCGTCAAGGGTGCGCCAGCAGCCTTTGCACCAGCCAGTGGCCTCGTCCATTTGGCACACCGATATGCAGGGCGACGGCACATCGGCTTGCGGTTGGCGCAGGCGCGCTTTTTTTAAGGTGTTCATGCGGGGCCCTCGGTCACATCGTGCGCCGGGGCACCGGTCAGGGCCACCAGCTCGGCCGGCGTCAATGGGAACACACCATGGGGGTGGCCGGCGGCCGCCCACAGGCGCTCAAAGCGCAACAGCTCGGCGTCGACCAGGGTCACACAAGGCGTGGCGTGCGCCACCGGCGACACACCGCCAATCGAAAAGCCGGTGGCAGCCTTCACAAAATCGGCGTCGGCGCGGCCCAGCTTCTGACCTTCGCCACAGACCAGCGCCTGCACTTTTTTCTCGTCCACCCTGCGGTCGCCCGAGGTCACCACCAGCACCGCCGCGCCATCGGGCTTGCGGCGAAAAATGATGCTCTTGGCGATCTGGCCCAGCGCCACGCCCAGCGCGTCGGCCGCTTGCTGGGCGGTGCGGGCCGCGTCGTCCAGCATCACCGGTGCGTGTGGGTGGCCCCGCTCGGCCAGCCAGGCGCTCACACGTTGCACGCCTTCGGGCAAGGTCGCGGTGTTCATGACGCAGCCCGCTTGACCATCAACAGGCTGGCGCCCATGGCCATCAGCACACCGCCGAACACCCGGTTTTGCGCCCGACGCGCGCGCGCGGTGGCCAGCCAGCGCTGGGCGCGCGACGCCAAAAAGGCGTAGCCGTGCATCACCACCACATCCACCCCCACCGCCGTGACCATCAGCACCAAGAGCTGCAGCCACAGCGGGCGCTGCGGGTCGATGAACTGCGGCAACACCGCCACCATGAACACAATGCCTTTGGGATTGGTCATGTTGGTGAAAAACCCCAACACAAAGCGCTCGCGCACCGACGGCAAAGCGGCCTGCACCGCCGCCACACCGGAAGCCGCGTGGTCGCCCACCGGCGCGCGCCATTGCTTGATGCCCAACCACACCAAATACCCCGCACCGAGCACCTTGACCACAGTGAAGGCGGTGGCCGATGCCATCAGCAAAGCCCCCACGCCCACGCCCGCGATCAGCAGCGTGCCGGCCACACCGGCCTGCAGCCCCATGATGGTGGCGCTGGCGTGGCGCACGCCATAGGCCAACCCATGGCTCATGGACAAGACAGCACCCGAGCCCGGAGACACCGCAATCGCCACCGAAGCGGCCAAAAAAGCCAACCAAACGTTCAGATCCACACCACACCCGTCACATCAAGCGGCGCGTTTGGCCAACAGGGCACGCGCCACGCGCGATTGTGGCGCACGGCCCAGTTGTGTGCTGATCCAAGCGGCGGTGTCCACCAGCGCGTCCAGGTCGATGCCGGTGTCCAGGCCCATGCCGTGCAACATAAACACCAGGTCTTCGGTGGCCACATTGCCGGTGGCGCCCTTGGCGTAGGGGCAACCGCCCAGGCCAGCGACCGACGATTGGAAGTTCCACACCCCCAGCTGCAGCGCGGCCAAGGTGTTGGACAGCGCCTGCCCATAGGTGTCGTGGAAATGGCCGCTGACGTGGTCCAGGTCGTAATGCTGCAGCGCGGCCTCGATGGCGCGCTGCACCTGGCGCGGTGTGCCCACGCCAATCGTGTCGGCCACGTCCACCCGCTGCACCCCAATGCCTTTCATCAAGCCCGCGAGATACGCCACCCGCTCGGGCGCGATCTCGCCCTCATACGGGCAGCCCACGGTGCAGCTCATGGCGCCACGCACCGCGATGCCGGCGGTCAGCGCCGCTTGCACCACCGGCGCAAAACGCTCAATGCTTTCGGCGATGCTGCAGTTGATGTTCTTTTGGCTGAAGGCCTCGCTGGCTGCACCAAACACCACAATTTCATCGGGCCGATCGACCGCCGCCGCCTCAAAGCCTTTGAGGTTGGGCGTGAGCACCGAATAGCGCACACCCGCTTGGCGCTGCAGGCCACTCATCACCTCGTGGTTGTCGGCCATTTGTGGCACCCATTTGGGCGACACATAGCTGGTGACTTCCACCTCACGCAGGCCAGCGGCCTGCAGGCGGTGCACCAGTTCGATCTTGACCTCGGCCGGCACCGGCTGCCTTTCGTTTTGCAAACCGTCGCGCGGGCCGACGTCGATGAGTTGAATGCGAGAGGGCAATTGCATAAGTTGCTCCGGTTCGTGTGCACGGCGTTGTCAATAAGCGCGGTCGCGGTCCACCACGCCGCTGAGCGGCTCGCCGCGCTGCCAGGCGTGGATGTTGCGCGCGATCTGAGCGATGGACTCGTCGCGCAGGGTGCGGGCCGAGGTGTGGGGTGTGAGGCTGACGCGTGGGTGGCGCCAGTAGATGTGGTCGGCCGGCAGGGGCTCGGTGTGGAACACGTCGAGCGCCGCATGGCCGATGTGCCCACTGTCCAGCAGGGCCAGCAGGTCGTCGTCCACCACATGGGCGCCACGCGCCACGTTGATGACTTGTGCGCCCGGGCGCAGCCAACTCAGTGTTTCGCGGTTCAACAGGCCGCTTGTTTCGGGCGTGAGCGGCAGCAGGTTGACCAACACCGCGCTGTCCTGCACACAAGCGCGCAGGCCGTCTGGGCCGGCAAAGGTGGCCACACCAGGCAGGGTTTTGGGCGTACGGCTCCAGCCGCGCACCGGGAAGTCGAAGGCTTGCAGCGCGCGCAGCACCCGCTGGCCCAGCACGCCCAAGCCCAACACCGCCACCGTGTGCTGGGCGCGCGGCGCGGGCATGCGCGGGCGCCACAGGCCTTGGGCCACGTCAGCGGCGATGGCGCCGAGCTCGCGGTAGTGGCCAATGACGGCGTGGCACACGTATTCGGCCATTTGGGCGCCCATACCGGCGTCTTCCAACCGCACCAGCGGCACGCCGGCGGGCAGGCGCAGCCGCAGCAAGGCGTCCACCCCGGCGCCGGTGTTGAAGATGGCTTGCAGCCGGGTTTGCTGGTCAAAAAACGTTTGTGGCGGGCCCCACACCACCGCCACATCGGCCTGCTGCGCTCCGGGCTGCCACAGGCTCACCTCAGCGCCGGGCAAGGCCGCGCGCAGGCCCTGCAACCAGGGCTCGGGCTCGGAGCCGCTGCAGCAAAACGTGATGCGCAAAGGCGTGGTCATGGCTTACGCGGTGGCGAGTTTCAACAGCTCCGCGCCTTCACCCACTTGGTCGCCGGGCGCGTACAGCAGTTCGGCCACGGTGCCGTCGGCTGGGGCTGCAATGGTGTGCTCCATCTTCATCGCCTCCATCACCGCCAGCGGCTGGCCTTTTTTCACCGCGTCGCCGGCCTTGACCGCAAAGCTCACCACCTTGCCGGGCATGGGCGCGGTCAGACGCCCGCCTTCGGTCGCCACCTCGCCGGCGTGGGCCAGGGCGTCGAGTGTGGTGAGACTGGTGGCGCCCAGCGGCGTGAACACCGCCACCTGCTCGCCCAAGGTGTGGGTGTGCACCCGCAGACGCTGGCCTTGCCAGTGCAGCTCAAATGCGCCGTCGGCGGCCGGTGCAAACTCGAGCACACCCGAGGTGTCGCCCACCACTAGGTGCAGCGCGCCGTCGTGGGCGTAGGTGAGGGTGGCGGTGAGGGTTTCGCCCCGCGCTTCAAAGTCGAATCGGCGCTGCGTCAGGCCAAAAGGGCGCCAGCCATCGCGGCGGCTGAAGGGATCGCTGGTTTCCAAGCGCCGCTCGGCCATCAAGGTGTGGGCCACCGTGGCGGCCACGGCGGTGCTGATGCCCACACGGTCTTGGTCGAACAACACCGCCGCTTCGCGCTGGATCAGCGCGGTGTCGAGCCGCGCCTGCGCAAACGATGGGCTTTGCACCACATGGCGCAAAAACTGCACATTGGTGGTCAGGCCGACGATGTGGGTCTGGGCCAAGGCCGTGTCCAGCCGGGCCAGCGCCTCGTCGCGGGTGCGGCCATGCACGATCAGCTTGGCCACCATCGAGTCGTAATACGGGCTGATGGCGTCGCCCTCGCGCACGCCGTCGTCAAAACGCACGCCCAGGGTGTCGCCGCCGGCCTGCGCCACCGCAAAAGCGCTGTGCGCGGGCTTGCGGTAGACCGCCAGAGTGCCGGTGGCGGGCAGGAACTGGTTGTCTGGGTTTTCGGCGCAGATGCGCGCCTCGATGGCGTGTCCGTTGATCTGCAGCTGGTCTTGGCGCAGCGGCAGCGGCTCGCCACTGGCCACGCGCAATTGCCATTCCACTAAGTCCAGGCCGGTGATGGCTTCGGTCACCGGGTGTTCTACCTGCAGCCGGGTGTTCATTTCCATAAAAAAGAA
>JBEIEH010000132.1:0-7494 GCA_040383055.1 Burkholderiaceae bacterium
AGCGAAACCACCCCCAAGGCCCGCAAAGCCGCCGACAAATCGGCCCGCACCCGCGCCCGTGAATTCGCCCTGCAAGCGCTCTATCAACACCTGGTCGGGCGCAACGAAGCGGCGGACATCGACGCGTTCACCCGCGACTTGAGCGGCTTTCACAAAGCCGACAGCGCGCACTACGACGCGCTGCTGCACGGCTGTGTGGAGCAAGCCAGCGCCTTGGATGCGCTGATCACCCCGCGCTTGGACCGCAGCATGGCCGAGATTTCGCCCATCGAACACGCGGTGCTGTGGATCGGTGTGTACGAGCTGCAGCACTGCTTGGACGTGCCGTGGCGGGTGGTGATCAACGAATGCATCGAGCTGGCCAAATCGTTTGGTGGCACCGATGGCCACAAATACGTCAACGGCATCTTGCACCCGCTGGCCGAGCAGCTGCGCCCAGCCGAGCTGGCCGCCAGCCCCGCGCGCAAGCGCGCCCCAGGGCCCAGCCAGGACTGATCGTCCATGCCGGTACCGATGCGACTGGCGCAGCGCGCGCAGCGGGTAGCGCCGTTTTATGTCATGGAGCTGGCCAAGGCCGCGCAGGCCATGGCGGCCCAGGGCGGCGCCGGTCAGCGGCGTATGCTCTACCTCAACATCGGTGAGCCCGACTTCACCGCACCAACCCTGGTGCAAGCGGCCGCCGAGCGCGCCATCCGTGACGGCCACACCCAATACACCCAGGCCACTGGGCTGCCTGCCTTGCGCGAGGCCATCAGCGGCTGGTACGCGCAACGCTTTGGTCTGAACGTGGGCCCCTCGCGCATCATCGTCACCGCCGGTGCGTCCATGGCGCTGCAGCTGGCTTGCCTGGCGCTGATCGACGCCGGAGACGAGGTGCTGATGCCCGACCCCTGCTACCCCTGCAACCGGCAGTTTGTGCAGGCGGCCGAAGGCCGTGCGGTGCTGCTGCCCAGTGGGCCAGAGCAGCGTTTTCAGCTCAGTGCGGAGCAAGTGCGCGCCGCCTGGGGCCAGGCCACACGCGGCGTCTTGCTCGCCTCGCCGTCCAACCCGACGGGCACCTCGATTGAGCGCCAGACCCTGCACGACATCGCCGCCCATGTGCGCGAGCGCGGTGGCATCACACTGGTGGACGAGATTTACCTGGGTCTGAGCTACGAAGACGCCTTTGGACACAGCGCCCTGGGTCTGGGCGACGGCTTGGGCGAGCAGATCATCAGCGTCAACAGCTTTTCCAAGTACTTCAACATGACCGGCTGGCGACTGGGCTGGCTGGTGGTGCCGCCCGAACTGGTGGCGCCGATTGAGCGGCTGGCGCAAAACCTGGTGATCTGCGCCAGCACCGTGGCCCAACACGCCGCCTTGGCCTGTTTTGAAGCCGATAGCCTGACCGAATACGAGCGCCGCCGCGCGGCTTTCAAAGCCCGGCGCGACTACTTTTTGCCCGAGCTCAACCGGCTGGGACTGACGGTGCCGGTGATGCCCGATGGCGCTTTTTACGCCTGGGCCGACACGAGCGAGTGGTGCCGCCACTGGGGCCTGCCCGACGACAGAGGCCCCGAATCGGGCAGCTGGGCCCTGGCCTTTGAGCTGATGCGCCGCTGCCAGATCGCCACCACACCGGGGCGCGATTTTGGTGTGGCCGAGCCAGGGCGTTACCTGCGCTTTTCCACCGCCAACAGCATGGAACAGCTGCAAGAAGCCATCGCTCGGCTGGAGGCTGCGCGGTGACAAGCGCTCACACACCGCCCAACAGCGGAGCGTGGGGTCCAACGGATTCGCCGCTGGGCCGCCCCAAGGCGAATCACGCCCCCTCGGGGGGCAGCGACCCGCGCAGCGGCGGAGCGTGGGGGCGCTGCTTCCAGTGGAGCGTGCGGGTCTATTGGGAGGACACCGACGCCGGCGGCATCGTGTTCTACGCCAACTACCTGAAGTTTTTTGAGCGCGCACGCACCGAATGGCTGCGCCACCTGGGCGTGAGCCAACACGATCTGCGCGAACGCACCGGCGGCATGTTTGTGGTCACCGGCACCGAGCTGCGTTACCACCGCCCGGCCCGGCTCGACGACAGCTTGTGTGTCACCGCTGCGCTCGCTGACAGCGGCCGAGCCTCGTTGGTGATCGACCAGCAGGCCTGGCTGGGCGCGCCGGGAACCGAGCTGCTGTGCGAGGGTCGCATCCGCATCGGTTGGATCGACCCCGAGCGCTTTCGCCCACAACGCATACCGGCCGAGGTGCTGCAGGCGCTGCACACGTCGGCGTCATTGACCTCTTAACACCATCGCACACACGGAATCCGCATGAACCACGACATGTCCATCGTCAGCCTGATGCTCAACGCCAGTTGGGTGGTGCAAGCCGTGGTGGCGCTGCTGGTGGCGCTGTCCATCACCAGCTGGGCCGCCATCTTTCGCAAAGTGATCACTCTCAAGCGGGTGGGTCAGGACAACGAGGCGTTTGAACGCGATTTTTGGTCCGGCGCCAAGCTCAACGACCTGTACACCGCCGCCCTGCAAAACGCCCGCATGGCCGGTCCGATGGAGCGGATTTTTGCCAGCGGCATGCGCGAATTTCACAAACTGCGCGAGCGCCAGATCAGCGATGCCGGCACCCTGCTCGATGGCGCACGCCGAGCCATGCGCGCGAGCTACCAGCGCGAAGTGGATGCGATGGAAACCCACCTGTCTTTTCTGGGAACGGTCGGCTCGGTCACGCCCTACATCGGTTTATTCGGCACGGTCTGGGGCATCATGCACGCCTTCACCGGCCTGGGCGCAATGGCTCAGGTGACGCTGGCCACGGTGGCGCCTGGCATCGCCGAGGCGCTGGTGGCAACCGCGATTGGCCTGTTTGCGGCCATCCCAGCGGTGGTCGCGTTCAACCGCTTTGCGCACCAAATCGACCGCACCGCCAACCAGCTGGAAACCTTCATGGAAGAGTTCTCCAACATTCTGCAGCGCAACGTCGGTGGCCAATCGGCCTCGGGACACTGAGGTCATGGCCAAAGTCGCTGCACGCGGCCGTGGGCGCCGCACCGTCAACGAAATCAACATGGTGCCGTTCATCGACGTCATGTTGGTGCTGCTGATCATTTTTATGGTCACCGCGCCGCTCATCACCCCCAGCGTGATCGACGTGCCCAGCGTCGGTCAGGCCGACCG
The DNA here is from genome assembly GCA_040383055.1 of Burkholderiaceae bacterium. Classification (GTDB taxonomy): domain Bacteria; phylum Pseudomonadota; class Gammaproteobacteria; order Burkholderiales; family Burkholderiaceae_C; genus Hydrogenophaga. The sequence continues at coordinate 3,159 of JBEIEH010000132.1, forward strand.
TCAACCCGACCGTTTTGTGGTGGTCACCATCGACAAAGACGGTGCCTTGGCGGTGCGCGACAGCCGCACGCCCGGTGAAGCGCAGACGGTGAGCGAACGCGAACTCGGTCCTCGGGTGAAACAGTTGCAGCAATCGGCCAGCGACGCTGGCGCGGGCACACCGGCTCCGGTGATCATCAGCGCCGACAAGACACTGACCTACGAAACCGTGATCAAGACGATGGACCGCCTGCAGCGCGCTGGGGTGAGCCGGGTGGGCCTGTCGGTGCAACAGCAGCCGTGATGCCGACCATGCCCAGCCACGCCACCACCGCTGAACACCTGGCCCTGGCGCCCCCGAAGAGCGGGCATTGGGGGCTGCCTGCGGGCATGGCCGTGGGTGTGCATGCGCTGCTGGCGGCCGCCTTGGCTTGGGGTGTGAGCTGGCGCGACGAGCCCCAGTTGACGGCGGTGTCGGCCGAGCTGTGGTCTCGGCTGCCGCAAGAGGCCGCCCCATTGCCAGTAACACCACCACCGCCCCCCAAGCCGGAAGAGTCCAGCCCCACCCCACCGCCGCCCGCCCCTCAGCCCAAAGCTCAGGCCCAAGAGAACGCCGATATTGCGATGCGACAGCGTGAGAAAGCCAGGCGCGAACGGGAAGAGGCGCTTCGCCTAGAGCAAGAGCGCAAGGAGACCATTGCAAAGGAGAAAGCGGCCAAAGAAAAAGCCGCCCAGGCAGCAAAAGACAAGGCCAAGGCCGAGGAAGCACGCAAGCAGGCAGAACAGAAAAAGCAACAACTCGCGCAGCAGAAAGCCGACGCCGACAAAAAGCAGCGCGAAGAAGCGTTGCGCAAAGAGCGCGCCGACGCCAAACAAGCCGAGGCCCGCAAAAAAGCCGAGCAAGCGGCGCTCGACAAAAACCGAGACGAACAAATCAAGCGGCAAATGGCACAGCTCGGCGGCGCCAGCGGATCAGGAGGCTCTGGCCAGGCGGCGCAATCCAGCGGCCCGTCGGCCGGTTATGGTGCCAAAGTGGCGGCGCGCATCCGGCCCAACATCCGCTTCGACGACGATCTGCCAGGCAACCCGCTGGTGGAAGTGCGGGTCCGCACCGCACCCGATGGCGCCATCGTTTCTCGCACGGTCTACAAAACCAGTGGCCATCCGGCCTGGGACCAAGCCGCGCTGCGTGCCATCGACCGCACAGGCACACTGCCCAGAGACACCGACGGACGCGTCCCGTCGGACCTCATCATCGAACTGCGCCCCAAAGAACAGTGAGTGGCGCGGTCGTTGAAGCGCTTCAGTGGCCTGCTTGGCGCTGCCGCAGCAACTCAGCCACCCGTTTGGCCAGCTCAGAAATCGAGTCGGCCTTCATCAGGACCGCTGCCACCCCCACCGACTGGGCCTGAATCTCCAGCTCTTCCGACACAAAACCCGATATCAGGGCCACCAGTTGTTGGGGACGAAGCTCCAGCACTTGGCGCGCCACGTCCATACCCGACATGGCGGGCATCTGGTGATCAGACAGCACCAGATCAAAGCCATCGGGCTGCGCCTTAAATGCCTCCACCGCCTCATAGGGGTTTTGGTAGGCGTCCACGATCCACCCTTTGAGTTCGAGCACACGCTTGACCACAAACACAATGGTGGGGTCGTCGTCGACATACAAAATGTGGGGCGTGCGGTTGGCCCCCAGAAACACACCGCCATCGCTGCCGACCAAATCGGCGGGTTGTGTGTCCCCGGTGTGGGTGGAAGCGGGCAACGCCGCAAAGAACAAGTCGAACCGGCTGCCAACGCCGGGTGTGCTTTGAACCACGATTTCTCCCTCGTGTGACTGAACAATGCCGTACACCATGGACAGGCCCAGCCCCGTGCCCTTGCCTTGCCCTTTGGTGGTGAAAAATGGCTCGAAAATCCGCGACAGGGTCGCAGCGTCCATGCCGCTGCCATTGTCCTGCACCGTGAAGCACAGCACCTGCACATCTTGCTCGCGGCAGCGCTCGGCCAAAGCATCGGGCAAACCGGGGGCATCGGGTGCAAACGCGCCCACCGACAGCCCCAACACACCACCCGACGCCGGCAGAGCGTGCACGGCGTTGACCCCGAGGTTCAACAACACCTGCACCATCTGGGTGAAGTCGGCTCGCATGCGGGGCAGTTCGTCCGGAATGTCGACGTGCAAGGTCACACCACCCGGCACCGACAGCTTGAGCAAAGCCAAGCTTTCTCGGGCCAAATGGCTGGTGTCAATGGGCTTGAGCGCCACCGATTTCTGGCGGCTGAAAGCCAAAATCTGGTTCACCAGATCACGGCCCCGTTGGGCGGCCTTGTTCACCTGATCGACGTTCTGCTGCATGTCCGCTGGCAAGCGCTGGGACTCGTTGATGAGGGTGACGTTGCCCAAAATCGCCGCGAGGATGTTGTTGAAATCGTGTGCGACGCCACTGGCCAGTGTGCCCAAGGCCTGCATCTTTTGGCTCTGGGCCAACTCGGCTTCGAGGGACTTCTGCCGATCCTGCGCCTCTTTGCGTGCGCTCACATCGATAAAAGTCAACACCGTCAGCGGTTCGGATGTGTCGTATTCTTCATACTGGCGGTAAGTGCTGCACAAGATCCAGCGGTGCTTGCTGCCATCGGCCGAGCGCAGCCCCAACAGCCGATCGGTGATGGACGCCAAAGGAGTGGCTCCAGGCTGAACAGGCCGATCCAAAGCGCTCAGCTCGCGCTCGTTTTCATCGATCCAGCGCCAGACACTGGCGTCGGGACCCGCAAACGACAGCAAGTCCAAACCGACCTTGTTGGATTCGCTGACGACCGCACCCGACCTGAACACCAAAACGCCCGCCGAGAGGTTCTCCATCAAGGCTGTCATGCGGCGTTGCCGGTTGAGCACAGCCTGCTGTGCCGTATCGGTGTCGCGCTGCAAACGCTGGGTCACCAACATGAAATAGAGCGTCATGCGCAGCACCGTGTCCACCGCGTACAGCCCCAGCAAGAAAAAGAACCAGTTGCTGCGGATGTCCTCCAGTGACGTGGCGGGCAGGTACAGCCAGACCAGCGGTGCCAGCACGGCGATCAACAGCAATTCGCCGACCAGCACACGATCGAGCGATTTCAAATCAAGCGCTTGGTCGGCGCGCTGCCCCAGGCGTTGATCTCTCGCCAACAACACGATGACCGTGACCGTGGCCGCGAAATAAGCGCTAAGAAACCACTGGGCCGACGCGCCCGACCACACGATCAGCGCCGTCGCGCCGCTCATGCCCGCCACGATCAAGCCAGGCGCCAAACGTGGTTGAGGCCAGCGCATGTAGTGGCAAATGCCGATCCAGTTGAGCACCCCACCGGTGACGGCCAAAGTGCCGCCCAGCCACATGCCCAGTCCGACCGGAACCTCGGGGCGGCTCATCAACAAGACGGCCGCGCTCTCGCAAGCGGCCGCCCACATCCAGCGCGATGGCCCGCCCACACTGGGGTGTCTGCGCACCATGCGCAAGAACACCACCACATACGCCAATGTGACCGTGGCAAAGACCGGGATGGCGGTGTTCAGGTCCATGGCTGTCCTCAATCAAACATCACGGTCGCTTGCTGTTGGTGGGCTTGCGCCATCCAGCTGGCCAAGGCCGCATCGCTGGGAAAGAAGAGCGCGCGTTCATCGAGCTGCAACTCACACACCGCCCCCGGGCGCTCCAGCACCAGTCGCACTGGCAAGCCACGCACCAACTCTCCCTGCTCGGTCGCTTCGCGCCGGGCTGGGAACTCGCGCACCAGCGCCGCCACGTCGGGCGCGGTGCCGTTGACTGCCACACGCAGGTATTTGCCAAAACGGCAGCGCGCCGCTCCCAAGTCCCAGATCTGCTGCAGCTTCAATCGCAGCCCGCCCGAAAAACGGTCGGGCTGTGCCAGCGCCTGCACCACGATCAGTTCGTCGTCTTTGAGCAATTCGCGGTGTTCGTTGATCATGCGTTCGTCGGCGGTGGCCTCGATCACGCCGCTCTTGTCGTCGAGCTTGAAGATCGCCACCTTGCCGCGCTGACCGTTGATGATGCGCAAATCGCCCACGATGCCAGCCAAGATCACCGGGTCGCGGCTGTCCACCACATCACCGAGCGGCGTGCGGGCAAAGCGGCGCACTTCGCGCTCCACCTCGTCAAATAGGTGCCCCGAGAAGTAAAAGCCGATGGCGGTTTTTTCATGGGTCAGGCGCTCTTTCACGCCCCAGGGCATGGCGCTCACCAGCGGCGGCTCTTGGTCGGAAGCCCCGTCGCCCATCAGGTCGAACAAGCCACTTTGGTTGGCGTTGGCGTGTTGGGTGGCGGCCCATTCAAACGCCAAGTCGACCGAGGCC
>JBEIEH010000133.1:0-7443 GCA_040383055.1 Burkholderiaceae bacterium
CTCGGGGTGTACGGTCTGTTTGGCTTCCACTTTTTGCTCTTTATCGCGCTGCGGCACGCACCGCCGGTGCAGGCCAATTTGGTGAACTATCTGTGGCCGCTGGGCATTGTGGTGATGGCGCCGCTGTTCTTGCCTGGGGTGCGGCTGAGCACCCGGCATGTGCTGGCGGCGGTGCTGGGTTTTGCCGGGGCGGCACGGCGATCTTGGGGCGCGGCGACAGCGCTGAAGCGGTGTGGGCCTGGGGCTACATCCCGGCGCTGGGATCGGCTTTCATTTGGGCCAGCTATTCATTGCTGACGCAAAGGGTTGAGGTCTTTCCCACCGCTGCAATTGGCGGGTTCGCCTGGGTGTCGGGGCTGCTGGCGCTGCTGTGCCACGCTTGGTTGGAGCCAGCGGTGGCGCTCAGTGGCACCGACTGGGCTTTGATCGGCCTGATGGGCCTGGGCCCGCTGGGTGGCGCTTTCTTTTTGTGGGACGCAGCGCTCAAGCGCGGCGACGCGCGGCAGATCGGTGTGCTGAGTTTCCTGACGCCCTTGTTGTCGACCCTGACACTGCTGCTGGTGCTGGGCGAATCGCCAAGCTGGTCGGTCGGCGTGGCCGCCGCCATGATCATCGGTGCGGCGGTGATCGCCACACGGCGCTGAGCGCTACCACACGCTCAATCGGCCATCAAAGCGGCGGGATCGTCGGCCTGCAATACGCTGTGCGCCCAGGCCGACAGCTTGCCGGCGTCGCTGCGCAGAATCTGTTGCTTGACCTGCAGGATTTGCGAGGGATGCATTGAGAAGCTGCGCAAGCCCAATCCCAGCAACAAGCGGGTCATGCCCACGTCACCAGCCATCTCGCCGCACACGCTCACACCCTTGCCACGTGCCTGGCATTCGGCGATGGTGTTGGACACCAACTGCAACACCGCTGGGTGCAAAGGGTCGTACAGGTGGGCCACGGTTTCGTCGGCGCGGTCGATGGCCAGGGTGTACTGGATCAGGTCGTTGGTGCCGATGGACAAAAAATCGAAGTGCTGCAGGAACATCGGCACCGTCAGCGCCGCCGCCGGAATCTCGATCATCGCCCCCAGCTTCACCGGTCCGTGCACCTGACCCTGTGCGTCGAGCTGTTCGCGCGCGCGACGTACCAGCGCCAGCGTCTGACGGATTTCGCTGGCGTGGGCCAGCATGGGAATGAGCAGGTGCACGCTACCGTGAGCGGCTGCGCGCAGCACAGCTCGCAGCTGCACCAGAAACATAGCCGGCTCGGCCAAGCTCCAGCGGATGGCGCGCAAACCCAAGGCGGGATTCAAATGGGCGTCGTCGCGGGTATGACCATCCAACGGCTTGTCGGCCCCGACATCGATGGTGCGGATGGTCACAGGCAAGCCATGCATGCCCTCCACCACCTCGCGGTAAGCGTGGTATTGCTCGTCTTCATTGGGCAGCTGGCCGCCGCGGCCCATGAACAAAAATTCGGTCCTGAACAGGCCCACGCCCACCGCGCCCGCGCGCAGGGCAGCCTGCACGTCGGCGGGCTGCTCGATGTTAGCCAACAACTCGATGCGGCGGCCGTCCAAGGTGACGGCCGGTGTGCTTTTCAGCCGCAGCAAGCGCTCGCGCTCTACCTCGCCCCGTTTCTGTTTGGCGCTGTATTCGGCCAACACCGAGGCGGACGGATCGACGATCACCACCCCGGCATCGCCGTCGATGATGACCCAGTCGTCTTGCACCACCAGATGGCTGGCCGAGCGGGCGCCCACCACCGCAGGGATGTCCATGCTGCGCGCCACAATCGCCGTGTGGCTGGTCTTGCCGCCCACATCGGTGACAAAGCCTGCGAAGACACTTTGTTTGAACTGCAGCATGTCGGCCGGCGACAGGTCGTGCGCGATCAGTACCAACGGCCCCTCATTGACCGATGGCACCGCCGGCGCTGACAAGGTGGGTTGCCCACGCATGATGCGCAACATGCGCTCCACGACCTGTTCGAGATCGGCCTTGCGTTCGCGCAGGTAAGGGTCTTCCATCTCGTCGAACTGGCGCGCGATCACCTCGTACTGCGCGGTCAACGCCCATTCGGCGTTGTAGTGGCGGTCGCTTACCCACTGGCGCACACCGTGGCTGAGCTGCTCGTCTTGCAACAACATCAGATGCACATCCAGCAGAGCGCTGAGTTCGGGATGAGCGTCTTGCGCCTCGTCGCCCAACGAACGCTGCAAGGCTTCGATCTCAGCCGCCACCCCATCGCGCGCCACTCGCAGACGCTCGATTTCGCTGCGCACTTGTTCGGGCGCAATGAAGTAGTGCGCCACATTGGCCCGGCTAGACGCCACGATCACGGCGCGGCCGATGGCGATGCCACGCGACACCGGCAAACCGTGAACGACAAAGGTCATGCCTTATTCCCCTTCGCCAAACTTGTCGTTGATGAGCGCCAGCAGCGCGTCCATCGCCGCCTGCTCATCAGCGCCGTCAATTTCAATCTCGACCTCGCTGCCCAGGCCTGCTGCCAGCATCATCACCCCCATGATGCTCTTGGCGTTGATGCGGCGCCCTGCCCGGCTCATCCACACATCGGAGGCAAAGCCACCCGCCAGTTTGGTCAACTTGGCCGAAGCGCGGGCGTGCAGGCCCAACTTATTGCTGATGGTCGCGGTGGTCTTGATCATGAGAAGGACGTCGGGCTTGGAATTGGGGCGCGGTCACCGCCACTTGGATGACACCCTGGGTGGCGCCGATCATGGCGCGGGAGACCAATGCGTCAAGCGACTCGTGACGGTAGGACACGGTGCGCAACAGCATGGGCACATTGACCCCTGCAATCAGCTTGCTGTGTACGCCATCGACCAGTCGCTGCGCGACGTTGCAGGGCGTGGCACCAAACACGTCGGTCAGCACCAACAGGGAAGGCTCTGCAAACTGCCTGGCGAGCACGCGGGCCTGCGCCAACGTTTCCTCGGGTGGCATATGGGGCTGCACATCCAGCGCGCGCACGCTGTCGACGGCGTCGGCGAACACATGCAACACGCAAGCCCGTAAGGCGCTGGCCAGCGGTGCGTGGGCGACGATAAGGATGCCGTTCATGGCTGAGAGTTTATCCGCGCACAGCCTTGCCCCGCCGGCTGCGGCGATGGCGCCTCAGGGCAGGCGCAGGGCCTCAAAAAAAGGCGCCACATCGGCGCGGTCCGGGCGCTGCCCGTAGACCGCCGCTTGGTAGGCGATATCGCCTTGGAGAAAGTACACCGCACGCACCACCAGCGCTTCGCCGCGCGGGCCACGGCCTTCGGCCTGCACCGCTTGGCTCAGCGCGGCACCGGGCACCTGCCAAGCCCACGCCGCCGAAGCATCAGCACCCGATCCTTGGCCCACCGTGGACAAACTGGCGCGCTGCCACGCCTGCAGCAAACTGGCGTCGGCACCCGGCACACGCATCCAACCCAAAGCAAAGCGCAGCCCCCCCGCCTCGCAGGCCATCATGGAGAGGTCAACCGGTCCGCTGGGCAGCGCCACCGGTCGAACCGCCGCCTCAGGTTTGCAAGGCAGCGAGGCCTGCAAAGGTGTGCCATCCACTCGGGTGTTGCGCCAGTTGAAGGTGGGAGAACAAGCCACGGCACAGGCCGAGGCGACCAGCACCGCATACAGCGGCGACATTGGGGTGCGTTTCATGGCCTGCATTCTGGCGCATACTTTGGGCCATGAGTGCCACCCACTTGCCAGCCATCACCACGTTGCGCCACAGCGCTGAACGCGCCAACGCCGCCGGCCAACCTTTGGTCATCATGACCACCCTCACGGGTTGTCCATGGTGCGACTTGGTCCGCAACCACTACCTGGGTCCCATGCAGGCCAAGGGCGAGGTGGTCGCTTTTGAGCTCGACGTGCGGGATCGCAACCGGCGGCTGCAAACCTTCGACGGCGGATTCACCACCCACGCCGATCAGGCCCGGGCATGGAAAGCGCGCTTCGCGCCCACAGTGATGTTTTGGGGAGCACAAGGCCAAGAGTTGGCCGAACGCTTGGTGGGGGTGGCGGTGCCCGAGATGTATGGCAGCTACCTAGAGCAGCGTTTGGCCGAGGCGCGTGGCAGGCTGCGCTGAGCGCAACACCGCCGTGACGCCTGTACCCCCTGACTACCAGGACCCGCTCACTGCAAGGCGCCGAACACCTTCTTGAGAATCGCACTGCCAGCCTGCGCCGGATTGGCCCGCAGGGCCCGCTCCTGCTCGGCGATCACCGCGTACAAACCGTCAAGGGTTCTGTCGGTCACATAGCGCTCGATGTTGGCTTCCTTGTCTTTGATCAATCCCAGACCGGCGGCCTTGCCAGCCACCCGGTTGTAGCGATCGGCCAGCCCCACCTTAGCGGTGGCGGTTCGCACCACCGGTAAGAACTGCTCGCTGAGCGGGGCGCGTGTCTTGTCGGCAAAAAAGCGCGTCACCGCGTCGTCACCACCGGTCAGCACGGCTGTGGCGTCGGCCACCGTCATGTTTTTCACCGCACCGACCAGCAGCTTTTTGCCCAAAGGCACCGCCGCTTCAGCGGCGCGGTTCATGGCGGTCACCAATTCATCGACTCGGGCGCCCTGCCCTGTCACTTTGAGCAGCTGACTGGCATCGGCCAGAAAACCCGGCAAAGGAATCCGAACTTTTGGATTACCAAGGAATCCATCCATCGAGCCCAACTGAGACACCGCCGCCTGCACCCCCTGGTCGAGCGCGGCCTTGATACCCGCACTGGCTTCTGCCGGCTTGATGCCCGCCAATGGCTGAGCCAGGGCCCAACCGGGACATGCCAACCAAGTCAAGGTGTGAGTAAACTGGCGACGGTCCATGGTGGCTCCTGTTGATCGGTGAAGTGCCTCACCTTGCCACAAGACCATTGCCCTGTCCGCACGAAGCGGTGTGTGGCCTTTTTGAAAATCCGTTGACCATGACAAATGTCGCTGCCCCGTTGAATCGCCGCTCGTTGCTCGCCGCAGGGCTGGGTGCGGCACTGGCCCCAGCCCTGAGCGCCTGCGCCGGGCGCGATGCGGCGCCCGAATCTCGCTTTGTGTTGCTGGACGGCAGCAGCGTGAACACCAGCGATCTCAAAGGCAAGGTGCTGTTGGTGAACTTCTGGGCCACGACCTGTGTGTCCTGCGTCAAAGAGATGCCAGCCTTGGTGGACACGCATCGGAAATTCGAAGCGCGAGGGTTTGAGACTGTGGCCGTGGCCATGAGCTACGACCCGCCGGCGTGGGTGCTCAATTTCGCCCAAACGAGACAATTGCCTTTTAAAGTGGCGCTGGACAACACGGGAGATATCGCCAAGGCATGGGGCGATGTCAAGCTCACTCCAACCACCTACATTGTGGACAAGGGTGGCAACATCGTGAAGCGCTATGTGGGCGAGCCCGACTTTGCCGCGCTGCACGAGTTGCTCGACAAACTGCTGAAGGCCTGAGCACACTTAGGCCTTCAGTCGTCTCGAAAGAGCGGCTTCAGTCTTTGCGGTAGGCGTCGTGGCACGCCTTGCAGCTTTGGGCCGCCGGGCCAAATGCCGCTTTTAACTGATCGAGGTTGCCCGAACGAGCGGCCACCACCAACTTGCCGACCTCCATCTGCATTTTGTTGGACGCGTCGTTGAACTTGGCCTGCTCACGCCAGATCTCGGGCTTCGCGCGGGTATCGCCTTGGTCGCTGCCGGGGCCAAATGCGGCCCACGGCAATTTGGCCAAGGTTTCCACCACCTCGGCGTTGTCCGCCGCCAGCTTGGCGTCGAACGGTGCACGGCCAGTGGCCATGGCACCCAAGCGCCCGAAATGGGTGCCCATCACGCTCAGGCTGGATTTGCGGTATTTGATCGCGTCCTCGGGTTTCTGGAATTGGGCATGGGCGGGCGAGGCGACCATCCAAGCGGCAACAACAAGACTCAGTGCGACTTTCATGCTTTCTCCTGTTTGCTAGTAGAACGATGTTGATACTGAACACGGTAACGCGAATGCGTTACCGCGATATGGATCACCGCCCATACCCGAGCGTTCCGCTGGAACTCTTGTGCTAGGGTAAACCTCTAGACTTCGACGAAAGGTGTGTATGCGTATGTTGCCTGTTTGGGATTTGCCCACCCGTGTGTTCCATTGGGCGCTGGCGTTGGCGGTGTTGGGCTTGGTGATCACAGGCAATGTGGGCGGTGACGCCATGGTGTGGCACATGCGCTTGGGCTACGCGGTACTGACCTTGATTGGGTTTCGGCTGCTGTGGGGCGTGCTGGGCGGCCATTGGTCGCGCTTTGCGCATTTCCCTATGGGTTTGCCGTCGGTGCTGCGCTACCTCAAAGGCGCGCGAGAACCGCGTCTCCATTTGGGCCACAACCCGCTGGGCAGTTGGGCCGTGGTGGCCATGTTGTTGGCCCTTGCATTGCAAGCTGTGGCCGGTTTGATGGTCGATGACGAAATCGCCTACGCTGGCCCACTGACGGGTCTGGTAAGCGGCGACACGGTGCAACTGGCGACGTGGTACCACAAGCAGGTGGGGAAGTTTGTGGTGTTGGGTCTGGTGGTGTTGCACCTGTTGGCAGTGGCCTTCCATTCGCTGGCCTTGCGTGAGCGTTTGGTGCCCGCCATGTGGCACGGCGATAAGCCCGTCGATCAGGCCGACGGTCCCGCGAGCGACGACTCTGTCCAGCGTCGTGTGCTGGCACTGGTGTTGGTGTTGGTGTGTACCGCCCTGGTGGCCCTGCTCGTGTGGTACGGGCAGCGCCACACTTTCAGCGCTTTTGGCTGAAGCTGCGCTACAGTCTTTGACATGCCAGCATCACCGCCGTCCACTTGCATTGAGTCCGCGCTCAGCCCAAGCCAACTCGCCGATATCCGCGCGCTGTTTGTCGACTACCAAGCCTACTTGGGCATCGACCTCTGTTTTCAAGGCTTTCAGGATGAGCTCGACCACCTACCGGGCCAATATGTGGCGCCGGCAGGCGGCTTGTTGCTGGCGACGGTCGATGGCGCTGCGGCCGGCTGTTGCGCCTTCCGTCCACTGGTGACCAGCGACCACCCGAACGCCTGCGAAATGAAACGGCTGTTTGTTCGCCCTGCGTTTCGGGGCTTTGGCTTGGGTCGCCTTCTGGTGGACGCCATCCTCACACAGGCGCGGTTGTCGGGCTACTCCAACATGCTGCTCGACACCTTGAGCGACATGGAAGCGGCGCGCGCTCTCTACCAAGAAGCGGGGTTTGTGGAAGTCGCGCCCTACTACCACAACCCCTTGCCAGGCGCCCACTACCTCAAAGTGGCTTTGTGAGCGCCCTGCGCGGCCTTACAGCGCCTTGGCTTGGGCCAACAAGGTGGCCGCGCCGCTGACCTCGAACTTGCCGGGTGCCTCGCGGTTGATCGCCTGGACCACGCCGTCTTTCACCAACAGCGAATAGCGGTCGCTGCGCAGGCCCAGGCCGCGCGCGGTCAGGTCCAGCGTCA
>JBEIEH010000134.1:0-7439 GCA_040383055.1 Burkholderiaceae bacterium
ATGCGCGCCTCGATGGCGTGTCCGTTGATCTGCAGCTGGTCTTGGCGCAGCGGCAGCGGCTCGCCGCTGGCCACACGCAATTGCCACTCCACCAAGTCCAAGCCCGTGATCGCTTCGGTCACGGGATGCTCCACCTGCAGACGCGTGTTCATCTCCATGAAATAGAACTTCATGGCCTCGGGTTGTTCGTAGCCACCGGGCTGCTCCACGATGAATTCCACCGTGCCCGCGCCCACATAGTTGACCGCCTTGGCCGCTGCCACCGCCGCAGCGCCCATCTGCGCGCGCAGCTCGGGCGTCATGCCCGGCGCTGGCGCTTCTTCCAGCACTTTTTGGTGGCGCCGTTGCACCGAACAATCGCGCTCGAACAGGTACACACACTGGCCCTGTGAGTCGCCAAACACCTGAATCTCGAGGTGGCGCGGGCGCTGCACGTACTTCTCGATCAGCACCGCGTCGCTGCCAAAGCTGTTGATGGCTTCGCGCTTGCACGAATCGAGTGCGGCCATGAAGTCTTCGGCCTTGTCCACCGCGCGCATGCCTTTGCCACCGCCGCCGGCGCTGGCCTTGATCAACACCGGGTAGCCAATGCGGTCGGCCTCGGCCTGCAGCAGCGCAGGCGTCTGGTCGGTGCCGTGGTAACCAGGCACCAGCGGCACGCCGGCGGCTTCCATCAAGCGCTTGCTCTCGGCCTTCAACCCCATGGCTTGGATGGCCGACGCGGGCGGACCAATGAACACCAAACCGTTGGCGGCGCAGGCTTGGGCGAAGTCTTCGTTCTCGCTCAAAAAACCATAGCCGGGGTGAATGGCTTGCGCCCCGGTGGCCGTGGCCGCGTCGATGATGCGCTGCCACTGCAAATAGCTCTCACGCGGCGCGCTGCCACCGATGTGCACCGCCTCGTCGCAGGCCGCCACATGCTTGGCGCTGGCGTCGGCGTCGGAATACACCGCCACGGTTTTGACGCCCAAGCGGCGCGCGGTGGCGGCCACACGGCAAGCGATCTCGCCACGGTTGGCGATCAGGATTTTGGTGAACATTCATGTCTCCTTGGCAGGGCCAGCAAACCACACACGCACGCGCCGAACAGCCGCGCGCAAAAATCGAAACAAACTCCAGGTGACGAGCCACATCAACAGCACCGTCACCAACAAAGCCAACGCAAACACCAGCGGGTGCTGGTAGGCCAGCCACAGCGCGCCCACCACCAAGCCGTCTTCCAGCAGGCTCGCGCCCCAGTTGCTGAACGGCTCGGGCGATGTGTTGAGGCGGCGCGGGTCGTGGTTTTGGCGGCCTGGCTGGTGGCGGCCAGCGTGCCGCCCATGAGCGCTGCCACCACGCCCCAGGAGGCGCCATCGGCACCCATGGCGGCGGCGGCCAGCGCCGCGCCAGCGGGCACCCGCAGCAGGCTGTTGGCCATGTCCCACACCGAGTCGACCCAGGGCAGTTTGTCGGCCAAAAACTCCACCGCCATCAGCGCGCCGCTGGCCGCCAGCACCGCCGGGTGCTGCAAGGCCTGCAAGCCTTCGGGCCACACCACGCCGCCCCAGCGGCCGGCCGCGCCCACCAAAAACACAACCGCGTACAAGCGCAAACCACTGGCCCAGCCCAGGGCCGCCGCCATGGCGAGCAGGCCGGGGGTGTCCAGGGGCAGGGCTTGCAGGTCCATGGGGCTTCAGCGCAGCCAGTTCGGCTTGCGTTTTTGCAGAAAGGACTGCACGCCCTCGCGCCCCTCGGCACTGGCGCGGATGTCCGCAATGCCCGCCACGGTTTGCGCGGTCAGCGCGGCGTTGATCTCGCGCTCTGCCACGTCTTGCACCAAGCGTTTGCAGGCGCGCACAGCGCCGGGCCCGGCGCTGCACAGCGCGTCGGTCAGCGCTTGGACGGCGGCGTCCAATGCATCGGCGCTCACCACCTGGTGCACAAACCCGATGCGGTGCGCCTCGGCCGCGCTGAAGCGCTCGGCCGTCAAAAAGTAGCGATGCGCCGCCCGTGCGCCCATGGCGCGGATCACATAGGGGCTGATGGTGGCGGGGATTAGGCCCAGCTTCACCTCGCTCAAGCAATAGGTGGCGGGGTCCACACTGACCGCCATGTCGCAGGCCGCCACCAGGCCCATGCCGCCGGCAAACACATCGCCCTGCACCCGCGCCACCGTGGGTTTGGGGCAGTGGTAAATGGCCTGCAGCATGGCCGCAAGCTGGCCTGCATCGGCGATGTTCTCGTCGCGGGTGTAGTCGGCCATGCGGCGCATCCAGTTGAGGTCGGCACCGGCACAAAAGGCCGGGCCCTCGGCGGCCAACACCACCGCGCGCACGTCGTCGCGTGCGCCCACCGTTTCGAACGCGGCTTTGAGCTGCTGGATCACCTCGTCGTTGAAGGCGTTGCGCACCTCGGGTCGGGTCAGGGTGATGCGCGCCACGTCGTCGTGCACCGCCACGCTCAGGGCTTGGGTCATCGGGAAGCTTCCTCTTGCAACAGATACACCAGATCCAGTTCAGGCGCCGGCAGGCCACACGCGGTGAGGGCTGCCGTGATCTGCCCCCGGTGGTGGGTGCCGTGGTTGAACACATGGGTCAGCGTGGCGGCGAACGGCAGGCTCATGGCCTGACCGCCCATATTGGTGTAGCTCAGCACGCCGTCAAACCGCTCAGCGGGCCAAGACTCGATCAGCGGCAGCCAGTTGGCCGCGCCGCCTTTGAGCGCTTGGCCCAGCCGCTCGCGCTCGGGTTCGATCTCCGCATTGAGTTCCACCGTCGGCGACACACCCCGCGCAAAGCGCGGATACCACAACATGTGCTCGCCCACCAACAGGTGGTTGAGCGTGCCGTGAACGCTTTTGAAGAACAGGCCGCAATCCTTGCGGTAGTCGGCCTCGGGCAACATGGCCAGCGCATCGAGCAAGCGGCGCGTGGCCCAGACGTTGTAACGGGCGAGTTGCAGAAAGTGGGCGCGGGCGTCCATGGCGTTCACATGCGGAACAAACCAAACTTCGTCTCAGGAATGGGCGCGTTCAGCGCGGCGCTCAGCCCCAACGCCAGCACACGGCGGGTGTCGGCCGGGTCGATCACACCGTCGTCCCACAGGCGGGCGGTGGCGTAGTAGGGGTGGCCTTGCACCTCGTATTGCTCTTTGATAGGCGCCTTGAACGCAGCCTCTTCGTCGGCGCTCCAGCTGCCCCCCTTGGCTTCGATGCCATCTCGCTTGACGGTGGCCAGCACACTCGCAGCCTGCTCGCCGCCCATGACGCTGATGCGCGCATTCGGCCACATCCACAAAAAGCGCGGGCTGTAGGCGCGGCCGCACATGCCGTAATTGCCCGCCCCAAAACTGCCACCGATGATCACGGTGAACTTCGGCACCGCAGCGGTGGCCACGGCGGTCACCATCTTGGCGCCGTTGCGCGCGATGCCTTCGTTTTCGTACTTGCGCCCGACCATAAAGCCGGTGATGTTCTGCAAAAACACCAGCGGCGTCTTGCGCTGGCAGCACAGCTCAATAAAGTGCGCGCCCTTGAGCGCCGACTCGCTGAACAAAATGCCGTTGTTGGCGATGATGCCCACTGGCATGCCCTCAATGCGCGCAAAGCCACACACCAGCGTGGTGCCAAAACGCGACTTGAATTCGTCGAAGTCCGAGCCGTCGACGATGCGCGCAATGATCTCTCGCACATCAAACGGCTTGCGCGTGTCGGTCGGAATCACGCCGTACAGCTCGTCGGCCGGGTACAGCGGCGCCACTGGGTCGATGGTGGCAATGGGTGGCACCTTGCGGGCGTTGAGGTTCTTCACCGCCTGGCGCGCCAGCGCAATCGCATGCAAATCGTTTTGCGCCAGGTGGTCGGCCACGCCGCTCAGGCGCGTGTGCACATCGCCACCGCCTAAGTCTTCGGCGGTCACCACCTCGCCCGTGGCGGCCTTCACCAGCGGCGGGCCACCCAGAAAAATCGTGCCCTGGTTCTTGACGATGATGGTCTCGTCGCTCATGGCCGGCACATAGGCGCCGCCCGCCGTGCAGCTGCCCATGACCACCGCAATTTGCGCAATGCCCTGGGCGCTCATGTTCGCCTGGTTGTAGAAGATGCGGCCAACGTGGTCGCGGTCGGGGAACACCTCGTCCTGGTTGGGCAAATTGGCGCCGCCGCTGTCCACCAGGTAAATGCAGGGCAGGTGGTTTTGCTGCGCCACCTCTTGTGCGCGCAAGTGCTTTTTGACGGTCAGCGGGTAATAGGTGCCGCCCTTGACCGTGGCGTCGTTGCACACAATCATGCAGTCCACCCCGCTGACACGGCCCACGCCTGCAATCACTCCGCCACACGGCGCGGCGTTGTCGTACATATTGAGCGCCGCCAGCGGCGACAGCTCCAAAAACGGCGTGCCCGGGTCCAGCAGCATTTGCACCCGGTCGCGCGGCAGCAGCTTGCCGCGCGCAGTGTGTTTGGCGCGGGCGGCGTCGCCACCGCCTTGGGCGGCGCGGTCAATCTGCGCCTTCAGGTCGTCCACCACCGCACGCATGGCGGCGGCGTTGGCGGCGAAGTCGGCCGAGCGGGCGTTGAGTTGGGTTTGCAGTTGGGGCACGGTCTTGTCTCCGGGATGGGCGCGCGCGGTTGGCGCTCAGTGCGCATGGTGCGCTGAGCGCGCAGCGCATGTGCGCCAACACGGTCACAAATCCTGCCACACGGGCCGTGGCGGGCACAATGGCGGCATGCCACCCGCCACCCCTGCACGCCCCAGCGGCCCCAGCCGCGCCGAAACCCCCATGGCCTTTATCCGCGCCATGGTGCAGGCCTATGAGCGGCGCGGCCTAAGCCCCGACGCGGCCCTAGAAAAGGCACAAATACCGCCACATCTGCTGCGCCAAGCCGACGCCCGCGTCACCGCCCTGCAAATGGAATGGATGAGCGAAGCCGCCATGCGCGAACTCGACGACGAGGCCCTGGGCTGGTTCGACCGCCGCCTGCCCTGGGGCAGCTACGGCATGCTGGTGCGCGCCAGCCTGAGCGCGCCCAGGCTGGGCGTGGCGCTGGCGCGCTGGTGCCGCCACCACGGCCTGCTGACCGATCACATTGGCCTGCGGCTGCAGCGCGACGGCGCGCTGGCCCACCTGACCCTCACCGAACACAGGCCACTGCACAACGCGCAGCACCACTGGCAAGAGTTGTGTGTGGTGTCGGTGCTGCGCAACGCCATGGGCGTGGCCCAGTGGCTGATCGACTCGCAACTGCGGCTGCACCAGGTGCAGCTGGCCTTTGCGCCCCCCACCCACGCCAGCGCCTACGCGGTGTTGTTTGACGGACCGGTGTGCTTTGACGCCCACCAACACCGCCTGAGCTTTGACGCCGGCTACCTGGGCCTGCCCGTCAAACGCGACGAAGCCGCGCTGCAACGCATGCTGCAGCGCGCCCTGCTGCTGACGGTGCGGCCCTACCGGCGCGACCGGCTGCTGCGCGAACGCGTGCGCGCCCTGCTGCTGGGCGGCCAAGGCGGCCCCGGGCCAGCGGCCACCGCCGCCGACTTGGCCGAGGCGCTGCATGTGTCCGAACGCACCCTGCACCGCCAGCTCAAAGACGAAGGCGCCAGCCTGCAAGCCATCAAAGACAGCGTGCGCCGCCAGCGCGCCGAAGAGCTGCTGCAGCGCAGCCGCAAACCCATCAAGCACATCGCGGCCGAGGTGGGTTTTGGCAGCGAGAAGAGCTTTATCCGGGCTTTTCGGGGGTGGACGGGGCTGACGCCGGACGGGTACCGCCAAGGGCAGCTGTCAAACGACTGAGCGGACGCCTGAAGCTGGCAGCCGACGCAAAGCCTCCGCCACCTCGCCCATACCGCCAAACGTGCGCGCCACCGCCAGCCCAGCAAACGCGTCCGCGCGCTGGTGCAGCAGGCCCCACACCGTGGCGCCTGCCGCCAACCCGGCGCGCGCGCCGGTGGGGGTGTCTTCAATCACCAAGCAGCGATCTGGCGCCACACCCAGGCCTGCGGCGGCGGCCAGGTACACGTCGGGCGCAGGCTTGTTGGCGGCTTGTTCGTGGCCGCTGTGGATGTGCGGGCCAAACCACTGGCGCAGCCCCAACTGCTGCAACTGCATCTCCACCTTGTGGCGATCGGCACCCGAGGCGCACACGATGCGCCCACCGGTGAGGGCGTGGGCGGCGGCCACCGCCGCGTCGGCGCCGGGCACCAGGGTGAGCTGGTCTTGCAGGCGCTGGTTGCGCCGTGCGTAAAAGGCCTGCATCCAGGCCTCGGTCAGGGGCTGGCCAGTTTCGGCTTCGATGCGCGCGCGTTCGTCGCGCACCGCTTTGCCGATGAAGATGCGCTCGCAATCCGCCTGGGTCAACGCCCAGCCGGCTTCGTTGAGCATCTCGCGCAGCACGCCGGTGACGATGCTTTCGCTGTCGGCGAGCACACCGTCGCAGTCGAACAGCACCGCGTCAAACGTGGGGGTCACAGCAGGTCTCCGTCCAGATACAGCCAGCGGCCGGCCAGGCGCACAAAGCGGCTGCGTTCGTGCAGGCGCTGGCCTTGGCCTGCGTGGCGCGAGCGGGCGACAAATTCGACCTCGGCGTGGTCGGCGTTGATGGCGCGGTGGGCGCGCACTTGTAGCCCAAGCCACTTCACACCGGACTCCAGGGCCAGGTCGGCCGGGCAGGTGTCGGGGTGCCAGCTGGCGCGCAGATAGGCCAGGTCACCGAGCACAAAGGCGCTGTAGCGCGAGCGCATCAGGGCTTCGGCGTCGGGCGCGGGCGCGCCCGCATGCCACGGGGCACAACACTGGGCGTAGGCCAATGGGCGCTGGCGCGCGTCGGTGCGCCCACAGGGGCAGGGCTTGTCCTGCGCAGTGGCCATCAGGCTTTGCGCTGCGCGTGGGCGGCTTTGTGGTCTTCGTAGCTTTCCATCGGCGCGTCGGCTTTTTTCCAGGCACCAAAGCCGCCATCGATGTGCGCCACATTGCGCATGCCCATTTCTTGCAGGGCTTTGGCCGACAGCGCGCTGCGCCAGCCACCGCCACAGAAGAGCACAAATTCTTTGTCTTCGTCGGCGAACACCGGCTTGAAATACGGCGACTCGGGGTCGACCCAAAACTCCAGCATGCCGCGCGGCGCGTGCAGGGCGCCGGGCACACAGCCTTCGCGCTCCAGCTCGCGCGGGTCGCGGATGTCGACCAGCTGCAGGCGCGGGTCTTGGCCCATGCGCGCGCGCACCTGTTCCACGCTGTAGGTGGTGATGACGGCGTTGGCCTCGGCGATCAGCGCCTTAAAACCTTTGGTGATGGGCATGGTGGGTCTCCTGTGCAAACAAACGGTGGGGCTCAGAGCGCGCGCGTGATGATGATCTTCTGCACGTCGCTGGTGCCTTCGTAGATTTGGCACACCCGCACGTCGCGGTAGATGCGCTCGACCGGAAAGTCGCTCACATAGCCGTAGCCGCCGTGCACCTGGATCG
>JBEIEH010000135.1:0-7422 GCA_040383055.1 Burkholderiaceae bacterium
CCCAGCTTCAAAGGCGCCGATTCGGCCGTCTTGCTGACCGAGGCCATGCGTCGGGTGCGCGCGGCGGGTTATGAACTGGCCAATGTGGACGCCACCGTGGTGGCGCAGGCGCCCAAGCTCGCGCCGCACATGGCGGCCATGGTGGCTTCGGTGGCGCGCTGTTTAGGGGTGGAGGCGGGCCAGGTCAACATCAAGGCCAAAACCGCCGAAAAACTCGGGCCGGTGGGCGAGGGCCTGAGCATGGAAGCGCGCGCGGTGGCGCTGCTGGTGCGCGCCTCAGTCTGAGGGCAGCCATAGGCTCACACACAGGCCGCCGTCGGCCGGCAGGGTGATGGCCATGCGGCCGTCCATGCGCTGCACATGGCGCTCCACAATCGCCAAGCCCAGGCCCGTGCCTTTGGCTTGGCTGCGTGCTTCGTCCACCCGGTAAAACGGCTGGGTCAAGCGCGGCAGGGCGTCCGGTGGCACGCCGGGGCCGTGGTCGCGCACGTCGATGCGCACCTCGTGGCCCACCATCTCTGCGTGCAGCGCCACATCGGCCACCCCAGTGTCGGCGGTTTGGCCGTAGCGCACCGCGTTGTTCAATAGGTTGTTAACGATGCGCTGCAGCTCGGTCGGGTTGGCCACCAAGCGCAAGTGGGTGGGCACGTCCAAGGTGTAGCGCAGCACACCGTCGGCGGCCAAGCGGTCGGCGCAGCCGTGCAGCAGCTCGCGCAGGTGCAGCGTGTCGCGCGCGCCACCCGATGGACGCGCGTAGTCCATGAACTGGTCGATGATGGCGTCCACCTGGTCAATGTCTTGGCTCATCAGTGCCCGCGCTTGGGGGTCGGCCACACTGATTTCCGCCTCCAGCCGGATGCGCGCCAGCGGTGTGCGCAGATCGTGTGAAATGCCGGCCAACATCAGCGCTCGGTCCTGTTCGATTTGCTGCAGCCGCTCGGTCATGTGGTTAAAACCGGCGTTGACGGTGCGGATTTCAGGGGTGCGCACCGACTCGTCAAGCCGGCTGGAATGAAAGTCGCCGCGCGCCACGGTGCGGGTGGCTTGGGCCAGGCGCTTGAGCGGCCGGCTGATCAGGCTGGCCATGAGCGCAGCACCCGCCAGCGACAGCAGCGCTGCAATGCTCAGCCACGTCAGCCAAGTGCGGCCGTGCACCGCTTCCACCCGCGACGGATCGGCCAGCAGCCAATAGGCGTCGCGGCCCATGGTGAAGCCGACCCACATGCCTTTGAAGCCATTGACCTCGCGCGCCACCACCGTGTCGGCGCCCAGCTTGTTGCGCAGCAGCTCGGCGATGCGCTCGCTCAGGCGGTCGTTGTCAAAAGGCTTGAAGGTGTCGCTCGGTTCGCGCACCGCAATGCGCAGGTCTTCTTCGTCGACCAGGGTTTTGACCAGGGCAATGCGCGCGATTTCGTCGCTGTTTTGCAAGCCGGCGCGCGTCAGGTTGACCAGCGAGGCCAGCTGTTGCGCGCTCTGCAAGGCCTTGGGCTCAAACTCCAACGCCCGAAAAGTTTGCAGCCACGCCAAGCCGCTGCCCACCAACAGCGCGCCCAACAACAAAAACGTGCGCCAAAACAGGTTCACGCGGCGTGGTCGTCTGGAATGAACACATAACCCACGCCCCACACGGTTTGCAGGTAGCGCGGGCTGGTCGGGTCGTCCTCGAGCATCTTGCGCAGACGCGAGACCTGCACATCCAGACTGCGGTCGAAAGGCTCGAATTCGCGGCCGCGTGCCAGCTGGGCCAGCTTGTCGCGCGACAAGGGCTGGCGCGGGTGGCGCACAAACACCTTGAGCATGGCAAATTCGCCCGTGGTCAGCGGCAGTTCTTGGCCGTTTTTGCGCAGGGTGCGCAGGCCCAAATCGAACTCAAAAGCGCCAAAGCGCACCACCTCGGCGGCCTGGCCGGGGGCGCCGGGCTCTTCGGGCGGCGGGCGGCGACGCAGCACCGCATGGATGCGAGCCAGCAGCTCGCGCGGGTTGAAGGGTTTGGGCAGGTAGTCGTCGGCGCCCACCTCCAGCCCCACGATGCGGTCCACGTCCTCGCCTTTGGCGGTGAGCATGATGATGGGGGTTTTGTCGCCCGCCGCGCGCAGGCGCCGGCAAATGCTCAGGCCATCCTCGTCGGGCAGCATCAGGTCGAGCACGATCAGGTCGGCGGTGTCGCGCAGCATCAGCCGTGTCAGGCCCTTGCCGTCTTCGGCCACCTGCACATCAAAACCCTCTTGGGTCAGATAGCGCCGCAGCAGATCGCGGATGCGGGCGTCGTCGTCCACCACCAAGACGCGGTCGGGGCGTTGTTTGGGAGTCACCATCTGTCAACACTCGCTTCGAAACAGGGGATAGAGCCATTGTGGCAGGGTGCAGTGGCATGGTCGCTGCACCTCATGTCGAAGGCGCTATTTTGTGACGTTTGTTTACACCTGTTGCGATTGGTCGCAAGCGCAAGAGAGCCGCGCTGGCACACTGCTTGGCAGAGCTTTTTCTGGTTGATTGGAGTGTGTATGTCGTTTCATCCTGTGCTGTCGCGCCGTTCATCAATGTTGTTGGCCGCTGCGATGGCCGTTTCGGGGCCTGCCTTGGCCCAGACGGCGCCGGAGCCGGCGAATGTGGTGTCCTTGAGCGCAAGCGCCTTCAAAGACGTGCCCGAAGATTGGCTGACCATGGTGGTGCGCGCCACCGCCGACGCGTCCGACGCGGTGAGCGCACAAAACCAACTCAAGTTGGCGGTGGAAGCCGCTTTGGCGACTTTGCGCCCACAGGCCCAGCCCCAGCAGATGGAGGTGCGCACCGGCAGCTTTGGCATTTACCCGCGCCACAACAACCAAGGGCGCGTCATCGGCTGGCAAGGCAGTGCTGAGGTGGTGATCGAAGGCAGAGACTTTGCTCGCGTCAGCGCCGCTGCTGGCAAAGTGCCAGGTATGACGGTCAGCAGCGCTGGCTTTTCGCTCTCGCGCGAGGGGCGGCAAAAGCTGGAGTCTGAAGTGCAGGCATTGGCGGTGGAGCGGTTTCGCCAGCGGGCACAAGAGCTGAGCCGCAGCTTCGGCTTCACCGGTTATGTGGTGCGCCAAGTGTCGGTGAGCTCGGCCGATCAGGGCGGCCCGGTGATCGCCCACCGCGCCATGCCTGCGCCCATGGCCATGGCCGCTTCGGCTGACATGGCCGTGCCGGTCGAAGCCGGCAAGGCCACGGTCAACATCACCGTCAGCGGCACGGTGCAAATGCGCTGAGCGGTCGCGCCGATGGGCTTGGGGCGTTTACTGCGCCACCCAGCCGCCGTCCATGTTCCAGGCCACGCCGCGCACATTGTTGGCGGCGGCCGAGCAGAAAAACACCGCCAGCTCACCCAGCTCCTCGGGTGTGGTGAACTGCATGGACGGCTCTTTTTCGCCCAGCAGAACTTTGATAGCTTCCTCGTTGCTCAGGCCCAGCGCAGCGGCCTTGGCGTCGACCTGTTTTTGCACCAGCGGTGTCAGCACCCAGCCCGGGCAGATGGCGTTGCAGGTCACGCCGGTGGTGGCGTTTTCCAGCGCCGTGACTTTGGTCAGGCCCACGATGCCGTGTTTGGCCGCTACATAGGCCGATTTTTCCGCCGAGGCCACCAGTCCGTGCACCGAGGCCACGTTGATGACGCGGCCCCAATTGGCCGCGCGCATGGCCGGTAGCGCCAGGCGGGTGGTGTGGAAGGCACTGGTGAGGTTGATGGCGATGATCGCGTCCCAGCGCTCGGTCGGGAAGTTCTCGATCCGCGAGACATGCTGAATGCCCGCGTTGTTGACCAAAATGTCGACTTGGCCAAAGCGCTCGGCGGCGAAGGCCATCATGGCCTCAATCTCGCTGGCCTTGCTCATGTCGGCGCCGTGGTAGGCCACGTCCACGCCCAGAGCGCGGATCTCGGCCTGCGGGCCTTCGGCGTCGCCAAAACCGTTGAGCACGATATTGGCGCCTTGGCGGGCCAGCGCCTTGGCAATGCCCAGGCCAATGCCGCTGGTCGATCCAGTGACGAGGGCGGTCTTGTGTTTCAGCATGAAGGCTTCTCCTGTTCCATTACGATAGGTCTACTGACAACCATTATCACGGAGCCGCCTGTGTCGAACGTTACGCCCATCCTGTCCTTCGTTGAGGTGCCGGGGGCGGCCGCGCGCGGCGGTGCGCAGCGGCGCATGGCATATTGGGATTGGCCCGTGCAGCCCGGTGGCGATCCCGACCATGTGGTGCTGTGTGTGCACGGCTTAACGCGCCAAGGGCGAGACTTCGATGTCTTGGCCCGTGCTTTGACCGCCCATGCCCGCGTGATCGCGGTCGATGTGGCGGGTCGTGGCCACAGCGACTGGCTGGCCGACCCCCAGCTCTACCAAGTGCCGACCTACGCTGGCGACATGATCGCGCTGATGCAGCGCTTGCGCGCGCAACACCCAGGTGTGGGTATCGATTGGGTCGGTACCAGCATGGGTGGCCTGATCGGCATGGGCGTGGCCAGCGTGGCCGAATATGCGCCGCGCCGACTGGTGCTCAACGACGTGGGGCCAGCGCTGGAGTGGAGCGCGCTGCAGCGCATCGGCACCTATGTGGGAGCCGATCCGGTATTCCCCAGCGTGCAGGCGGCGGTGGATGCGCTGGCGATTCTGTCGGTGGGTTTTGGCCCCCACACCCCTGAGCAGTGGCGCGAACTGTCTTTGCCCATGCTGCGCGAACGCGATGGCCGCTGGGGCTTGCATTACGACCCCGCCATTGGCGAAGCCTTCAAAGCGCTGTTGCAGCTGCCACCCAAGGCCGCGCAGCAGGCCACTGCCGCAGGTGAGGCGGCACTCTGGGCGGCTTACGACGCCATCACCGCTCCCACGCTGGTGATCCGGGGTGAGCGGTCCGATCTGCTGAGCCCTGCGACCTTGCTGGCCATGACCGAGCGCGGCCCGCGCGCCACCACCCACACCGTGACCGGCGTGGGCCAGCGCCCACCTTGGTGGCCGCCGACCAAGTGGCGGTGGTGCGAGATTTTCTGTTCGGAGACGTCTATGGTTGAAACCCGCAGCTGCCAAGAGCATCCGCCACCAGGCGAAGGTTCGCGTTCGGCCATTGTGGTGGCCACCTCGGCGGGTCTCCCGGCCGATGACCAAGCTTTGGTCAGAGCCAGAGCGTTTGCCGAACCTTTGTTGGCCTACGAAAACCTTGACACCGGTGAAAACATACTGGCCCACGCCGACGCGGTGGCGGCCATCTTGCGCCACATTGGGGGCTCGCAAGCCATGCAAGCGGCGGCCTATTTGGTCTACGCGTGTCAGCACCTGAACCGCCCCCAGGAAACCATCAGCAAGGCGTTTGGTGAGCATTTCGCCGCCTTGGCCATGGAGACCACCAAGCTGGTGCAGTTGCAGCGAGCCGCGCGCAACAAAAGCATCGAGGTGGAAGCGCGCAAGGCCGAAGAGCGCCAGGCCGCCCAAGACGCGGCCTTACCCTTGCCATCGGCCGCCAAACAGCCGGTGTCGGAACTCGCCGCATCGCAGACCGAAAACGTGCGCAAGATGCTGCTGGCGTTTTCGCGCGACATGCGGGTGGTGATGCTGCGGCTGGCATCGCGCTTGCAAACGCTGCGTTATTTCGCCGCCATCAAGGGCGATCCCGGACGGGCGCTGGCGGGTGAGTCCCTGCATGTGTTTGCGCCCTTGGCCAACCGTTTGGGCATCTGGCAAATCAAATGGGAAATGGAGGACTTGGCTTTCCGTTTTCTAGAACCCGAGACCTACAAGCAGGTGGCCCGACTGCTCGATGAAAAACGCGTCGAGCGCGAGGCCCATGTGGAGCAGGTGCGTCGCGACCTGCAAAGCGCTTTGGCTGTACAAGGCGTCTCGGCCCAGGTGGCGGGGCGGCCCAAGCACATCTACAGCATTGTCAAAAAAATGCGCGGCAAATCGCTCGACTTCGAACAGGTGTTCGACATCCGAGCGCTGCGGGTGGTGGTTGACAGCGTGGAAGCGTGTTATGCCGCGCTGGCACATGTGCATGCCCGCTACACGCCGATCGCCGAAGAGTTTGACGACTACATCGCCAAGCCCAAACCTAACGGCTACCAATCGCTGCACACCGTGGTGCGCGACGAGCAGGGTCGTGCGTTTGAAATTCAAATCCGCACCCAGGCTATGCACGATCACGCCGAACACGGTGTGGCGGCGCATTGGGCTTACAAAGAGGCTGGCACCAAAGGCTACGCTGGTGTCTCTGCTAGCTCGGAATACGACGCCAAGATCGCGGTGTTGCGCCAGCTGCTCGCTTGGGAGCGTGACCTCAGCGGCAGCGCCACTGGCCTGTTCGACGATCGCATTTATGTGCTGACGCCTGACGCCGCCATTGTGGAGCTCCCCCAAGGTGCAACGCCGTTGGACTTTGCCTACAGCGTGCACACCAGCCTAGGCCACCGCTGCCGGGGCGCGCGGGTGGACGGCGCCATGGTCACGCTCAACACGCAGTTACAAAACGGTCAAACCATTGAGATCGTGGCTGCCAAAGAGGGTGGTCCGTCTCGGGACTGGCTCAACCCAGACTTGGGGTTTTTGGTCAGTCACCGCGCCAAGAGCAAAGTGCGGGCGTGGTTCAACGCTTTGGCGTTGGAGCAAACCCTGTCCAAAGGTCGAGAGGCTTTGGATAAGCTGCTGCAGCGCGAAGGCAAAACTGCGCAGCGCCATGACGAATTGGCTCAAGCGCTGGGTTTGGACAACGCCAACGCTCTGTATGAGGCGCTCGGTAAAGAAGAGTTGAGCCTGCGCGCTGTGGAGTCGGTGTGGCGGCCACCAGAGGCCGAAGCGGCACCGGCTGCGCTGCCGGTGCGCAAGCCGCGTGTGTCGCAGGCAGCCAATGCTTCAGGGGGCGTGCTGGTGGTGGGAGTGGATTCGCTCATGACACAGCTCGCGCGCTGCTGCAAACCTGCACCACCCGACGACATCAGCGGTTTTGTCACCCGAGGCAAAGGCGTGAGCATCCACCGCAGCGACTGTCCGGATTTCCGCCACTTGGCCCTTCGCACGCCCGATCGGGTGATCGAGGTCCAATGGGGTGGTGCGGGCAAAGACGAGGACAAAGCGGTCTACCCGGTGGATGTGGCGGTGCAGGCCACCGACCGGCAAGGTTTGCTGCGCGATATTTCGGATGTGTTTGCGCGGGAAAAAATGAACGTGATTGGTGTGCAAACCCAATCGGTCAAAGGCCTTGCTTGGATGACGTTCACCATCGAGGTGCGCAGTGCCATGCAGGTGGCTCGCGCCATGTCGGTGGTGGGCGATGTGGCCGGCGTGCTCGACGTGCGCAGAAAATAGGGTTTTTGCTGCTATACTGCAAGGCTTCGGACAGACCTCAGGCGCGTAGCTCAGCTGGTTAGAGCACCACCTTGACATGGTGGGGGTCGTTGGTTCGAGTCCAATCGCGCCTACC
>JBEIEH010000136.1:0-7365 GCA_040383055.1 Burkholderiaceae bacterium
AACCCCAACAACCCCACTGGAGCCCTGTACAGCGACGAGTTGCTCAAAGGCTTGGTGCAGATCGCGCGCGAACACCACTTGGTGTTGTTGGCCGACGAGGTGTACGACAGGTGCTGTACGAGGGGGTGACGCACACAGCCTTGGCCAGCTTGTCGACCGATGTGTTGACCATCACCTTCAACTCGCTCTCCAAGTCCTACCGTGCCTGCGGCTACCGCGCCGGCTGGATGGTGATTTCGGGCGACAAGAGCGTCGCGCGCGACTACATCGAAGGCGTGAACATGCTCGCCAACATGAAGCTTGGCTCGAACGTGCCGGGCCAGTATGCGATCCAGACCGCGCTCGGTGGCTACCAGAGCATCAACGATTTGGTGAAAGAAGGCGGGCGCTTGCGCCGCCAACGCGATTTGGCTTATGAGCTGATCACCGCCATTCCGGGGGTGACGTGTGTCAAGCCACAGGCTGCCTTGTACATGTTCCCGCGGCTTGATCCGGTGATGTACCCGATCACTGACGACCGCCAGTTCTTTATGGAGGTGCTCAAAGCCACCCGCGTGATGCTGGTGCAAGGCTCGGGCTTTAACTACCCGGATCACCAGCATTTCCGCATTGTGTTTTTGCCGCACGAGGACGATTTGCGCGAGGCGATTGAGCGTCTGGCGAAGTTTTTGGCACAGTGGCGTGCGCGGCACGGCAACTGAGCACTTCTTTTTTGTTTTTATTGCCGCCAGCGCGCGGCCACAGCAAGCGATGAACGAGATGAAACCGGTACAAGTGGGCGTGATGGGGTTGGGCACCGTCGGTGGCGGGGTGTTTGAGGTGCTGCGCCGCAACCAAGAAGAGATTCGCCGCCGCGCAGGCCGTGGCATTGAGGTCACCATGGTGAGCCGCCGCGACGTGGCCAAGGCACAGGCCTTGGTGGGCACAGCCGCCACTGTCGTGGCCGATCCGCGCGCCATCATCGTCAACCCCGAGATCGACATCGTGGTGGAGTTGATCGGTGGCTACGACCTGGCGCGCGAGCTGGTGCTCGAAGCGATTGCCGCTGGCAAACATGTGGTGACCGCCAACAAGGCGCTGCTGGCGGTGCACGGCACCGAGATTTTTGAAGCCGCGCGTGCCAAGGGCGTGATGGTGGCTTTTGAAGCGGCTGTGGCCGGTGGCATTCCCATCATCAAGGCGCTGCGCGAAGGCCTGACAGCCAACCGCATCCAGTGGCTGGCCGGCATCATCAACGGCACCACCAATTTCATCCTGTCCGAGATGCGAGACAAGGGCCTGGATTTTGACGTGGTGCTCAAAGAAGCCCAGCGTTTGGGCTACGCCGAAGCCGACCCGACCTTCGACATCGAAGGGGTGGACGCGGCGCACAAAGCCACCATCATGAGCGCCATCGCTTTTGGTGTGCCGGTGCAGTTCGACAAGGCTTATGTGGAAGGCATCACCCAGCTCGGCGCGGCCGACATCCGCTACGCCGAACAGCTCGGCTACCGCATCAAGCTGCTGGGTGTGTCCAAGCGCCGCGACAGTGGTATTGAGCTGCGCGTGCACCCGACCCTGGTGCCGGCCAAGCGCCTGATCGCCAATGTCGAAGGCGCGATGAACGCGGTGGTGGTGCAGGGCGACGCGGTGGGCAGCACGCTGTATTACGGCAAGGGTGCGGGCAGCGAGCCAACCGCCAGTGCGGTGATTGCCGATTTGGTCGATGTGACCCGCCTGCACACCGCAGACCCACAAAACCGCGTGCCGCACCTGGCCTTCCAGCCCGATGCGCTGAGCCCGCTGCCGGTGCTGCCGATGGACGAGGTGGTGACGAGCTATTACCTGCGCCTGCGCGTGGCCGATCAGGCCGGTGTGCTCGCCAAGGTCACTGGCATCTTGGCCGAGGCCGGCATCAGCATCGACGCGGTACTGCAGCGCGAGGCCGACGAGGTCAATCCCAACGGGGGTGTGCCACAGACCGACGTGATCATCCTGACCCACGACACCCGGGAGGGCACGATGAACGCTGCGCTGGCGCAGATGCAATCGCTGCCCACCGTGTTGGCTCCGATCACGCGCATCCGCAAAGAAGAGTTGAATTGACCACCCCCCGAGCCGCTGCGCGTCACCCCCCTGGAAGGGGGGCCACGCCAGCGGCACGGCGAAGCCGGATCCACGGCGTGCTCGATCCTTCACCTCTCCGGTTGCACCTGTGCTGACCCTCTTGGAAGTTTGAGATGTTGTATTTGTCTACCCGCGGTCATGCGGACCGCAAACGCTTCTGCGAAATCCTGCTCGAAGGCCTGGCGCCCGATGGAGGCTTGTACCTGCCAGAGACCTATCCACAGGTCGATGCGGCGACGCTGGCGCGCTGGCGTGTGGTGCTGCGCGAGCAGGGTTATGCCGCGCTGGCGTTTGAGGTGCTGTCGCTCTACATCGACGACATCCCGGCCGACGACCTGCGCGCGCTGTGCGCCAAGACCTACACCGCCGACGTGTTCGGTACGCGCGAGATTGTGCCGCTGACAAAGCTCGAAGACGGTGTGTATTTGGAAGCCCTGTCCAACGGCCCAACACTGGCCTTCAAGGACATGGCGATGCAGCTCTTGGGCAACCTGTTCGAATACGAACTGGGCCGCCGCGGCGAGTCGCTCAACATCCTGGGCGCCACCAGCGGCGACACCGGCAGCGCCGCCGAATACGCCATGCGCGGCAAGCGCGGTGTGCGGGTGTTTATGCTCAGCCCCCACGGCCGCATGAGCGCTTTTCAGCAAGCGCAGATGTTCAGCCTGATGGACGAGAACATCCACAACATCGCGGTGGAGGGGGTGTTTGACGATTGCCAAGACATCGTCAAGAACGTCAGCAACGACCTCGCGTTCAAGCGCGAGTACCGAATCGGCACCGTCAACTCGATCAACTGGGCGCGCTTGCTGGCGCAGGTGGTGTACTACTTCGCCGGCTACTTTCAAGCCACAGAGGACAACACACAGAAAGTCAGCTTCTGCGTGCCGAGCGGTAACTTCGGCAACGTCTGCGCTGGCCACGTGGCGCGCCAGATGGGCCTGCCGATTGGCCGCTTGATGGTGGCGACCAACGAAAACGATGTGCTCGACGAGTTCTTCCGCACCGGGGTCTACCGGGTGCGGGGCGGCGTCGACACGTTTGAAACGTCCAGCCCGTCGATGGACATTTCCAAGGCCAGCAACTTCGAGCGTTTTGTGTTCGATCTGCTGGGCCGCGACGGCGCCCGCGTGGCGGAGCTGTTCGGCCCGCAACTGGCCCAGCAAGGCCGCTTCGATCTGTCGGCCGAACCGGTGCTTGCCGAGGCCGCTGCGCGCTACGGTTTTGTCAGCGGCAAAAGCACCCACGCCAACCGGCTCGACACCATCCGCGATACTTTTGAGCGTTTTGCTGTGACCATCGACACCCACACCGCCGATGGCCTGAAGGTGGCGCGAGAGCGCCGCGTGGACGGCGAAACGGTGGTGGTGCTGGAGACCGCGCTGCCCATCAAGTTCGCTGAGACCATCCGCGAGGCCTTGGGCCGCGATCCGGAGCGCCCGGCCAAATTCAATGGCATCGAGGCCTTGCCCAAGCGGGTGCAGGTGATGCCAGTGAGCACAACACAGGTGCAGGACTACATCCGCACCCACTGCCCGCTGTGACGCTGGCGGCAGGGCTTGGCCAATGAAAGTGGTGGCGTTTGCCGGTGAGTCTGGCTCGGGCAAGACCACCTTGGTCGAACGGCTGATCCCGGCGCTCAAAAGCCGTGGCCAGCGGGTGTCGGTGGTCAAACACGCTCACCACCGCTTCGACATGGACCACACCGGCAAAGACACCTGGCGCCACCGCCAAGCGGGCGCGTTTGAGGTGGTGGCCGCGTCCAGCCAACGGCTGATGCTGGCGCGCGAATTTGAAGTGCCGGCCGAGCTGTCGGTGCACCAGCTGATTGCCGAACTCTACCCCGGTGTCGATTGGGTTTTGGTGGAAGGCTTTAAGCACAGCGAACTGATCAAGGTGGAGGTGTGGCGCGCCGACACCGGCCACACCGCGCGTTATCCGCACGACCCGTTTATCGCCGCTGTGGCCACCGACAGCCCAGACCGCTTGCCCGAAGCCACCACCCGCCCGGTGCTGGATGTGAACAACGCGCCAGCGCTGGCCGACTGGTTGCTGCAGAATGCGGAGCGCTTCGACTACAACCCCGATGCTTACGACTGAACCGCGATGACCGCTCCCGCCCGATCCCCTTTGATGGCGCTTGACGACGCTTTGGCCCAACTGCTGTCGGGCGTGGTGCCGCTGGCCGACACCGAAAGGGTGCCGACGTGGCTGGCCGATGGCCGTGTGTTGGCCGAGAGCCTGACCTCGGCTCTGCATGTGCCGCCGCAGGACAACAGCTCGATGGACGGTTACGCCTTGCGCTGTGCCGATGTGTCAGCGGCCGGCACCGAGTTGCCGGTGAGCCAGCGCATCGCCGCTGGCCACCCGGCCGAGCCGCTGCAGCCCGGCAGCTGTGCGCGCATTTTCACCGGTGCGCCGCTGCCATCGGGTGCAGATGCGGTGGTGATGCAAGAAGAGGTCAAAGACCTTGGCAATGGTCGGGTTGTTATCCAGACCCTGCCGCAGGCCGGGCAGTGGATTCGCCGCGCTGGCGAAGACGTGGCGCGTGGCGCGGTGGTGCTGTGCCAAGGCCAGCGCCTGGGGCCAGCCCAGTTGGGGCTGGCAGCGGGCATCGGCTGCGCCGACCTGGCGGTGGTGCGCCGCCCCCGTGTGGCGCTTTTGTCCACTGGCGACGAGTTGGTGATGCCCGGCGAGGTGGCGCCGCAAGACATGCGCCCTGGCGCCATCTACAACAGCAACCGTTTTTTCCTCAAAGCGCTGCTGCAGCGTTTGGGCTGCGAGGTGAGCGACTTGGGCATCGTGCCGGATCGGCGCGAGGCCACGCTCGAGGCCTTGCGCGGCGCGGCGCAGCACCACGACCTGATCCTCACCAGCGGTGGGGTGTCGGTGGGCGAAGAAGACCACATCAAGCCCGCCGTGCAGGCTTTGGGTGGGCTGGACTTGTGGCAGATCGCCATGAAGCCCGGCAAACCGTTTGCCCATGGCCACATCCGGGTCGATGGCCAAGACCGGTCCTGCCACTTCATTGGCCTCCCGGGCAACCCGGTGTCGAGTTTTGTCACCTTTGTTCTGCTGGTGCGGCCTTTTGTGCTGCAGCTGCAGGGCTGTGTGCCGCCACCGTGGCGACCCTTGCCGTTACCGGCGCATTTCGCTGTGCCACGCGCCGACAAACGGCGTGAATTTTTGCGGGTGCGGCGCAACGCCCAGGGCGGGCTGGACCTCTTCCCCAACCAAAGCTCGGGTGTGTTGACATCGGCCGCTTGGGCCGATGGCCTGGTGGACAACCCGGCCGGCACCACCATCGCGCACGGCGACGTGGTGAACTACCTGCCTCTGGCCGACTGGCTCTGAACCCGCCGCAAGGACACCCCATGCAACTGCAACTGCGTTACTTCGCCAGCCTGCGCGAGGCCCTGGGCACCGGGGCCGAGACCTGGACCACCCAAGCGGCTACCGTCGGTGGCCTGCGCGACGAACTCATCGCCCGCGGCGGCGCCTATGCCGAGGCGCTGGCCCGTGGGCGGGCGCTGCGCGCCTCGCTCAACCAGGTGTTGTGCGAGGAAGACGCCGCCCTCAGCGCGGGCGCCGAGGTGGCGTTTTTCCCGCCCGTTACGGGCGGTTAAGGCTCAAGCGCATCCTAGGCTGCGCGCGGTCATGGGAGACAGCTGTGGTGCCACAATGCGGCCCATTCCTGTCCGCATACATTCGCAGCCATGACCGACACCGCACCGCCCCGCGTTTCCATCCAAACCCAGGACTTCGACATCAGCTCCGAGCTGGCCGCTTTGCGCGCTGAGCAAGCCGGTGTGGGCGCGGTGTGCAGCTTTTTGGGCACGGTACGCGACCGCAACGAGGGCGACGCCGTGGCCAGCATGGAGCTGGAGCACTACCCCGGCATGACCGAAAAAGCCATCGAGGCCATGATCGATGAAGCACACCAGCGCTTCGATATCTTGGGCGCGCGGGTCATTCACCGCGTGGGTCTGCTGCAACCGACGGACCAGATTGTGTGGGTCGCGGTCAGCTCCGCCCATCGGGGGCAGAGCTTTTTGGCCTGCGAGTTTTTGATGGACTACCTCAAAACCCAAGCGCCGTTCTGGAAAAAAGAGCAAACGCCGCAAGGCGCGCGCTGGGTCGACGCCCGGGAGAGCGACGACGCCGCATTGGCGCGTTGGGGCATCAGCCGACCCAACGCCTGAGGGGCTGGTGTGCAGCCGCTGATCGCTCTGGAACCGTCCGACATTGAGGCGCTGGAGCGCGCGACGGTGCAGGCGGTGTCGCCACAACAGCTGAGGGAGCTGCCCGGCTGGCTGGTGCCGGTGGACCCGGGCACGGTGGGGCGGGCGCGTTCGGCGGTGCCGCTGCACCACGCGGCGCCCGATCTGGCACTGGTGCCTGAGGTGCTGGCGCTGTACGCGGCGCAGCGCGCCACCCCGCGGTGGCGTCTGCCTGATGGCGCGTCTTTTGAAGCGCTGCACCGCGATTTGGGCGCCCGGGGTTTTGTGCGCACTCAGCCGACCCTCACCCAAGTGGCGCCAGTGGCCAGCCTGATCGCCGCGACCGATGGGGCTGACGTGACCGCAGGTGTGGAAGTGGCGCTGGCGCCGCAAGCCAGCGCCGCGTGGACCGCTGTGTTTTTGGGCGCCGACTTTGACCCGGTGGACGGCGCCCACCGCGCCCAAGCGCTGGCGCGCGCCACTGGCACCTGTTTCGCCAGCGCCTCCGTCGACGGCGTGGTGGTGGCCTGCGGCGCCTTGTCGCTGTCGCACGGTTGGGCTGGGGTGCACGGCATGCGCACGGTGGCGGCGTGGCGTGGCCGTGGGTTGGCGGCTGCATTGCTGCGCCGCATGGCGCAACAGGCGCAAGCGGCGGGTGTACAGCGGGTGTTTTTGCAGGTGGACGTAGCGAACACCGGTGCCCAGTCGCTCTACCGGCGCTTGGGTTTTGTCACCGCTTGGTCCTACGCTTATTGGCAGCCTGCTTGAGGGAGTGTGGCGTCACACCGCTGGCCATTCGGCGCTGCCGCGCACACCCAGTGCGGCAGCGTGGCTGTGCAACCAACGTTCGGTGGCGCTGCGGCCCAAGGCGTGCAGTTGCTGCAAAAACGCGCTGTGCGTGCGCAGCTTGGTCGACGCGCCCAGCGGCGCCAGATCGGCGGTGGCGTCGATGTGGTGCAGGCGCAAGCGGGCGACCCTCTCGAACCCCGTGCTCATGGCGCTGCAGCCGCCTCGGGCGCGTTCTTCGTCCATCAGGCGG
>JBEIEH010000137.1:0-7289 GCA_040383055.1 Burkholderiaceae bacterium
GCCTGGGTTCAACGCGACCAGCTTGGGGTCGTTCCACTTGGCGATTTTGCCCATGAACATCTCGGCCAGCACGGGACCGGTCACACGCAAATCGCCTTTGCCAAAGCCTTCGAGGTTAAAAATGGGCACTGTGCCGCCGATGATGGCGGGGAACTGCACCATGCCGTCTTTGTCCAGATCGGCACCAGGAACAGGGGCGTCGGTGGCACCGAATGCGACGGTTTTGGCGCGGATTTGGCGAATGCCGCCCGACGAGCCAATCGACTGATAGTTCAAACCGGTGCCGGTGGCGGCTTTGTAAGCTTCGGCCCACTTGGCATAAATCGGGAAGGGGAAGGTGGCGCCAGCGCCGGTGATGTCGGCAGCAAAGGCAGAACCCATGGCCACAGAAGCGAAAGCGGCAGCGGCGACCGATTTGAGGAAAGTGCGCTTGGAAGTCATGTCAGAGTCCTTGGTTTAAGGGTTGGCAACAGCGTTGACAACCGGGACTCTAAAAAGCTTGTGTGACAAGCTTGTGACAAAGCGCCACTGTCACAACAAAGCGTCTGGCAAGGCCATCACATCCTCGTCAAACAACTGGCCTTTCTCGGCCACTTTGAGGCGCCCGTCGGCCCCTGCCAACAAGGTGATGGGCAGTCCACGCGGCTTGGGAAAAGCGCCGCGCCACCCCGGCGAGGTCCATGCCACCGGGAATCCGTAACGCTTGGTGCTGATGTAGGCGGCCGCATCCTCAGAGCGTCGGTCCACAGACAGCGCAATCATTTGCCACCCTTGGGTTCGCACCTGGGCCCAGAGCTTGTCCATCGACGGGCTTTGCAGCGCACAAAAAGGGCATGTGCTGGCCCACCAATACACCAACAGCGGCCGGCCGGACTGCTGGCGCCACGGGCTGCCATCGATCAAGGAGATGTCGGGCACCACCAAACGGCTGCCCAAGGTGGGCAGCGGCGGCGCCTTGGCCTCCTCAGCGGCGGCAGATGCCGGTTGTGTCCACGCCACAGGGGTGGCACATGCGCCCACGACGCCCAACGCCAAGAGATGGCGCCGACGCACCGAAGCCACCGACAAAAGCGCGGAAGTGTGCTGAATAGACATAGTGCCAAACCATAACAAAAAATGGCGCCTGTCAAAGCGTTTGTATTCATCCGATCGGCGACAATGCGCCACCCGACCACCATGGCGCTAACAGGGACATCTCTGAGGCGCGCTCCGCATGAACCCCGGCACCCTTCTCGCAGCGATCGATCTTGGCTCCAACAGCTTTCGGCTGGAAATTGGCCGCTACCACGGCGGTCACATTGAACGCATCGAATACCTGAAGGAAACGGTGCGCCAAGGCAGTGGTCTGGACGCCGAGAAAAACCTGAACGAAGCGGCCATGGAGCGCGGATGGGCTTGCTTGGCGCGCTTTGCCGAACGCCTGCAGGGCTTCAAAAAGCACCAAGTGCGTGCGGTGGCCACCCAAACCCTGCGCGAAGCCAAAAACCGCGAGGTGTTTGTGCGCCGAGCCCAAGAGGTGCTGGGTTTCCCCATCGAGGTGATTTCGGGCCACGAAGAAGCGCGCCTGATCTACCAAGGCGTGTCTCACCTGCTGCCCCACTCAGACGAGCGGCGGCTGGTGATCGACATCGGCGGGCGCTCCACCGAAATGATCTTGGGCCAGGGCTACGTCTCGCATCGCATGGAGTCGTACCGGCTGGGCAGCGTGGCGTGGTCGAACAAGTATTTCCCCAAGGGCCAGTTCACGGCAGCGGCGTTTCGCACCGCCGAAATTGCTGCAAAAGCGGTTCTCGACGAGGCGATCGACCTCTTCTCCCCCGCCGAATGGACGGTCGCTTATGGCTCCTCGGGCACGGTGGGTGCGGTGGCGGATGCCTTGGCGGCCAACGGCTGGGCCAGCGGTGTGGTGACACAAAGTGGTCTGGACTGGCTGCGCGACGCCCTGATCAAGGCCGGCGATGCCGATCGCTTGCGCATCGAAGGCATGAAAGAGGACCGCAAAGCGGTGATCGGCGGCGGTCTAGCGGTGCTGCGCGCGTTGTTTGATCTGTTTGACATTCAACAGATGATCCCCGCGCAAGGGGCGCTGCGCCACGGCGCTCTGTACGACCTGATTGACCGCATCAGCGACGGCACCGATGTGCGAGAGCGCACCGTGGTGTGGCTGCTGCAACGTTTTTCGGTCGACCCGGCCCAAGCCGATCGGGTGAGCCAAGTGGCCACCGCCCTCTTCTCACAAGTCGCAGCACCTGGGCCGGCCAACGAGCGTTATTCCCAAAAGCTGGCCTGGGCCGCCCGGCTGCACGAAATCGGCACCCACATTTCCCACGAGCGCTCACACCACCATGGCGCTTACATCTTGGACCATGTGGACGCGCCGGGGTTTTCTTTGGCCGAGCTGCACCGCATGAGCCTGTTGGTGATGGGGCAGCGCGGCAAACTGCGCAAGCTTGAAGAGGCGCTGCACGATGAGTTGTTTGCCAAGCAGTTGATGTGCTTGCGGCTGGCCGTGCTGTTGTGCCACGCCCGCAAAATGCCTGAACACAGCGGCCTGCAACTGAGCTACCAATCGGGCACATTCAAACTCAGCACGCCCACCGGCTGGGCCCGCCGCTTTCCCCAGTCGGCCTGGCTGCTCAGCGAAGAAGCCGTGGTGTGGCAAAAAACCGGCTGGAAGTTCCAGGCCGACGCACGCTGACCAGGGGCACGCCTCGGCTCACATCAGCTCAGGCGTCTGCACCGTCACCACCACCGTCTGCTGAACACCGTTGCGCTCGCGCAAGCGCAACCACCACAACGCGCCTTTTTTGATGGCGCATTCGCCCTCGGGCAAATCCAACAGACGGGCGATCACCCGCCCCAGTGTGGGTTGGTGGCCAATCACCACCACCGGCGATTTGCCGCTGGGCCACTGCACCAAGTCCAGCACCGCTTGTGCAGACGCTTCAGGCGCGATGTCATCGCGCACCCGAAACCGCCGACCCAGCGCCTGCGCGGTCTGCTCAGTGCGCAAGGCTGGGCTCGCAAACACTCGGGCGCCGTCGGGCAACTGGCGATCCAACCAAGCGGCCATGCGGGTGGCCTGCTTTTCGCCGCGCGCGGTCAATGCACGAGCCATGTCCGCTTCGTCACCCGGCGCACCGGTGTCGGGATGGGGGTGGTCGTGGGCTTCGGCGTGCCGCCACAAAATCAGGTCCACAGATGGCTCCAGAACTCAATGGGGTGTGCTGTAGCGGTCCAACAAGCTCTGCTGAGCCGACAAAGGACGCTTGCGGTTCGGCGGCTGAGTCGGCCGGTATTGACCGTCGGGCTGCAACAACCAAGCGTCGCGGTTGTCGTGCAAGTAGGCGGTCAGACATTCGTCAACGATGCGTTGACGCAGCTGTGGGTCCGTCACCGGCCAGGCCAACTCGACGCGACGCAACATGTTGCGGTTCATCCAATCGGCACTGGACAACCACACCGACTCGGCGCCATCAACACGGAAATAAAACACCCGGGCGTGCTCCAGAAAACGCCCAATCACCGAGCGGATGCGCACGTTGTCGGTTAAGTCGGGCACCTGGGCCGGCAAGATACAGGCGCCTCGGCAAATGATGTCGATCTGCACCCCAGCGCAGGAGGCCGCGATCAGCGCCCGCGACAGCGGTTCGTCGGTCAGCGCGTTCATCTTGAGCACCACCCTCGCCTCTTTGCCTTCACGCGCCGCTTGGCTGGCGCGCTCCAGTTCGCCCAGCATGGCCTTGTGCAGATGAAATGGTGCCATCAACACTTTTTGCAGCTTGGGCAAGCGGTTTTGGCTGGCCAGGTGCATGAACACATGGTCCACGTCGCGGGTGATGTCCTTGTCGGCTGTGAAATGGCTCAGGTCGGTGTAGAGCCGAGCGGTGCCGGCGTTGTAGTTGCCGGTCGACAAATGGGCGTAACGTTTGAGCTCGCGCCCTTCGCGGCGGGTCACCAACAGCATCTTGGCGTGGGTTTTGAGCCCCACCACGCCGTACACCACCTGCGCGCCAATCGACTCCAGGCGTTCGGCGTAGCTGATGTTGGCCTCTTCGTCAAAACGCGCTTTGAGTTCCACCACCGCCGTCACCTCTTTGCCGCGGCGCACGCCTTCGCGCAGCAGTTCCATCAGCTCAGAGCGGGCACCCGCGCGGTAAATGGTTTGTTTGATCGCCAGCACATGGGGGTCTTGTACCGCTTCGCGCAAGAAGCTGAACACGGCGTCAAAGGTCTCGTAGGGCTGGTGAGCGAGCACGTCACCCTTGGCCAAGCGGCTGAACCACGACTGGCCCACCGAAATGTCGCTGGGCCAGCCAGGGGTGAAGGGCGTGAAGCGCAAGGCGGGCGCATCGATCTGGTCGATCAGTTGGTTCAAACGAACCAAGTTGACCGGGCCAGGCACGCGGAACACCGACTCGGGTGGCAGCTCAAACTGCGCCAGCAAAAAGTCGGACAGGTGCTGCGAGCAACCGGCCGACACCTCCAGGCGCAAAGCCTGCCCGTAATGGCGCTGCTGCAAGCCTTTGCGCAGCGCGGTGCGCAGGTTTTTCACCTCATCTTCATCCACCGCCAAGTCGGAGTGGCGCGTGACGCGGAATTGGGAAAACTCGGTGACCTGCCGGCCTGGGAACAAATCGGCCAGGTGCGAGCGGATCAGGCTGGAGATGGACACAAACTCGGTTTTGTCGCTGCCCTTGGCGGCTGGCAAACGAATGAAGCGTGGCAAGCTGCGCGGCACTTTCACAATCGCGATGTCGTTGTGCCGGCCAAACGCGTCACGACCTGCCAGGCGCACAATGAAGTTCAACGATTTGTTGGCCACCTGCGGAAAAGGGTGGGCCGGGTCCAGGCCGACCGGCATCAGCAGGGGCTGCACCTCGCGCTGGAAGTAGCTGCGCACCCAACGGCCTTGGCGGGGGTCGCGCTCGCTGTGGGTGACGAGTTCAATCCCCTTGTCCCGCAACAGCGGCAACAGTTCTTCGTTATAAATGGCGTACTGGGTCGCCACCAGGTGCTGGATCTTCTGCGTCAGGGCCAAGTAGCTGTCGGTGGAATAAAAGCCCTCTTGCACCCCCAGCTTGCGGGCCGCCAGATGGGGCTCAAACCTCACCTCAAAGAACTCGTCCATATTGGACGACACAATGGCCAAATAGCGCAGCCGCTCTAGGAGTGGAACGCTGGGACGGCGCGCCCAGTCGAGCACCCGCTCGTTGAACGCGACGATGCTGTGGTCGCGGTCCAAAAAAGCCGAACGCGGCACCGGCTCGGTCGCCATGGCGTTGGCTGGAGATGCGCTGTGTGTGTCTGTCATAAGTGCATTATTGATCTGAGCGCAAGGCCCTGCCGGGCTCGTCAAGCATCAGACACCCAGAAAGTGTTTGCGGTAGCGCTGCGGCAGGTCGGCTATGCGCATCATCATCGGCAAATCGGCGGTGTTGAAGTCGGGGTCCCAAGCAGGTGGCCCCATCACCTTGGCGCCCAGGCGCAGGTAGCCTTTGATGAGCGCGGGAGGCTCCACCACCAGATCGCTGTTCAGCGCATCCACCGGCAGGGGCAAACGAGGCCGCACATGGAACTCAATACCAGCCAAGTGCTGGTCTTTCACTTGGCGCCAGATGCTGGCCGCCGCATGGCCACCGCCCACGGGACCATCTGTGCCCATAGGAATGCTGGCGCAACCGATCATGGTGTCGAGCTGATTGCGCACCATAAACCCGGCCAAAGCACCCCACAAGGCCATGATGACGCCACCATGGCGGTGATCGCGGTGCACGCAGCTGCGCCCCAACTCCACCATGCGCTCGCGCAGAAAGCGCAAACGGGTCAAGTCGAATTCGGTGTCGCTGTAGGTGCTGCCCGCGCGTTTGGCTTGCGCAGGCGTCAACACCCGGTAGGTGCCCACCACCTGGCGGCTGTACACATCGCGCACCAACAGGTGCTCACAGTAGTCGTCGAACAGGTCCACGTCATGACCGGGCACAGTGGCTGGCAAGCGGGCACCCATCTCGTTGGCAAAGACTTGGTACCTCAGGGCTTGCGCTTCGCGAACCTCGTCCAGATGCTGAGCCCACACCACATCCAGTGCGCCGGTTTTGGGGAAGTGATCAGGTAGCCGAGCCTGCGCCGGGTGAAGAAACCCCCGGGGCAGTTGGGTGGGTGACAGATCGAGAGTGGGTGTGGGCAGCTCGGCTCGCATCGCGGCTCCTGTGTGGATATGGTGCGCCCATTCTTGACCCCACTCATGACGGCGCTGTGGCCAAAGGGTGACGATGGCGTGACACACCCACCGGGCCCAACAACAGGACCAGTGACAGACGGGCCAGCCACTGTCACCTTCTCTTCACAAATCATTTCTATACTTGTGGAAATGTTGGATTTTTTGGAGCGATGAGCATGAAAGTCGGTATCAACGGCATGGGCCGCATTGGCCGTCTGGCGCTGCGCGCGGCTTTCGGCGCAGCCGAACGTGGAGCGGACGATCCCCGCGCGGGCAACCGCCTAGAGGTGGTGCACTGCAATGAAATCAAGGGTGGCGCAGCCGCCACCGCCCACCTGCTGGCGTTTGACAGCGTGCAGGGCAAATGGCGCGAGCGCATCGAGGCCGATGGCGACGACGCGATCCGCATTGGCGATCGGCGCCTGGGCTTCAGCAGCCACGCCACCCCGGCCGACATTCCCTGGGGCGATTTGGGGGTGGACGTGGTGCTGGAATGCACCGGCAAGTTCCTCACGCCCGAGACGCTGCAGGGCCACTTGGACCGTGGCGCCAAACAGGTGATCGTGGCCCGGTTTTCATCGAACTGTCATATTGCCATCCAACAATTCAAGTTTCATCGAAACAACAAGACAACAGAGCTCGCCCATGAAAGTCGGAATCAACGGAATGGGGCGCGTGGGGCGCCTGGCCCTGCGCGCCGCCTTCGGCGCCATCGAGCGGGAAGCCATCGACCCGCGCGGCGGCAACCGGCTGGAGGTGGTCCACCTCAACGAGATCAAGGGCGGCGCTGCCGCAACTGCCCATCTGCTGGCCTTCGACACGGTGCAGGGCAAGTGGCGCGCCGCCATAGCCGCCGAGGGCGACCATGCGATCCGCATCGACCGCCGCCGCCTGGGCTTCAGCACACACGCCACCGCCGCGGAGATTCCCTGGGGTGATCTGGGCGTGGACGTGGTGCTGGAATGCACCGGCAAGTTCCTCACACCCGATACCCTGCAGGGCCACCTGCAGCGTGGCGCCAAGCGCGTGATCGTTGCCGCTCCGGTGAAGGTGGGCGATGTGCTCAACA
>JBEIEH010000138.1:0-7275 GCA_040383055.1 Burkholderiaceae bacterium
TGGTGCGCGATGTCAAAGACATCGACAACCTGACGCCCGCTGCACGTCAGAAGCTGGCGCAGGGCCACGCGGGAGCACCGGTGAGCGAGGTGCTGATCCAAGAAGGTGTGCTGACCCACGAGCGCATCAACGACGCGGTGGCCGAGCCGGTGGTCTACATGATGGACCGCTATGTGGTGGGCGGTTTTTACCGCGTGCACGCCGAGCGCAGTGACACCGAGAGCCTGTCCTCCCCTGGCGCCTTGTATGTGCCGCTGGCGTTTGAACAAAGCGCCCAACTGCCCCAAAAAGGTGCGCGCCCGGGTGCCAGTGTGCCCAACCGCTTCTATATGTACGGTGTGATCGGCCGGCTGGCCATGCTCGCCGCCAGCTACGAACTGGAAGCGTCCGATCCCGACGCTGAACGCTACGACGACTGAGTTGCTGCGCTGCAACATTTGGGCCGATTTTTGTTCATCCGGCCACCGCTGGGCTGTTCACCCACATCCTTGCAGGCGCAGAATCTCTGTCTTTGGGTAATGGGTTCGGCCTTCGGTCGAACGCAGATGTGTCTTCCAAACAATCGTCTCTTGCGGCGCTGACCCTCGGCGCGATCGGTGTGGTCTATGGCGACATCGGCACCAGTGTGCTGTACGCCATTAAGGAAATCTTCGGTTCCGGCCACGTCCCGTTCACTCATGCCAATGTCTATGGCGTGCTGTCCATTGTGTTTTGGACCTTGACTGTGGTGGTCTCGCTCAAGTACGTGACGCTGGTGCTGCGCGCCGACAACCACGGCGAGGGGGGGCTGATCGCGATGCTGGCGCTGGCCTCACAGGCGGTGAAGGACCGCCCGGCCTTGCGCAATGACTTGTTGACGAGTGGAATTTTCGGCACCTCGCTCTTTTATGGCGACGGTGTGATCACGCCCGCCATATCGGTGTTGTCGGCGGTCGAGGGCTTGGAAGTGGTGTCGCCCAATTTCAAGCGCTACGTGGTGCCGCTGACCCTGATCGTGTTGTTTGTGTTGTTTGCAGTGCAAAAGCGTGGCACCGGTGGGATCGGCAAATTTTTTGGACCGATCACGGTGCTCTGGTTCGTGTCGATCGCCCTGTTGGCCGTGCCGCATATCGTGCGCCACCCCGAAATTCTGGAGGCGATCAGCCCACACCACGCGCTGCGGTTTGTGTGGCAACAACCGGGCACCACCTTCATCATCCTCGGGGCGGTGGTGCTGTGTGTGACCGGCGGTGAGGCGCTGTACGCCGACATGGGGCATTTCGGCAAACGGCCGATTCGGTTGGCGTGGTTCTCCATCGTCATGCCGTGTCTGACCATCAATTACTTTGGCCAAGGCGCTTTGTTGCTGGAGAATCCGGACGCGGTGAAAAACCCGTTTTTCAACATGGCGCCCGATGAACTGTTGTTGCCGTTGGTGGGGCTGGCCACCATGGCCACCGTCATTGCTTCGCAAGCCTTGATTTCAGGTGCGTTCAGCGTCACCAAGCAAGCCATTCAGCTGGGGTACCTGCCGCGCTTGAACATCTTGCACACCAGCGTGCGCGACACCGGTCAAATCTACATTCCTTTTGTCAATTGGGGTCTGTTCACCGCGATTGTGTTGGCGGTCGTGATGTTCAAGTCATCGTCCAACTTGGCGGCGGCTTACGGCATCGCGGTGACCCTGGACATGCTCATCACCACCGTTCTCACCTTCTATGTGATTCGCCATGGTTGGCGTTATCCGCTGTGGTTGTGTGTGGCCGCCACCGGTTGCTTTTTTGTGGTCGATCTGGCCTTCTTTGCGTCCAACTTGCTCAAGCTCTTTGACGGCGGGTGGTTCCCGTTGGCCATTGGTGGCGTGGTCTTCACACTGATGATGACTTGGAAGCAGGGGCGTGTGCTGATGGCTCAGGCGCAGTCGGCGGATTCAATAGATTTGTCGGGTTTTCTGGATGCGTTGTTCATCGGTCCGCCCACGCGGGTCACCGGCACGGCCGTGTTTCTGACCGCCGACACCGGCACGGTGCCCAATGCTTTGCTGCACAACCTCAAGCACAACAAAGTGCTGCATGAGCAGAACCTGTTTGTGGCGGTGCGCAGCCACGAGGTGCCTTGGATTGGCTTGGACAAGCGTCTGGAGGTGCAACCCTTGGGGCACGACTGCTGGCAGGTGGTGATTCACTACGGTTTCAAGAACGACTTCGATGTGCCCAAGGCCTTGGAGCAGATGCAGGGCCGGGGTTGCCTGCTCGACCCGATGTCCACCAGCTATTTCCTATCGCGCGATCTGGTGGTACCCAAACTGGGCGAGGGCATGGCCTTGTGGAGGGAAAAACTGTTTGCCCAGATGCACCACAACGCCGGTGCAGCAGCGGAGTTTCTGAACCTACCGAGCAACGCGGTGATCGAGCTGGGCTCAAAGTTGGAGATCTAGCGCCCCCTGTGCCGCTGCGGGGTTTTTGACCAAGAGCGCAGGTGTGGGGCTGCCGTGCCACAGCCGGGTGGTTCGTGTGACTGTTCGGCGTGATGGTTCACCGACAATTGGCGCATGTCTTTCTTTCGCGACCTCAGTCTCTCCAGCGCGACCGCCGGTGCGGTGGCGGTGTTAGTGGGCTTCACCAGTTCCGTGGCCATTGTGTTTCAAGCCGCACAGGCCTTTGGTGCCACGCCCGAGGTCATCACATCGTGGATGTGGGCCTTGGGGCTGGGCATGGGCTTGTGCTCGGCCATTCCTTCGCTGGTGCTGCGCCAACCGGTGATGGTGGCTTGGAGCACACCCGGTGCGGCGGTGCTGGCCTCTGCCGGCCTGACAGGGGACTTTACGCTAGCGCAGGCAGTGGGCGCGTTTATGGTGTGTGCCTTGCTCATGGTGCTGGTGGGCGCTACCGGCTGGTTTGAGCGGGCGATGAACCGCATTCCCGTGGCGATTGCGTCTGCCCTGCTGGCCGGGGTGCTGGCGCGTTTTGGGGTGCAGGCGTTTGGCGCCGCCCAGAGCGCTTGGGTGCTGGTGACCTTGATGCTGCTGGTGTACCTGATCGGCCGGCGT
Organism: Burkholderiaceae bacterium; assembly: GCA_040383055.1. Classification (GTDB taxonomy): domain Bacteria; phylum Pseudomonadota; class Gammaproteobacteria; order Burkholderiales; family Burkholderiaceae_C; genus Hydrogenophaga. The sequence continues at coordinate 3,029 of JBEIEH010000138.1, forward strand.
GCAGCGCCGCGTTACGCGGTGCCGCTGACCTTGCTGGCTGGCGTGGCACTGGTGCTGGCGCAAGGGCAGTTTCGCGCCGAGGCCTTGACCGTGGATTGGGCGCGCCCGGTGTTCACCGCGCCGGAGTTCACCCTGGCGGCAGTGGTGGGTCTGGCCCTGCCGCTGTTTGTGGTCACCATGGCCTCACAAAATCTGCCCGGCGTGGCGGCGATCCGCGCGGCGGGTTATGACATGCCGGTCTCGCGCCTGATCACGATGACCGGTGTGGTCACCTTGCTGTTGGCGCCGTTTGGCGCTTTTGCGCTCAACCTGAGCGCCATCACCGCCGCCATTTGTATGGGCGAAGAAGCCCACCCGGACAAAAGCAAACGCTACACCGCCGCCGTGGTGTGTGGCCTGATCTACATCGCCATTGGTCTGGTGGGCGCAGCGGTCACCGGGGTCCTGCTGGCCTTTCCCCAAGCGCTGGTGCTCGCCATCGCGGGCTTGGCCTTGTTGGGCAGCATCGGCGGTGGCCTGCACACCGCGCTCAAAGACGAAGCGCACCGCGAAGCAGCGCTCATCACCTTTTTGGTCACGCTCAGCGGGCTGGTGCTGGGTGGCATTGGCTCGGCCTTTTGGGGCGTGGTCGCCGGCGCTTTAGCGCTGTTTGTGCAACAGTACGGATCTCGAAAGCCCACACCATGAACATTCTGTTTGTTGCCGATCCGCTGGACGGATTCAAGATCCACAAAGACAGCACCTTCGCCATGATGCGCGAGTTGCAGCGCCGTGGCCACCAGGTGGCCAGCACCGAACCGCGCCTGATGCGCTGGCGCGGCGGCGCCGGTGTCACCGCTTCGGTGCTGCGCATCCACCTCACAGGACAAGCCGACGCGTGGTACAGCGTGCAGGTCGAAGAAGAGCTGCCGCTGCACCGCTTTGACGCGGTCATCATGCGCAAAGACCCGCCGTTTGACAGCGAGTTTTTCTATGCCACCCATTTGCTGGAGCAGGCCGAACGCGAAGGCGCACGCGTGTTCAACAGCCCGCGCGCTTTGCGCGACCACCCAGAAAAGCTGGCCTTGATGGAGTTCGCCTCTTATGCGCCGCCCACGCTGGTGACGCGCTCGGACGCCGACATCCGCGCCTTTCACGCCGAGCATCAAGACATCATCCTCAAGCCGTTGGACGGCATGGGCGGCACCGGGATCTTTCGCGTGCGCGCCGACGGTATGAATCTGGGCGCCATCATCGAAACCCTCAACCAAGCCGGCGCCACCAGTGTGATGGTGCAGCGCTACCTGCCCGAGATCGCGGCTGGCGACAAACGGGTGCTGGTGATCGGCGGGGTGCCGGCACCGTATTGCCTAGCGCGCAGTCCGCAGGGCAACGAGGTGCGCGGCAACCTGGCCGCTGGAGGAAAAGGTGTGGCCCAGCCGCTGTCGCCCGAGAACCGCGCGGTGGCCGAGGCGATGGGCCCGACGCTGGCCGCGCGCGGTCTGTTGCTGGTGGGCTTGGACATGATCGGCAACCACGTCACCGAAATCAACGTCACCAGTCCCACCTGTTTCCAAGAAATCACCGACCAGACCGGGTTTGATGTGCCGGCCATGTTTGTCGACGCGCTGCAAGCGGCGCTGGACCGCTCGGCATGAGCGATGCAACGCCAGGTGCGCCGGTCGTGCAGCCACGCAACCCGCTGCACGGGGTGACGTTGGAGGCCATGGTCACCGCGCTGGCCGATCACTACGGCTGGGCCGAGTTGGGGCAGCGCATTCCGATCCGCTGCTTCAACCTGGACCCCAGTGTGGCGTCGAGCCTGAAGTTCTTGCGCAAAACGCCCTGGGCGCGCGACAAGGTCGAAGGCCTGTACCTGTTCATGCTGCGTGAGCAGCGGCGGCGCGGCGGTTGAACGCGCCCTGGTGGCTCAAGCCACGTGCAGGCCGTCCACAAACACTTTGAGCTCGCCCGGCTCAAAGGCGGTCCACGCTTCGTTGCTGGTCAGCGGTGTGGTGACGATCACCGTGGCCCGGTCGCCGGGCTGATTCACCTCGGCGAAATTCACCGTCCAGTCGTGGTCCATCAGCGTCGCTTGCGAGAACGGGTATTGGCGCGTCAGGTGGTGCAGCTTGGTGCTGCAGTGCGCCCACATCGCGTCGCCGTTGGACAGCAGGAAATTGAACGTACCAAAAGCGGTGATCTGCGGAATCAACTCGCGCAGCGTTTGGGTCAGCTCACACACGCTGGGCAGGCTGGCGTGGGATTTCGCCAGCTCTTGCATCAGCCAGCAAAACGCGCGCTCGCTGTCGGTGCTGCCCACTGGCCGGAAGGCCGCGTGCAACTTGGGCTCGTAGTCTTTGAGGTCTCCGTTGTGGGCAAACACCCAGTGCCGGCCCCACAGTTCGCGGGTGAAAGGGTGGGCGTTCTCTAGGCAGACATTGCCGATCGTCGCCTTGCGCACATGCGCAATGATGTTTTTGCTCTTGAGCGGGTACTGCCGCAGGAACTGCGCCATCTGCGACTCGGACGCACATTCGTGGTCCACAAACAGCCGCAAGCCCCGTCCCTCAAAGAAGGCAATCCCCCAGCCGTCGGCGTGGTGGTCGGTTTTGCCACCCCGTTGGCAAAAACCAGTGAAGCTGAAAGACGCGTCGGTGGGCGTCGCGCAGTTGAGTCCGAGCAGTTGGCACATGGCGCCATTCTCGCAGGGAAGTGGAGCGTCTGATCCGTCCATCCGGTGCGTGTGGCGCGGTTCCATTTCAGTGGCTCTCAAGGCGGTGATGTATGTCTATCGGACTACATGCTTCGCAGCGCATGCATACTTGACACGTTTTTTTCATTTGTATTGATTGGACTTAATACCAATGCTACATAAAGTCAGTAAATGTCATTTATTGATCGATCAAGGGTGGCATTTTTGTTAAAAAGTACTCAAGATTGGTCGATCAAAATGCGAACCTGATGAGTACTTTTGTGCAAAATACAGCCATCGAGAAATGAATTGTCCTGAGTACCGCTGTCAGCGGATACCCCTTCAAAGTTTTACAGAGGTTGCACCATGAACAAGCCAGCGAACGTTGTTGAGAGCCAGCAGCAGCAAGCCGAAGTGGCGGCTGCGCAAGTGATCGTGGCCAAGGCCGCCAAAGCCCGGGCCGTCGAGGCCGCCGCTCAGGACGAGCAGCAAGCCCAGGCCCAGCCCCAAGCTGAACCCGTGCAAGAGGAAGCCGCAGCAGCCGCTGCCGCGCCTCAGGACACCGGCAACGCCACGCTCGCCGACGCCGCATTCGTCTTGGGCGAAGCCGGTGCCGCCGTGCAATCCCAAGGCCTGAGCTCCAGCCCCCTGGCCTACATCGGCGGCGCCTTTGGCAGCTCCCTCATCGGTGGCGGCTCCAGCGTCAGCGCCTTTGTGCCCCAAGTCGGCGCCTCGGCCCTGAACTCTGCGGCCCCCAGCGCCCCCCAAGCCGGCGCCGCTTCGGTGGCCTCGGTTGACACCGAGACCGTCTCCATCGTCTCCGTGGAGTCCAGCAACGAGGCCGCCGACGCCAGCGACAACAGCGCCCCCGAGCAGGTCGTCATGCCCGTCTTCTCTCAGGCTCCCGCCGCTGTCGCCAGCGACCTCTCCATGGGCCAGATCGCCACCGTCGACAACTCGGTGCCCGAGACCGTTGCTCAACGCGCCCGCCTCAAGATCGACGGCGTGATGGACAACAACGGCTCCATGCGCGTGATGTACGCCGAAGGCGCCACCTTGGGCGACACCACCCCGGTGATCTCCGGTGTGGCCGCGGCCAACCAGCGCATCGTCATCCGCGACAAGGCCACCAACACCACCTTGGGCCTGACCACCAGCGACGCCAGCGGCAAATGGTCGTTTGAGCTGCCGTCGATGAGCACCGGCCAGCATGAGCTCAGCGTGCAGACCATCGCCATGGACCGCGAGCAGGCTGCCTTCTCCTTCAACATCACCGACACCAGCAACGCTGTTGTCAAAACCGCTTCGACCACCACCTACCAGGCCACCGGCACCGAAGACACCGCTTATGTCTTTGGCAACACCGATATCGCCGGTTTGCGCTCCAGCAGCGGCATCAACCTCATCACCGAGGTCCTGATCAACACCCTGCCCACCGACGGTCGCTTGGAGTTCCGCTCCAACAACGTTTGGACCTCCGTCACCGCCGGTCAGAGCGTCTCCAGCGCCGATATCCGCGCCGGTAACCTGCGCTTCGTCCCCGATGCCAACGAGTCCGGCTCTTCGGCTTACA
>JBEIEH010000139.1:0-7265 GCA_040383055.1 Burkholderiaceae bacterium
TCTGGTTGGTTGTGGTTTTTCTGGGGGTGTTGTTATGGCTGGGGGTTTTTCATTGGCTGCCGGGGGGGGGGAGGCCCCCGGGGCTTCTGTCGCCGGTTCGTATTCCTTGCGGGGGGCATCCCCAACACCGGCCGGGTCGCCTCACGCGGTGCGTTCGGATGGCGGTTGCGTGCCCACACCCGCAGGCGACGCGCCGCGGTCGGTGCGCCGGGGGGAGGAATCGGAGCCTGCGACTGACGACCCCGGGCGTGCCGGCCGTGGTGTGTCGCCTGCAGCGCACACCAAGACAACGAAAACACATGCAGCGAACAACGCCATCCGCATCGTCAACGCCAAAGAACACAACCTCAAAAACCTCAGCGTCGACATCCCGCGCGGCCAATTCAACGTCATCTCCGGCGTCAGCGGATCGGGCAAATCGACGCTCGCATTCGACATCCTGTTCAACGAAGGCCAGCGCCGCTACCTAGAAAGCCTCAACGCTTACGCCCGCAGCATCGTGCAGCCGGCGGGCCGGCCCGAGGTCGACGCGGTCTACGGCATTCCGCCCACCGTCGCCATCGAACAGCGCCTCTCACGCGGCGGCCGCAAATCGACCGTGGGCACCACCACCGAGGTTTGGCACTTTCTGCGCCTGCTGTATGTGAAGCTGGGCACCCAGCACTGTGTGCACGACGGTGCGGCGGTGGAGCCGCAAAGCCCCGACAGCATCGCGGCACACCTGCTGCAGCGTTTCAAGGGCCAGCACATTGGGGTGTTGGCGCCGCTGGTGATCAACCGCAAAGGCGTTTACACCGAACTCGCCGACTGGGCGCGCCCGCGCGGCCACACCCATTTGCGGGTGGACGGCGAGTTTTTGCCGACCACCGGCTTTCCGCGCATCGACCGTTTTAAGGAGCACACGATTGAGCTGCCGGTGGCCGACGGCGTCGTGCGCGCCGACAACGAGGCGTGGTTGCGCGAAACGCTGACCAAGGCCTTGGAGCTGGGCAAGGGGGTGGTGCACATCTTGTCGCCGCTCGATGGCTTGGCCGCTGCGCTGGCCGAGGGGCGGTCTACGCGCGCGCTGGGCGCGGTGCAGGTGTACTCCACCATCCGCGCGTGTCCGGTGTGCAGCACCAGCTACCCCGAGCTGGACCCGCGATTGTTCTCGTACAACAGCAAACACGGCTGGTGCCCGGACTGTGTGGGCACGGGTGTCAAGCTCTCGCGCGACCAGCGCCAAGCCTTGGACGATTCGATGCGCGACGACAAAGAGCGTGGCCGCGAGCAAAGTTTTGCCGAGCCCGAGGTGGACGATGTGGGCGACGAGGTGTGCCCCAGCTGCGCCGGCACCCGGCTCAACGCACAGGCCCGGGCTGTGCGCTTTGCGGGCGTGGCCATCACCGACATGGCGCGGCTGTCGGTGTCCGAGTTGCGCCGCTGGATACAAAGCTTGAGCCCCAACGCTCCGCCGCTGCGCGGGTCGCTGCCCCCCAAGGGGGCTGTTTCGCCTTGGGGCGGCCCGGCGGCGAAACCGGCTGATGGCGCGGGGCACACGCTGTCCACCAGAGAAGCGGACATCGCCCGCGACCTGTTGCCCGAGATCGAAAGCCGCCTCGCGTTTTTGGAAGAGGTCGGGCTGAACTACCTGACGCTCGACCGTGGTGCGCCGACGCTGTCCGGCGGCGAAGCGCAGCGCATCCGGCTGGCTGCACAGCTCGGCAGCAATTTGCAAGGCGTGTGTTACGTGCTCGACGAGCCCACCATTGGCCTGCATGCGCGCGACAACCAAATCCTGCTCGATGCCCTGCACAAGCTGGGTGAGCGCGGCAACACACTGGTGGTGGTGGAGCACGACGAAGACACCATTCGCCGCGCCGACCACATCATTGACATCGGCCCCAGCGCGGGTCGGCGCGGTGGCCAGGTGGTGGCCCAAGGCTCGGTGGCCGATGTGATGGCGTCTGCCGACTCCCTGACCGGGCGCTACCTGCGAGACGCCATGCGGCATCCGCTGCAGCCGCGCCGCGTCTGCCAGCTGCCCGCCGCCGAGCAGGTCGATGCGCCTTGGATCACGCTCAAAGGCGCTCATCTGCACAACCTGCACCAGGTGAATGTGGACATTCCGCTGCAACGCCTGGTGGTGGTCACCGGCGTCAGCGGCTCGGGCAAATCGACCCTGGCGCGCGACGTGCTGCTCACCAACGTGGCCGGAGCGGTGTCGCGCCGCAGCACCTTTGCTGGTCGCCAGGCCTGGGACGCTGGCGAACGCCCGCAGTGGTTCGGTTGCAGCGGCCTCATCGGCACCGAAGCGGTGGACCGGGTGCTTGAAGTGGACCAGACGCCGATCGGCAAAACCCCGCGCTCATGCCCCGCGACCTACATCGGCTTTTGGGACACGGTGCGCAAGCTGTTCGCCGACACGCTGGAGGCCAAGGCGCGCGGCTACGGCCCGGGGCGTTTCAGTTTCAACACCGGCGAAGGCCGCTGTCCCGCGTGCGAGGGGCAAGGCATGCGCACCATTGAAATGAGCTTTTTGCCCGACGTGAAAGTGCCGTGCGAGGTCTGCCATGGTGCGCGCTTCAACCCCGAAACCCTGGCCGTGACCTGGAAAGGCAAAAACATCGGCGAGGTGCTGCAGATGGCGGTGGACGAGGCGGTCGACTTTTTTGCCAGCATGCCCGCCATCAGCCACCCACTGCAGTTGCTCAAAGATGTGGGCCTGGGTTACCTCACGCTGGGCCAGCCCTCTCCCACGCTGTCCGGTGGCGAAGCTCAGCGCATCAAGCTGGTGACCGAACTCAGCAAAGTGCGCGACGACATCACCCGCCGGGGGCAGAAAGCACCGCACACCTTTTATGTGCTGGACGAGCCCACGGTGGGCCTGCACATGGCCGATGTGGAGAAGCTCATCCGGGTGCTGCACCGGCTGGTCGATGGCGGCCACAGCGTGGTGGTGATCGAACACGACCTAGATGTGATGGCCGAGGCCGACTGGATCATCGACTTGGGCCCCGAAGGCGGCGGCGGTGGCGGCCGGGTGGTGGCCGCTGCGCCACCCGAGGCCGTGGTGCGCCTGGGCACCCACACCGGGCGCATGCTGGCGCCCGTATTGGCCAGAGGTTGAGGCCATGTCAACAAGGCCTAGGCGACGCGTGGCGCTTTGTCCCGACGCGCCAAGGGGGCTCGCGGTGAGCGGGCACAATCGCGGCCATGTTTGAACGTCTGCGCCGCTGGATGCCCACCAAGGAAAGTGTCGCCAACAACCGTTGGCTGCGCTGGATGGGGCCGTCTCTGTTGCATCCCCGGCTGTGGCATTTGTCGCGGCGTGGGGTGGCATTGGGTGCTGCCATCGGGGTGTTTTTTGCGTTCATCACACCGGTGGCGCAAATCCCCTTGTCGGCTGGCTTTTGCATGTTGCTGCGCGCCAATGTGCCAGTGGCGGTGGTGAGTACCCTGGTCAACACGCCTCCCACCTTCGCACCGGTGTACTACGCCGCTTGGAAGGTCGGCAGCTGGATGTTGGGCGACAGTACGCCCGCAACGGGCGCTCCCAGCATATTGGTTGAAGCGGGTGGCTCTGTGGAGCCACTGCCAAGCGCCCCCAGCAGCGCACCTTGGTGGCAGCGCTGGCAAGACGCTGTGGCCAAAGCTGGCAAACCATTGCTGCTGGGAGCCCTGACCTTTTCGGTGGTGTTTTCGCTGTTGGCCTACACCTTGGTGAGCGCCGGATGGCACTTGCGGGTGCGGCTCAAGCGCCGGCGCCGCATCGCCGCTCGCCGCTGACGGTCGGCGTGGCGTACCCGCTCAACGCGACTCGATCAAAGCCAGATCCGGCCGTTTGCGCTGTGGTGGTGCCAGCGCCGGGCCTCGTGGTGTTGGGGCCATTTGGGTCAGTGCCGCGTTGATGTCGACGCTTTGCACGCTGGCAGGGCACGAGCCGGTGCGGATGTGGGTCAAGGCCGCCGCCAACATGGCCTCGTTGGGGTCGCCGCGTTCGTGGTCCAGGTCGTCGGCCACTTGGCAGGTGGGCGCAAAGCCGGTGGTGAAGTTGGCTTGGCCCAGAGCGTTCACTCCCCGAAATTCGATCGGATAAAACGCGTCGCCGCAATTGTCTTGGCGCACCATGCCATAGGGTTTGCCACAGGTGGTGTTGCCGATCACATGCACGGTCATGCCCACCCCGCGCAAGCCGTTGATGAGGCTTTCGCTGGCGGAGCACGTCGATCCCGTGGTGAGCACATACACCCGGCTCAGATTGAGCCGCGGCAGCGTGGTGCCAGCGCGGTATTGAGCCCCCTGCGGTGCGTACCACACCTCAGGTGAAAACGGCACCGCACTGGTGGGGCCTGCCGCTTGCCGGCGGGCGTTGGGGATAAAGCGCACGAAGTCGCGTTGCCGTGCAACTTCCGTTGTGGGCGCGATCATCGACGCCAGGGACGCCGCCAAGTACAAAAAGCCGCCGCCGTTGTAGCGCAGATCCACCACCAGATCTTGGATACCGAGGGCTTGTGCCTCAAGGGCTGCGTTGATGAGCTGGTCTTGGGCATCGCCGTAATGGGATTCAAACGCCACATACCCCACTTGGCGGCCGTCCGCGTTGATCGCCCGATACGTGCCCACCGGGTCTTCTTCGATGACCCGCAGCGTCATATTGGCCGCATATACACCGGGCAAGCCGGTGCGGCGGTACGTGATGTTGAGGTAATACGGCGCCACCGCTGCGGCGTCGTTCAGATTGGTGGTGAAGTTCACCAAGGTGTCGCCCCGCCGCACACCCGCCAAGTCCGCTGGCGAGCCGGGCTCCACGCGCGCCACCCGCCAGATCGGTGCGGATGACGTGCCCACATTGCGCCACAAGATGCCGACGTCAAACGCCTCGGATGCTTCTTGTTGGTCGGCGTCTTCAACGCTCTGACTGAAGCTGAATCGGTCGAGCGGCGGCGGCGCGACGATGGCGTCGAAGTAGTCGTGCACATCGCTGTAGTTCAGCGGGTGGCGCCGTTGCACTTGCTCTGGCCACAGATACACCTCGTCGAGGTAGGAGCGGACAAACTGTTTTTGCCGCAGGTCGGTGCACGCGTCGGCCACGCTCGCCGATGCCACCAACGGCGCTTCTTCGAACGGCAAGGGGCCGGTGTATTCGCCCAGGCCGGTGTCGCTGCCGCCACCACCTCCCCCTCAACCCAGCACGGTCAAACCGATACCCAAGGCAAAGGTCCAGCGAATGGCGGCGAAGGTGTTCAGTAACATGATCAAAAAAATGAGGTCCTAAGACCTCATTTTGAACCGATTTAACAGAACGCGTCAGGCAATATTCACTTGGCCTCGGCGAAGGCCCGCTCGATCACAAAGTCGCCTGGGGTGGTGGTGTTGCCTTCTTTGAGGCCACGCTTTTCCATCATGGCTTTGAGGTCGCGCAGCATTTCGGGGCTGCCGCAGATCATCACCCGGTCTTCGGCCGCGTTGAGCGGCGGCACGTTCAGCGCTTTGGCGATCTGATCGGTTTCCAAGGCAGTCGTCAGCCGGCCTTGGTGTTTGAAGGGCTCGCGGGTCACGGTCGGGTAGTACAGCAATTGCTGGCCGATCATCTCGCCCAGAAACTCGTGTTTGGGCAACTCTTGGGTGATGTAGTCGTGGTAGGCCAGTTCTTTGACCTCGCGCACGCCGTGCACCAAGATGACCTGCTCGAATTTCTCGTAGGTCTCGGGGTCGCGGATCACGCTCATGAACGGCGCCAACCCGGTGCCGGTGGCCAGCAGGTACAGGCGCTTACCGGGCAGCAGGTAGTCGATCAGCAAGGTGCCGGTGGGCTTTTTGCCGACGATGATGCTGTCGCCCACCTGGATGTGCTGCAGGCGCGAGGTGAGCGGGCCGTTTTGCACCTTGATGCTCAGAAACTCCAGCGTCTCTTCGTAATTGGCGCTGGCGATCGAGTAGGCGCGCAGCAGCGGCTTGCCGTCCACCTTCAGGCCGATCATGGTGAAGTGGCCGTTTGAAAACCGCAGCGCGGTGTCGCGTGTGGTGGTGAACGAAAACAGGCGGTCGGTCCAATGGTGAACGCTCAGAACGCGCTCTTCGTGAAAGGCACTCATGGTGTCGGCGGGGTAGGTGGGGCACAGCGGGGTCCGGTGAACGGGTGCGCCATGCAATCAAAGGGAAAATCCGAATTATCCGGGATTCATCATAAAAAAAGGTTATTTGGCGCCTTCCGCTAAAATCCACTGCATCCGAGGAGCGTTGCAGCGCCCACCAGCACACCGCTGGCAGCAGGCGTGAGGCTCGGACCCCATTCGCAACGACGCTCATCCACTGGACCAGTGCGGTGAGCCCCTGCAAGCGCTGTGGCCAGTGGTTTTGTTGACACCACTCACCGGAGCGCACCATGAACGCACCTCTCAAAACCGCCCTCAACGCCGACTGCGTGATCGCCGACATCGGCCTGGCCGACTGGGGCCGCAAAGAAATCAAAATCGCCGAGACCGAAATGCCCGGTCTGATGGCCATCCGCGACGAATTCGCCGCCCAACAACCTTTGAAGGGCGCGCGCATCACCGGTTCGCTGCACATGACGATCCAGACCGCCGTGCTGATCGAAACCCTGCAGGCGCTCGGCGCGCAGGTGCGCTGGGCGTCGTGCAACATTTTCTCGACCCAGGACCACGCAGCCGCCGCCATTGCCGCGCGTGGCACGCCGGTGTTCGCCATCAAGGGCGAGACGCTGGAGCAGTACTGGGACTACACCCACCGCATCTTCGAATTCGGCGCCAAGGGCAGCGAAGGCGAAGGCCCGAACATGATCTTGGACGATGGCGGCGACGCCACGCTGCTGATGCACCTGGGTCAGCGCGCCGAGAAGGACGCTTCGGTGCTGGCCAACCCGGGCAGCGAAGAAGAGCGCATCTTGTTCGCCGCCATCAAGGCCAAGCTGGCGCAGGACGCGACCTGGTACAGCCGCAAGAGCGCGCAGATCATCGGTGTGACCGAAGAGACCACCACCGGCGTGCTGCGTTTGAACGAAATGGCGGCCAAGGGCACGCTCAAGTTCCGTGCCATCAACGTGAACGATTCGGTGACCAAGAGCAAGTTCGACAACCTCTACGGCTGCCGCGAGTCGCTGGTCGATTCGATCAAGCGCGCGACCGACGTCATGATCGCCGGCAAGGTCGCCGTCGTCGCCGGCTACGGCGATGTCGGCAAGGGCTCGGCAGCGTCGCTGCGTCAGGCCGGTTGCCGCGTTCTGGTCACCGAAGTTGACCCAATCTGCGCGCTTCAGGCTGCCA
>JBEIEH010000140.1:0-7154 GCA_040383055.1 Burkholderiaceae bacterium
GCGCGCCCCCCTCGATCTTGCTGAAACCACCCGGCCACTGCGGTGTCCCCCAGCACCACCACAGGCTGAACCTTCAAAGGCGCGTCGGGTCGGTCGAACTGCCGTTTCAACAAGTGGGTGATGTGCTCAACATCGCCGCCATGGGCCCAGACCGATGCGGAGCCGCTGAGCAATACACCCATACAAAAATCTCTGCGCTGCATGTCATTGACTCCTTCAATGGTGTTTGTGTTGGGTGGCAGGTGCCACCACATCCAGCCGCGCCGCCGGAAATTTCAGGTCGTGGGCGTTTTGACCCGCCGCTGGCACCTCTTTCCAGGGATTGCTGCCTTTCTCACACACCTGGTCCACCGCTATCCACAGCGGGCCGGGCGCGGCCTTGACCTGAAACTGCATCACGAACTCGTCGTAGTGAGCGTCGGGCAGCGGGCCACCTTCCCAGACCACACGCGCCACACGCTCGGTGATGCGACGACCATGCGACTCCATCGGTGTGCTCAACGAACGGGTTTCGGTGCTCAGGCGCCAGCCTGGTTTGGGCATGGGCTTGGCGCCCTCAAGCCCTTCCGGCAGATCCACCACCACCTTCACGGTGGGGCTGCCATCGCACCCATGCCCGACCTTGAATGCCGCGCGGTGATAAGACCCCTGCACCGCGCTGCGTTCGGCAAGGGTGACGTGGGCGTGGGCTGTGCTGGCAAGAAACATAGCCGAGCAGATAAGAAAGTAGGTTTTCATGGTGTCGATCCAAAGAAAAAGCCACGGCACTTGAAAGGGCGTGGCGACAAGTCAATGAGTGTGTGGGTCAATACGACCGCGCGGCGTCTGCACCCACACCTTCACTTCGCGGGTGCCCGCCCGCTCAAACGTCAGGGTGACGGGAAAGCGGTCGCCGTCTTTGAGCGGCGCCTTGAGGTCAAACAACATCAGGTGGTAGCCGTCCGGTGTGTTGTGGCGCATCGGCACGGTGGTGTGGCCCGGAATGTCCAGCGCGGGCAGCGCGCGCATCTGCATCACATCGCCCTGCATGCGCATGCGGTGGATGTCGACCCGTCCGGCCACGGGCGTGCTGGCCGACAACAAGCGATCGGCCTGCGCGCCGGTGTTGCGAATGCCCCTGAAGTACACCGCCCCGGTCTGAACACCGGGACGCGATGGCGTGGCATAGGGGTGATCGATGCGCAAGTCACCGACCTTGAAGTCATGGGCGTTGGCCATGCCCGCGAGGGCTACCAACCCCCACGCCACAGCCACCCTGAACCCCAAGCGGGTGCTCATGCGGCGCTCTCTTGCCAGCGGCGCGACGGCATCAATGTGCCCAACGCCCGGCACACCGTTTCCACCTTGGCGTCCACCGCTTGCGCCAGTTCGCGCAGCGGGGGCAGTTGCGTGCGCTGCGCCGCCAACCGTTGCAACGCCTCTTGATTCTGGGCGTCCCACACCTGCCAAGACACCCCCAGCAGGGACAGCAGATGCGCTGTGCGTTGCCCCACCGTGCCGGTGCGCACACCGGCCATGTCTTGGCTTCGGCGTTGTTGCTGCTCCAGAGCCTCGCGCATCAATGCGGCGCGGGTGGCTTCGTCGGGCACGGCCACGCGCTCAAGCTCACAGTCGGTAAACGCCGTGGCCGACAAGGCGTAGGGCTGGTCAAACAAGCCCTCAAGACCAATCAAATCATGGGCCACGGCCAACTGCACCATTTGGCGGGCCGACCCGTGTTGACGGTCCAAGCGAACCACCCCTCGGCGCACGCGCCACACCGGCCCGTATTCGCCTTGTTCAAGCAGACAAGCGCCTGAACGGTTGCGCACGCCCGCGCGCAATTCCATCGATGACATACAGCCTCCTGCTGTCTGATGACCGAAAAAAACCCTTGCTGCGCGATGGCGCGCAAGAGCTTGTGATACGGAATCAGATGCAGACGGGAGGCGCGCGGGCCTGCGCGGTGGGCGTGTGCAAGGCCCCTGGCGCCAAGGCCAGGACAGAGGACCAAGGTTCGGTGATCAGCAGGTGATGCACACCCATTGGCGAGGGCGCCAGCGCCGCAAAGCGCTCGCACGCCAAGGCGCAAAGGTCGCAGGCGTCCAGCGTCAGCGGGGTCGATTCGGCATCGCCCACACCGTCGGCCGACACCCAACGCATGCCGGTGGAGGAGCAGACCTCCACCCAGCCGTCCACGCCGGCCTGCGCCATGTGCAGGCGCGACACCGTGGGGGCGAGCGTCGCCAGCGCCACCGCCAACACCAGGACGCGCCAGAGCCGCCTCACCCAAGGGTGCAGCCGTTGGCTGTCGATCCAAGTGTTGGGCATGGCGTTGTGGGCTCAGGCTCGTCGCAAGGAAATGGTCAGTGCTTGTGCGCGCCGTGGCCTTGATCGCCGTGCGACATGCCACTGTTCGCCACAGGTGCGGCCATGGTGCGCACGCTGGCCTGCACCTGCTGGGTGACGCGTTGCTTCTTGGCGTCTTCAAACACCAGGGTCAGGGGCACGGTATCGCCGGCTTTAACCTGCTGCTTCAGATCCATCAACATGACGTGATAGCCACCGGGTTTGAGTTCCACCGCCTTGCCGGCGGCCAGATCAAGACCGGGCACGGCACGCATTTTCATCACATCTTTCTCCATCGCCATCTCGTGGATTTCCACCACACCGGCCACGGGCGAGTTGACCGCCACAAGGCGCACCGGCGCTGTGGAGGTCAGGCGCATGAAGGCGCCGGTGGCTTTTTGTGCGGGCACGGTGCCGCGCACCCACGGGTCGTCCACCTTGACCACGGTTTGGGCCGAAGCGGCCATCGACACCACCATGGAAGCGATACACATCCAGACTTTCATCGTTATCTCCAGACACAGGCGGGCTGTCACACCGGTCCCATACCGGAGCACCACACCGCACCATCAACACAAAGGGGGGATTCCGAGGCGACAAAGCCTCGGACAAGCGCAACAGCGGCCAGCAGGGGCCGTCAGGCGGTCACGGGGGGCGCGCGCAAGAGGGCACCCGGCCACACCGGGGCCAGCGTGGGCGCGGTGGGCACCGCAGGCATCAAGGCCTGCGTGTGAAACGGCAACGGGAGCAAGCCGCCGGCCGGCGGCGCGCCGGCTGTGGCACCGTGCAAGAGACACAGCGCGCAATCGGTCATGGTGGACATCAGATCGCCGGCGCCATCGGGGTGCTCACCCGTGCGCTCGGCACCGCTGTCCAGATGCACCCACACCATGCCAGTGGTGCTGCACACCTCCACCCAGCCACTGCCGGGGCTGAGCGCCTCGCGCGCCGCAGCTTGGCCCAGCGTGGGCGCCAGCGCACCCCACACCAGGGCCAGCATGGCCAGCCAGGCGCTCAAGCGTGTGTGGGTGCGGGTGAACATGCGCCGCAGTGTAGCAGGGGCGTCATCTGGGCGACCTGTGCGTGGCCGGGTGTCGCCCTACGATGCGCGTCATCCTTCACCCCTCTTAGGAGACCGTCCATGCTCACCCTCTGTGGCTTTGCCGCCAGCAACTACTACAACAAGGTCAAGATCGCCCTGCTGGAAAAAGGCGTCGACTTTCAAGAAGAACTGGTTTGGGTCGGCCAGGCCGATCTGGCGGCCAGTCCGCTGGGCAAGATCCCGTACCTGAAGACCGAACGCGGCACGCTGTGCGAGTCGACCGTGATGCTGGAATACGTCGAAGCGGCGCACCCAAGCCCCGCCCTGCTGCCGGCCGATCCGTTCGCCGCCGCCAAGGTACGCGAGGTGCTGCGCTTCATCGAATTGCACTTGGAGTTGGTGGCGCGCAACCTGTACCCAGAAGCGTTCTTTGGCGGCAAGGTGAGCGACAGCGTGAAAGAAAAAGTGGGCGAACAACTGAACAAAAACAGCGCCGCCTTTGCCCAACTGGCGCGTTTTGCGCCCTACGTGGCGGGCGACAGCTTCAGCCTGGCCGATTGCGCCGCCATCGTGCACCTGCCCCTGGTCAGCAGCGCCAGCAAAATCATTTACGGCAAAGATTGCCTGGGTGACCTACCAGTGCGCGACTACCTGAAACAAATAGGCGAACGCGTCAGCGTGCAACGCGTCAACACCGACCGCAAAGCCAACACCGAGCTGATGATGGCGCGCATGAAGAAGTGATGGGGCTCAGCGACGGGCCCTGCGAGCGTGTATCCACAACACACCGGCCGATAACGCCACGTAACAGGCATAGCTGGCCAACTGCGCAGCTCCGTGGCTGAGGCCCGCCTGCGTTGCGAGCACCGTGGGCACCAGCAGCAACAAGAGCACGGGCTTGAGAATGGTGTGTTCTGCCCAGCCACTGGTGGCAAAGGCAACCATGACCAAAGGCAGGCCAGCCCACATCAGCGCTCGCCACAATAAGCCAAAAGCCGATAAGCGCTGCTTCGAAGCGCTGTCTGGGGTGGGTAGATGCATCAGCCGCGCAGTCCGTTCACCGCGCCGTGCAAGTCTTCGGCCCAGCTGCGGCGGTCACGGCCGTTGCAGCGCTGCGGCTCACCCAAGCGCACCTCGGCCACCAAGTCGCTGGCCAACAGGGTGTTGAGCAAGGACGCCACCAAGGTGGTGTCCCCCACAAACAGGGGCGCGTTGTGAGCTTCGCCGGTGCGGGCGTCGCGGTAACGCAAGGCCCACGGCTGCACCGGCGCGTCGGTGACCACCGCCGCCTGCAACAAATTGGCGTGGAAAGGCAGCAAAGCCTCACCGTTGGAGGTGGTGCCTTCCGGAAACACCGCCACCGCATCGCCCGCTTGCAGGCTCTCGGCCATGTGGTGCACCACCCGCATGGCGTCGCGGCGTTTTTCGCGCTCGATCAACAAAGTGCCGGCGCCCACCGTCAAGGTACCGATCAAGGGCCAGTGCCGCACTTCGGCTTTGGAGACAAAACGCGAGGGCGCCACCGCGTTCATGACCAAAATGTCCAGCCACGACAAGTGGTTGGCCACCCTCAGCACCGGGCCGGCCAGCGCTTGGCCTTGGGCCTGCCAACGCACCCCAAACGCACCCAACATGCGCTGCGACCACAGCTGCACTTGGACAGCGCGCTGCTCGGGCGTGAGCCTAGGGAAGCGCTGGGTGATGACCCACACACCCCAGACGGCCCACCACAGGGCCGATAGGGTGCGCCACAACAAGCGGGGCCAGCGCCAGACTGCCATGGCAGCGCTCACGCCTGGAAGGCGAGCTGACCACCCACCAGGGTGGCCACCACCTGCACCGGCAGCTCGTGGCCTTCGAACGGTGTGTGTTTGCCCTGGCTGCGCAGCGCCTGCGGCCGCACCACCCAAGGGCGGTTGGGGTCGAAGATACAAATGTCGGCGACACCGCCTTCGACCAACTGGCCCACGCTGGCCGACAAGGTGCCCAGGCGCTGACCCAGCACCGCCTGCGGGCCGCTGGTGAGCACCGACAAGGCCTGCATCAGGCCCAAGCCGTCTTGCTGCGCCCAGCGCGCGGCCAGGCCCAGCAGCAATTCGACCGCCGTGGCGCCAGGTTCGGCCTCGGCAAAGGGCAGCACCTTGGCGTCGGCGTCGACCGGATTGTGGTCAGACACCAAGGCGCTGATGGTGCCATCGGCGAGGCCGGCGCGCAGCGCGTCGCGGTCGCGCGGGCTGCGCAGCGGCGGCACCAGTCGCGCGCGGCTGTCGTAATAGCCGATGTCGACTTCGGACAGCAGCAGGTTGTGCACACTCACATCACAGGTCACCGGCAGGCCTTCGGCGCGGGCGGCGCGCACCAAGTCCAGTCCAGCGGCGCTGCTGATGCGGCACAGGTGCACATGCACCCCTTCGTCGCCATTGGCCTGGGCAGCGGCGTGTACGCCGCGCAGCAGTTCAAACAAGGTGTGCAGCGCAATGGTTTCGGCCGCCGCTGGCACACCGGCCAAGCCCATGCGGGTGGCCAGCGGGCCGCTGGCGGCCACGCCTTTGCCCAACCACGGGTCGAGTGGGCGCAGCCACACGGTGTAGCCAAAAGTGGCGGCGTATTGCAGCGCGCGCTGCAGCACCTGGGTGTTGAGGATGGGCACCTCGGCCTGACCAAAACCGACGCAGCCCGACTCGGTGAGTTCGGCCATCTCGGTCAGCACTTCGCCCTTCAAGCCGCGCGTCAGCGCACCGAGCGGGAACACCCGCGCCAGGTGCAGCTTCTCGGCGCGGAACTTGAGCATGTCGACCAGCCCCGGCTCTTCAAGCACCGGGTCGGTGTCGGGCGGACACACCAAGCTGGTGACGCCACCGGCGACCGCTGCGGCCATTTCGCTCTCGAGCATGCCGGCGTGTTCTTGCCCCGGCTCGCGCAGCCGCACCGACAGGTCGACCAGGCCTGGCGCCACCACACAGCCGCTCGCGTTGATGGTGCGGTTGGGCGTGAAATCGGGCGGCACCCTGCCGATGCCGATGATGCGCCCTGCCGCAATCGCCACATCGGCCAGCTCGTCGCGGCCGCTCGCCGGGTCCATGACACGGCCGTTCTGGATCAGGATCTTCATGCTTCATTCCCCGCAACGATGCTCAGGACAGCCATGCGCACCGCGATGCCAAAGGTCACCTGCGGCAAGATCACGCTCTGCGGGCCGTCGGCCACGGCCGAGTCGATTTCGACGCCCCGGTTGATCGGGCCCGGGTGCATGACGATGGCGTCGGGCTTGGCCCAGCGCAGGCGATCGGGCGTGAGACCAAAGCTCTTGAAGAACTCTTGGCTCGACGGCAGCAGCGCGCCGCTCATGCGCTCGTTCTGCAGCCGCAGGGTGATGACCACATCGCAGTCCTTGATGCCCTCTTCGAGCGTGTGGCAGACCCGCACGCCCATGGCCGACAGATCGGCTGGCACCAAGGTGCGCGGGCCGACCACCCGCACATCGGGACAGCCCAGCGTGGTGAGCGCGTGGATGTCGGAGCGTGCCACCCGCGAATGCAGCACGTCACCGACGATGGCCACCGACAAGTTGGTGAAATCCTTCTTGTAGTGGCGAATGGTGTACATGTCCAAGAGGCCCTGGGTCGGATGGGCGTGCCGGCCGTCGCCTGCGTTGACCACATGCACATGCGGCGCCACATGCTGGGCGATCAGGTAGGGCGCACCCGACTCGCTGTGGCGCACCACAAAAATGTCGGCAGCCATGGCGCTCAGGTTGGCGATGGTGTCGAGCAGCGACTCGCCC
>JBEIEH010000141.1:0-7142 GCA_040383055.1 Burkholderiaceae bacterium
CAACTGTGGATCGCCCGTATCAACGCTGGTGCACGCGCTTGTGGCCTGACGTACAGCCAGTTCGCCAACGGCCTGAAGAAAGCCCAGATCGCTATCGACCGCAAGGTGTTGGCCGATCTCGCCGTCCACGACGTCGCGGCTTTCAACAGCATCGTGGAACAAGTCAAAGCCAAGCTGGCCGCTTGATTCACGGCGCCGTCCGGGTGACCTGGTGTCGCCCGGGCAGGTCGGTCGCTCTGAGGGGCTGAATGCAGGCGCGTAGCGCCCCCGTTCAGCCCTTTTTTTCTGCACACAACGCCACATTCCATGAACGAGTTGGACACCCTGGTCAGCGGCGCACAAGCGGCGTTTGCCGCCGCCGCCACCCCCGCCGATCTTGAGAACGCCAAGGCCCAGTTTTTAGGCAAGTCTGGGCGCGTCACTGAGCTGATGAAGGGCATGGCCGCGCTCTCGGTGGACGAAAAAAAGACCCGGGGAGCGGCCATCAACGTCGCCAAACAGGCGATTGAGGCCGCGCTCACCGAACGCCGCCAAGCCTTGGCCGATGCCGAGTTGCAAGCGCAGCTCAAGGCTGAGGCGTTGGATGTGACCCTGCCGGGTCGCCAGCGCGGGCAGGGCGGTCTGCACCCGGTGAGCTTGACACTGGAGCGCATCGAGGCGATTTTTGGCTCCATGGGTTTTGAGGTCGCCGAAGGCCCCGAGATCGAGTCCGACTGGTTCAACTTCACCGCACTGAACACGCCCGAGGACCACCCGGCGCGTTCGATGCACGACACCTTTTATGTGGAGGGTGGCAGCGCCAAGGCCCCCAATTTGCTGCGCACCCACACCAGCCCGATGCAAATCCGCCATGCGGTGCAGCATGTCAAGCGTCACCGTGCCGCCATCGACAGCGGTACCGGCATGCCGGAAATTCGGGTGATTGCGCCGGGCCGTACGTACCGGGTGGACAGCGATGCCACCCATTCGCCCATGTTCCACCAGTGCGAAGGCCTGTGGATTGGCGAGAACGTGAGCTTCAAGGACTTGAAGGTCGTGTTCACCGATTTCTGCCGCACTTTCTTTGAGAGCGACGACTTGGTGCTGCGCTTTCGCCCCAGCTTTTTCCCCTTTACCGAGCCCAGCGCCGAGATCGACATTCAGTTTCAGAGTGGTCCGCTGGCGGGGCGTTGGCTGGAAGTCGCCGGTTCAGGCCAGGTGCATCCGAACGTGGTGCGCAACATGGGGCTGGACCCCGAGCGCTATATCGGTTTTGCCTTCGGCATGGGGCCGGACCGCCTGACCATGTTGCGTTATGGCGTGAACGATTTGCGCCTTTTCTTTGATGGCGATATCCGTTTCCTGAGTCAGTTCAAGTAATCCCCCCTTCGCGCCGCTTCGCGTCACCCCCAGGGGGCAACACCTGCAGCCCGGCAAAGCCGGTTCTGCGGTGTTCCGGACGAAAGCCCTTGTCTTGCCACGTACTGAGTGATTTCATGCAATTCCCTGAATCTTGGCTGCGCGCCTTTTGCAACCCACCCCTGAGCAGCCAACAACTGGCAGACACCTTGACCATGGCGGGTCTGGAGGTGGAAGAGCTGCAGCCGGTGGCGCCCGCGTTCACCGGTGTGGTGGTGGGGCAGATCCTGAGTGCCGAACAGCACCCCAACGCCGACCGCCTGCGTGTGTGCCAAGTGGACGTGGGGCAGGGCGCGCCCTTGAACATTGTGTGCGGTGCCCCGAACGCGCGCGCTGGCATCAAAGTGCCCTGCGCTACCGTGGGTGCCTTGTTGCCGCCGGGCGAGGACGGCAAGCCCTTTGCGATCAAGCTCGGCAAGCTGCGCGGCGTGGAGAGCCAGGGCATGTTGTGCTCGGCCAAAGAGCTGCAGGTGTCGGAAGAAAGCAGCGGTCTGCTGGAACTGGCCGACGACGCGGTGGTCGGCCGCAACATCCGCGAGCAACTGGGCTTGGACGACATGTTGTTCACCCTCAAGCTCACACCCAATTTGGCCCATTGCCTGAGTGTGTTTGGCATTGCGCGAGAGGTGTCGGCCTTGACCGGTGCCCCGCTGCAGCAGCCCACCTTTGCGCCCGTGTCGGTCGGCCTGCAGGATCGCTTGCCAGTCACGGTGCAAGCGCCCGACCTGTGCGGCCGTTTCAGTGGCCGGGTGGTGCGTGGTGTGAACACCCAAGTCAAGACCCCGGCCTGGATGGTGGAGCGGCTGGCGCGTTGTGGCCAGCGCAGCGTCTCGCCGCTGGTGGACATCTCCAACTACGTGATGTTTGAGTTGGGCCGTCCATCGCACATTTTTGATCTCGACAAAATCCACGGTGGCCTGCAGGTGCGCTGGGGCCGCGCCGGTGAACAGCTCAAGCTGCTCAACGGCAACACAGTGGCGGTGGACACCGAGGTCGGCGTGATCGCCGACGAGCAGGCCGTGGAGTCGCTCGCCGGCATCATGGGCGGCGACGCCACTGCGGTATCGGACGACACGCGGAACATCTTTATAGAAGCCGCTTTCTGGTGGCCAAAAGCCATTGCCGGCCGTTCGCGCCGCTACAACTTCAGCACCGACGCCGGCCACCGCTTTGAGCGCGGTGTGGACCCCGCCACCACGGTAGAGCATGTGGAGCGCATCACGGCGCTTGTGTTGGAGATTTGTGGCGGCCAGGCGGGGCCTATCGACGACCAAACCCTGGCTTTGCCCGACGGCAAACCGGTGACCCTGCGGGTGGCGCGCGCGGCCAAGGTGATTGGCATGCCGCTGACCCAAGCGCAGTGCGCCGACGCCCTGAAGCGCCTGGGCCTGAGCGTCACAGAAGGCGAGGGCACCGTCACCGTGGCGCCGCCGAGTTTCCGCTTCGACCTGCAGATCGAGGAAGACCTGATCGAAGAGGTGGCCCGCATCATCGGCTACGAACAGCTGCCGACCACGCCGCCGCTGGCGCCGATCACACCCAAGCTGCGCGCTGAGGCCAAACGGGGTCCGTTTGCGGTGCGTCGCCAACTGGCGCAGCTGGGCTACCAGGAAACCATCAATTTCAGCTTTGTCGATGAGCGCTGGGAGCGTGAGTTGGCGGGCAATGCCGATCCGATCCAACTGCTCAACCCTATTGCGAGCCAGATGAGCGTGATGCGCTCGTCGCTGCTGGGCAGCTTGGTGTCGGTGCTCAAGTTCAACATCGACCGCAAAGCGCCTCGGGTGCGCTTGTTCGAACTGGGTCGGGTGTTCCACAAAGACGCCAGCGTGGTCGACAGCGACACCAGCGTGGCCGGCTTTGCTCAACCCATGCGGGTGGCGGGGCTGGCTTGGGGCGGGGTGGACACCCTGCAGTGGTCGGGCGACAAGCGCAGCGCCGACTTCTTTGACATCAAAGGCGATGTGGAGGCCTTGTTGGCGCCGCGCCAAGCCCGCTTTGTGGCCGCCGATCACCCCGCCATGCACCCCGGCCGCTGTGCCGCCGTGTGGCTGGACGGTGTGTGCATCGGTCATGTGGGCGAGCTGCACCCGCGCTGGCGCCAAGGCTATGAGTTGCCCAGCGCACCGGTGATGTTTGAGCTCTCGCTCGAAGCCGTGCTGACCAAAGGCTTGCCGGCTTTCAGTGGCGTGAGCCGCCACCAGCCGGTGGAGCGCGACCTGGCCGTGGTGGTGCAAGAGGCGGTGTCGCACGATGCCGTCATGCAGGCGGTGCGCGACGGTGCAGCCGCTTCCGGGCTGCTCAAAGACGTGGTGTTGTTCGATGTCTACCGTCCCAAGGCCGATGGCATGGGCGCTGTGGCCAGTGGCGAAAAGAGCCTGGCCATTCGCCTGCATCTGCACGCCGCCGATGCGACCTTGCAGGACGAACAGATCGACCAAGTGATGCGCGCGGTATTGGCCAGCTTGGCCGAGCGTGTACAGGCCCGACTGCGTTAAGGACATTGCCATGGATTTCGCCGTTGACAGCCTGGAAACCCCAGCACTCACCAAAGCCCAGCTTGCCGATATGTTGTTTGAGCAAATCGGCCTGAACAAACGCGAGGCCAAAGACATGGTCGATGCGTTTTTTGATCTCATCACCTGCAGTTTGGTGGATGGGCAAGACGTCAAGATTTCAGGCTTTGGCAATTTTCAAATTCGCACCAAAGCGCCGCGGCCAGGACGCAACCCACGCACCGGCGAGCCGGTGGCAATAGAGGCGCGCCGTGTGGTCACGTTCCATGCCAGTCCTAAGCTCAAAGAGCAGGTGCAGGATGGGGAAAGCTGACACACCCTGATGCGCAGACGCCAATAGTGCACGCGGGCTTTGCTCAGTGCTTGCGATTGCAGTAAAGTCCACGCCCCACCCATCCGCTTTGCAACATGGACAACGCGCTGCCTCCCATTCCGGTCAAACGCTATTTCACCATCGGTGAGGTGGGCGATTTGTGTGGCGTCAAGCCACACGTGCTGCGCTATTGGGAGCAGGAGTTCACCCAACTGCGGCCCATGAAACGCCGGGGCAATCGGCGCTATTACCAGCACCATGAAGTGCTGATGATTCGCCGCATCCGCGAGCTGTTGTACGAGCAGGGCTTCACCATCAGTGGTGCGCGCAACAAGTTGCAGGAGTTGGCGGCTCAGGAGCGTGGCGTTCGCCGCGATGGCGGAGCTGCACTTGCCTCGGAGGCCACACCAAGCCCTGCAGTTGATCAAAGCGCGGCCCTGAACTCAATCGCTTTTCGTCCAATGACAACCGGTGTGTTGGCGGCAGCGGATGTGCGGTCCGAACTTATCAAAATTCGAGAGCTGCTCGTCATTTAACGGTGTAAAGCACGCTATAATGTGAGTCTTGTCGGCGTGTAGCGCAGCCTGGTAGCGCACTTGCATGGGGTGCAAGGGGTCGCGAGTTCGAATCCCGCCACGCCGACCATTGATCAGAGTGCCCGCAATCGAAAGGTTGCGGGCATTTTTGTTTTTGTCAGCCGCTGTTGCTTTACAGCTCGCAGGGAATGTCGGCTGATCGCGCCTGCGCTACAGGATGTGGTAGCCAGCGTTGGGCGGCTTCGCTCAAATTTTTGGGCTGTCCGGTGCTCAACAGCAAAGTTTGTGTTGAGGCGCGGACGACAGCCCCCGCACGGGGCGCTGCGCTCGGGCCAAGCCTACTGCGGGTATGGCGGGCCACGGCCTCACCGGTGTCCACCAGCGTCACCTCGGGTCCAAGCACCCTCGCAATGATGTCGCTGACAAAGGGATAGTGGGTGCATCCCAGCACGACCACGTCCAGCCTCCCACCTGCGGCCTCGGCTTGGGCCATCAGCGCAGAGCCGTGTTCGGTACACAGCACTTCGATGCGCTCGTTGTCGTTGCGCTCGATGGCGTCCGCCAGCCCATTGCAGGCGCGCGCATGCCACTGCACAGCATGCGGTGCATAGGGCGCGTGTGAGCCCACCTTGTCCAGCAGTTGGGAGAAGCGTTGGCTTGTCAAAGTTCCACGGGTGGCCATTACACCAATATGGCCGCTGCTGGTCAGCGCCAAAGCTGGCTTTAAGCCTGGCTCGACGCCCACAATAGGCAACTGCGGGTGGGCCGCGCGCATGCGGTCAATGGCCGCTGCTGTGGCGGTGTTGCAGGCCACGACCAAAGCGTCAAGCGCAAAACGTTGTGTCAACCACGTGGTGATTTCATGGCAGCGGCCGTCCACCCAAGCTTCGCCTCGCTCGCCGTAGGGTGCGTAGCCACTGTCGGCTAGGTAAACAAAATCGCTCTGCGGTAAGGCCACCTGCAGGGCTTTGAGCACGCTCAAACCGCCCACGCCGCTGTCGAACACTGCGATGGTGGGCATTGGCTGGCGTGCGTTGGGCTTAGCTTCAGGAGCCGGTGACGGCAATGCCTTTGAACTCGCCGCTGGCAATGCGCTTTTCCCACTCCGCCGGGCCGGTGATGTGGGCGCTGGTGCCGCCGGCGTCCACCGCCACGGTCACAGGCATGTCGACCACGTCGAATTCGTAGATGGCTTCCATGCCCAGGTCGGCAAAGCCCACCACCTTGGCGCCCTTGATGGCTTTGGACACCAGGTAAGCGGCGCCACCCACGGCCATGAGGTAGGCCGATTTGTGGTTCTTGATGGCTTCGATGGCGGTCGGGCCGCGCTCGGCCTTGCCCACCATGGCGATCAGGCCGGTCTGGGCCAGCATCATGTCGGTGAACTTGTCCATGCGGGTGGCGGTGGTCGGGCCGGCGGGGCCGACGACTTCGTCGCCCACCGGATCGACCGGGCCGACGTAGTAGATGACGCGGTTGGTGAAGTCCACCGGTAGTTTTTCCCCCTTGGCCAGCATGTCCTGGATGCGCTTGTGCGCGGCGTCGCGGCCGGTCAGCATCTTGCCGTTGAGCAGCAGGGTCTGGCCGGGCTTCCAGCTGGCGACCTGTTCCTTCGTGAGCGTGTTGAGGTCGACGCGCTGGCTCTTTTCGGTGTCGGGCTGCCAGTCCACTTTGGGCCACAGGTCCAGGCTGGGGGCGTCCAGGTAAACCGGGCCGGAGCCGTCCATGACGAAGTGGGCGTGGCGGGTGGCCGCGCAGTTCGGGATCATGGCCACGGGCTTGGAGGCGGCGTGCGTGGGGTACATCTTGATCTTGACGTCCAGCACGGTGGTCAGGCCGCCCAGGCCTTGTGCGCCGATGCCCAGGGCGTTGACCTTCTCGAACAGCTCCAGGCGCAGCTCTTCGACCTGGTCGAGCTTCTCGCCACGCGCGCTCTTGGCCTGCAGCTGGTACATGTCCAGGTCGTACATCAGGCTTTCCTTGGCCTGCAGCTCGGCCTTCTCGGCGGTGCCACCGATGCCGATGCCCAGCATGCCTGGCGGGCACCAGCCAGCGCCCATGGTTGGCACGGTCTTGAGCACCCAATCAACCAGCGAGTCGCTGGGGTTCATCATGACCATCTTGGATTTGTTTTCCGAGCCGCCGCCCTTGGCCGCCACGGTGATGTCGACTTTGTCGCCGGCCACGATCTCGGTGAAGATCACGGCGGGGGTGTTGTCCTTGGTGTTCTTGCGGGCGAACAGCGGGTCGGCCACGACCGAAGCGCGCAGGGCGTTGTCGGGGTTCATGTAGCCACGGCGCACGCCTTCGTTGATGGCGTCTTCCAGACTGCCGGTGAAGCCTTCCCAGCGCACGTTCATGCCGACTTTCAGGAACACG
>JBEIEH010000142.1:0-7115 GCA_040383055.1 Burkholderiaceae bacterium
CTCTGCGTGATTTTGATTATCTTGAGTAACTATCTCACCCCACCCTTGCAGGAGACAACACATGAACATCCGATTTGCCCTTTCCGTGTGCGCCCTGGCCACTGTCAGCACCGCCTCGGCCCAGACCGTGTTCACCGCATCGAGCTGGGTGCCTCCCACCCACACGCTGAGCGTGGCGCAGAAAGACTGGTGCGATGCGCTAGAGAAAGAAAGCGCCGGGCGCATGAAGTGCAACATCCTGCCCAAAGCGGTGTCGGCACCTCCCGGTACGTTTGACGCGGTGCGCGACGGGCTGGCGGACATCGCCTTTACCGTCGACGGCTACACCCCGGGTCGCTTCGTCTTCACCCAAGTGGCGGAGTTTCCGTTCCTGGGCGACAACTCCATGGCCACGTCTGTGGCCTACCAACGGATCTACAACAAGCACTTTGCGCCATTGGGCGAACACCGTGGTGTAAAAGTGCTGGGTGTGTTCACGCATGGCCCCGGCATCATTTTCAACAGCAAAAAGCCGGTCAACAGCATCGCCGACGGTGCCTCGCTCAAGTGGCGTATTGGCGGCGGCAACATCAACGAGCTGACCAAGCTCATGGGCTGGAACACCACCCTCAAGCCTGCGACCGAAGCGTTTGAACTGCTATCGACCGGCGTGATGGACGGCACACTGTTCCCGGACGAATCGGTGGCCTCGTTCAAGCTGAGCATGATCAAACACGCCACGGTGATGCCCGGTGGCCTGTACAACACCAGCTTTGTGTTCATGATGAACCCGGCCAAGTACAACGCCCTCTCGGCCCAAGACAAAGCGGTGGTCGACAAGCTCTCGGGTGAATACGCGGCGCGCTTGTTTGGCGCTGGCTGGGACAAGGTGGACGACGCATCGGTCAATGGCGCACAAAAAGCCCAAGGCGTGCAACGCATCGCCGCCAGCGACGCGTTTGTGGCTGAGGTGAAGACCAAACAGCTCACACTGGAAGACAAATGGGCCGCCGCCGCCGAAAGCAAAGGCCTGAAGAATGCCAAAGCGGTGGTGACAGAGTTCCGCAACGAAATCGCCAAAATCAAGTGACGCACAAGGGCCAGCTGCTTCCCAGCTGGCCTGTGCGCACCGTCCTAGGCGAGGCGTCGATTCGCCTCGCCGTTTTTGGGAGCAATTGTGGAAAAACACCCATTGGCTTGGATCGGCGCGGCGTTGCGCTGGTCCACCGGTCTGCTGGCGGCGCTCGCGCTGTTTGGCATCATGTTTTTGACGCTGTTTGACGTGTTGGGGCGCAAGTTCCTCAACCATTCCATTCCGGGCGCGCTCGAAATGACCGAAATCGGCATGGTGATGGTGATTTTTGGCGCCATGCCCTTGGTGTCCTGGCGCAGCGAGCACGTGGTGTTCGATTCGCTCGACCCTTGGATTCCGAGTTGGCTCAAAGGCATTCAAGCGCGGCTGGTGCATCTGGTGTGCGCAGGTGCGTTTGGCTTTATGGGCTGGCTGTTGATGCAACGCGCGGCGCGCTTTGCCGAATACAGCGACATCACGGTGCATCTGCAACTGCCGCTGTCACCGGTGGCATCGCTCATGGCCTGGCTGCTGGTGGCCACCGCTGTGGTCCATGCTGTGTTTGTGCTGCTCCCTCCCCAAACCCACTCTCATCTTGAACAGATGCAGGAGAACACACCATGATCGAGGCGCTGCTGGGTTTTGGCGCCGTGTTTTTGATGGCGTTTTTGCGGGTGCCCTTGGCGGTCGCCATGAGCATCGCTGGGCTATTGGGACTGGGTCTTATGCGCGGTTGGCCAGCGGCCTATGCCAGCACCAGCCAGACCATTTTTGAAACCGGCTTTCACTATGTGTTGTCGGTGATTCCGCTGTTTGTGCTGATGGGCAATCTGGTGGCGCGTGCCGGCATGGCGCGCGAGCTGTTCACCGCCGCCAACGCCTTTGTGGGTCACAAGCGCGGCGGCTTGGCCATGGCCAGTATCATCGCCTCGGGAGGCTTTGGCTCCATCTGCGGCTCATCGATTGCCACCGCCGCAACCATGTCCAAAGTGGCCTACCCACAAATGAAAGCACATGGTTACAAGGACACCTTGGCCACTGGCTCCGTTGCCTCGGGGGGCACCTTGGGGATCCTCATTCCCCCATCCACCATTTTGGTGATCTACGGCATCATCACAGAGACCGACATCGGCAAGCTGTTTGTGGCCGGTATCTTGCCCGGTTTGGTGGCGATCACCTGCCTCTGCCTCGCCGTTGTGTACGTGACTTGGCGCGATCCTGAAGCCGGCCCTCCAGCAGAACGTTTCAGCTGGTCGCAGCGATTGGCTGCGATCCGAGGGATTTGGGGCGTGGCACTGCTGTTTGCCTTGGTGATTGGCGGCATTTACGGCGGGGTGTTCACCGCCACCGAAGGCGCTGGTGTGGGCGCTGCGGGTGCCTTTGTGTTTGCGCTAGCGCGCGGAACGTTGACCTTGTCGGTGCTCAAAGAGATTTTGATCGAGAGCGCGCGCACCACCGCGATGCTGTTCACGATCCTCATCGGCGCGATGATCTTCACCAACTTCATCAATTTCACCAGCATGCCGGGTGACCTGCGCGACTTTGTGCTGCAGTTCAGTCCACACCCCATCATGGTGGTGGTGGTGATGATGGGCATTTACCTGATCTTGGGCATGGTGATGGAAGAGCTGGCGATTGTGCTGCTCACCATTCCGGTGTTCTTCCCGGTCATCACGGGTCTGGGCTTTGACCCGGTGTGGTTCGGCATCCTGATCGTCACCATTGTGGAAATCGGGATGATCTCGCCGCCCGTGGGACTCAACCTGTTTGTGCTGAGCTCCCTGTTGCCAGACGTCAAGCTCACCACCATTTACAAGGGCGTGTGGCCTTTTGTGGTCGCCGACATCGTCCGACTGGGCATCTTGATTGCCTTCCCAGTCATTTCCCTGTGGCTGCCGCGCCTGATGGCGGGATAAGCGACTCCCCTTGCACGTGCACCACCCGCTGTGGATAGGGAATATCAATACCCTGCTGGCGCAGGGCTTGCAGAATCGCCACGTTGATGTCGGATCGGAGAACGGCTTGCCCGTTCTCTGGGTCGCCGATCCAAAAACCCAGCGTGAATTCCAGCCCATCGGCGCCAAACGCCGACAGGACCGCAGATGGCGCCGGATCGCGCAGCACACGGTTCTGCGCCAAGGCCGCCTGCACCAGCAGGGTACGCACTTGGTCCACATCGCTGTCGTAGGCCACTGAGACCACGGTCGACAGCCACACCTTGGGGTCGGCCAGCGACAGGTTCTCGACCCGCTGGGTGAGCAGCATTTCGTTGGGCACCACCGATTCGCGGCCGTTGAGGGCACGGATGACGGTGTAGCGCATGTTGATGTCGGTGATGCGGCCCTCGAAATTGTCGACCCGCACGCTGTCGCCGATGCGCATGCTGCGCTCGGCCAAAATCACAAAACCACTGACGTAATTGGCGGCCAGTTTTTGCAAGCCAAAACCGATGCCCACACCAATAGCGCCACCCAATACCGACAGCGCGGTCAGATCGATGCCCACGGCCGAGAGCGCGGCCATCAAGCCCACAAACATCAGCAAAGCGCGGGTGGCGTTGCTCAGGGCTTTGCGCAGCGACAGGTCAGAACCCACCGCGCGCTTGAGCAGACGCGCTTCGATAGCGGCCGAAATCCACAACGCCACAATCAGCACCGCCCCGGCGCTGAGCACGCCTTCGATCAAGGTGCGCACCGACAGCGTGCTGTTGCCCATCTTCCAGGTGATCTGATCGAGCTCGTGCAGCACCAGCGGCAGCACACCTGTGATCCACAACACCGCCGCGCCCCAAGCCAGCCACGAGATGGTGCGCTCCATCGCCCGCACCCAGGGGGCATCGTGCATGGCCACTTGCAGCACCTTGGCCCCGGTGCGGATCGCCGCCAGCGACAACAACGCCGGGATGGCGACCCGAAACAAGCCCAGTGGCATGCCCCAGTGCAACAGCACCGAGCGGCCTGCGTACGCCAGCCCCAGCAGCGCCAGCG
Source organism: Burkholderiaceae bacterium (assembly GCA_040383055.1). Taxonomy (GTDB): domain Bacteria; phylum Pseudomonadota; class Gammaproteobacteria; order Burkholderiales; family Burkholderiaceae_C; genus Hydrogenophaga. The sequence goes on from JBEIEH010000142.1 coordinate 4,039, forward strand.
GAAACAGCACTCCGTCGATCAAGCGGCGACCAAACAAGATGGAATTGGGGTCGGCGTCGTCCTGCGTGAAGAGTCGGCGCAAGGCGGCGGTGATCAGCCACGCCAAGGCCAAAGCCACGCACAACGCAGCCACTTCCGCCCACCAAGAGGGTTGCACAAAAGCGGCCAACCAATCGCGGGCCGCCAACAGCAGGGTCTGAGTTTGAATGTCCATGGGGCGAGGATAACGCCCACATGCACGCCCGCGTCTACCAGCGCGCGGGGCGTTTCTCGATAAAAGCCTGCACACCCTCTTGCGCCACTGGATGCGCCAAATTACAGGCCATGCTGTGGCCCGCCATTTGGTAAGCGGCCGATAAACCGGTTTCCAGCTGGCGATAAAACAGCGCCTTGCCCATGGCCAGCGCCTCACGCGGTTTGCCCAGCAGGCGCTGCACCAAACGCTCCACCGCGGCGTCTAACTCGTCGGGTGCGCTCACCCGATTGACCAAGCCTCGGCGCTGGGCTTCGTCGGCGTCGATAAAGTCGCCGGTCATCAGCATTTCCAACGCCTGGCGCGGCGCCATGGCGCGCGACAAGGCCACCGACGGGGTGGCGCAAAACAGGCCCACATCGATGCCATTGACGCCAAACCGCGCCTCGCTCGACGCCACCGCCAGGTCGCATTGCGCCACCAACTGGCAACCGGCCGCGGTCGCCAAGCCCTGCACACGGGCCACCACAGGCACCGGCAAGGCGCGCAGCGCCAGCATGAGCCGCGAACAACGGGCAAACAGATCCTCGTAATACGCTTGTTCAGGTCGCGCCGCCATTTGTTTGAGGTCGTGACCCGCGCAAAACGCCTTGCCGGCGGCGGCCAGCACCAGCACCCGGGCGTGTGGATCGGCCTGCACCGCCGCCACGGCCTCAGTGAGCGCGCGCAGAGTGTCTTCATCGAGCACATTGAAGCGGCTCGGCTGGTTCAGCGTCAGGGTGTGGACACCGCGCTCGTCGCGTTCAGTCAGCACTGTGCTCATGCTTCACCTCGTGTGTGGTCCATCGTCAAACGCGGGCCAGCGCCCGCACATGGGCCACCACACTGCGCGCCAGGGCGTCCAGGTGGTAACCGCCCTCTAGGCAGCTGACAATGCGACCCTGGGCGTGGCGGTCGGCCACCGCCATGATCTGCTCGGTCAGCCACACATAGTCGGCCTCGACCAGGCCCATCTGGCCCATGTCGTCCTCGCGGTGGGCGTCAAACCCAGCGCTGATGAAGATCATTTCAGGCCGGTGCGCTTCCAGCCGGGGCAGCCACTGGGCCATCACCAGCTCGCGCACCGCCTCGCCCCGGGTGTAGGCCGGCACCGGCACATTCACCAAATGCGGCGCCTCAGCGTGCTCCCACACCGGATAAAACGGATGCTGGTAGTAGCTGCACATCAGGATGCGCGGATCGGGCAACACAATGTCTTCGGTGCCGTTGCCGTGGTGCACATCAAAATCGATCACCGCCACCCGTTGCAGCTGGTGGCGCTCCAGCGCGTAGCGCGCGGCCACCGCCACATTGTTGACGAAACAAAAACCCATGGCCTGGCGCCGGGTGGCGTGGTGGCCCGGCGGGCGCACCGCACAAAACGCGTTGCTCAGCTCGCCGGCCAGCACCGCGTCGGTGGCGTCAATCGCCGCACCGGCGGCGGCCAGCATGGCGTCCCAGGTGTGCAGGCCCAGCACCGTGTCGGGATCGATATGGGTGCTGTCGGGTCCCCCGGCGGCGTGGTCTTCGCGCAGCCGGTCCGACAAGCCACGCAGCGCCGCGAGGTGCATGCGGTCGTGCGCCAATTCCAGGTCGCTGATGGCGGCTTCGGTGGCTTCGCGGCGGTCCAGCGCCACGTCCAAACCCGACATCAGCAGCCGATCTTCAATCGCCGACAGGCGGTCTGGGCACTCGGGGTGGCCAGCGCCCATGTCGTGTCTCCAGCAAGCCGGGTGGGTGAAATAACCGGTGGGCAAGCTCATGGTGTTTTTCAGGTAACGTTCTTCTTATGCGAACCGATCCGACATTACACCACCTGTGGCAGCAGCTCAATGCCACGGTGGTGGGCCAACCTGACACGATCCGACTCACCCTGGTGTGCCTGCTGGCTGGTGGCCACCTGCTGCTGGAAGACCTGCCCGGCGTGGACAAAACCACCTTGGCGCAAGCGCTGGCCCGCAGCCTCGGCTGGCCGTTTTCCCGGGTGCAGTTCACCGCCGACCTGATGCCCAGCGACCTGCTCGGGGTCTCGGTGTACGAACCAGCCCAACAGCGCTTTGTGTTCCACCCCGGGCCGGTGTTTGCGCAGGTGCTGCTGGCCGACGAAATCAACCGCGCAAGCCCACGCACCCAAAGCGCGCTGCTCGAAGCGATGGAAGAACAACAGGTCTCGGCCGATGGCGCCACCCACGCGCTGCCGCAGCCGTTTTTTGTCATCGCCACCCAAAACCCGCTAGAGCAGCACGGCACCCACCCCTTGCCCGAATCGCAGCTCGACCGGTTTTTGATGCGCTTGAGCCTGGGCTACCCCGACCGCGCGGCCGAGCGCGCCCTGCTCACCGGCCAAGACCGGCGCAGCCTGCTGGCCGACTTGCCACAACGGGTGAGCCGTGCCCAATGGGCCGACTGGCAAGCCGAGGTGCAGGCGGTGCACGCCAGCGATCCGTTGCTCGACTACCTGCAAGACCTGGTGGACGCGACCCGGCGCACCCAAGCGCTGCAGCAAGGGCTGTCGCCGCGCGCGGCGCTGTCGCTGCTGAAAGCCGCACGCGCCCACGCGTGGATCGACGGCCGCGACTATGTGGCACCGCAAGACTTGGCCGCCGTGTGGCTGCCCTGCACCGCCCACCGTGTGCGGGGCTTGGGTGCTGCGCCACAGCGCATTGGCGATGCCTTGCAGCAGCTGCTGCAACACACACCGCTTCGCTGAGCCATGGCGCAGCGCGCTGGACCTGTTGATGCGTTGCGGCGCTGGTGGCTTGAGCGCCACGCACCAAGCGCCACGCTGACCTTGCACCACCGCAACCTCTACATCCTGCCCACCCGCATGGGCTGGATGCTGGCC
>JBEIEH010000143.1:0-7038 GCA_040383055.1 Burkholderiaceae bacterium
GGCGCCTGCCTGAGCCCGCCCAGCGCCCACCAGGTGCTGCAGCTGGCGCAGCGTTTTGGTTTCTTCATCGTCGAGGACGACACCTACAGCCACATCGCCCCCGAGCACGCCACGCGCCTCTGTGTGCTCGACGGCCTGCAGCGCACCATCTATGTGAGTGGTTTTGCCAAGATCCTGGCGCCCAACTGGCGGGTGGGTTTTTTGGTGGCGCCCGATGCGCTGCGCGAGCGCTTGCTCGACACCAAGCTGCTGGGCACCCTCACCACGCCCAGCCTGCTGGAGCGGGCGATGGCGCTGTGCATCGAACAAGGGCATTTGCGCCGCCACGCGCTGCGGGTGCGACAGCGGCTGGATGAGGCACGCGCCCGCAGCACCGCCTTGGCGCAGGCGCATGGCTGCCGTTTTGTGGCCGAGCCGGCCGGCCTGTTCGGTTGGGTCGACACCGGGGTGGACACTGAGGCGCTGGCGCAGCGCCTGCTGGACCACGACATCTTGATTGCGCCAGGGGCCTTGTTTCACGCCCAGCGCGCGCCCAGCACGCTGATGCGCATCAACTTTGCGGCCACCCAAGACGCGGCGTTCTGGGGCCACTTTGTGGCGGCCCGCCAAGCCATGGGCGGGCAGGGGGTGGCTTGAGCGTTGCGCTTCAGCCTTGCGGGCGTGGCAACCACTCCAGCACTTCTTCCAGCGCTTCGCGGTTGATCGGCTTGCTCAAAAACGCGTCCATGCCAGCCGACAAGGCTTTGGCGCGGGTTTCGGGCAGGCCGTCGGCCGTTAACCCCACAATGGGCCGGCTTCCCACCGGGCGCGGCAGGGCGCGGATGGCCTTGGCGGCTTCCAGTCCGTCCATCACCGGCATGTGCACGTCCATCAGCACCAGGTCAACGTCGCCGTTTTGCACCGCTTCCACCGCCAGGGCACCGTTGTCGCAGCAGCGCGCCTGGTGGCCCATGGCCTCGACCATGCGCTGCAACACCATTTGGGCGGCCGGCGCGTCTTCTGCCACCAAAATGCGCAGTGGGCGCGGGCCGTCTTCTGCGGCCGAGGGCGCGACAGGTATGGGGGGAGCCACCACAGCAGGCTCGGCGGCGTTGGGCCGCTGGCCCATCAGCAACGCGCCTGAGGCCAGGCCCGACAGCAAGCCCGCCGCCAAGGCCCAGCCTTGCCAGCGGGCCAGGGCGTGCAGCGATTCGCTGTTGGCCGGGTCGGCGGCCAAGGCCAGCGAGCGGCTGGCGTCGTAGCCCCACCAGAGCAGCACCATCATCAGCAGCCACAAAGCGCCTGCCGTGGGCAGGCCCCAGCGGGACCAAGTGGAAGGGGTGGAAACAGGCTTCAGGGAGGACATGAATGGTGGGTGATCAAGCCGCTTGGTGCGGCGTTGGGTGTTCATCATGCCGGGGAATCCGGCGGCTGTGCAAGGGGGGCGTCGTCCCCTTAGGCGTTTTGCAGGGCTTCGAGCCGTTCCATGGCCGCGATCCAGCGCTCTTCCACCTCAGCCAAGCGCTGGGCTTTGCTGGCCGCCAGCGCGGGGTCGCTGGCGTAGAGTTGGCCGTCGGCCAGGGCCGCTTCCAGCGTGGCCTGCTCGGCTTCCAAGGTCGATATCTCAGCAGGCAGGGCGTCGAGTTCGCGCTGTTCCTTGTAGCTGAGCTTGCGCCGCGCGGCGGGGGCCACTGGCGCAGGCGCGGGGGCTGGCGCACTGGATTTGGCGGGCTCGGCGCTGGGTTTGTTGGCCGCTGCGGCTTGCGCGGCACGGGCCGACTGGGTCAGCCAATCCTGCACATCACCGACGTATTCACGCCACACCCCGTCGCCCTCGGCCACCAGCGTGCTGGTGACCACATTGTCCAAAAAGCGGCGGTCGTGGCTGACCAGAAACACCGTGCCCTCGTATTGCTGCAACAGGTCTTCCAGCAGTTCTAGGGTGTCGATGTCGAGGTCGTTGGTGGGTTCGTCGAGCACCAGCACATTGGCGGGGCGGGCAAACAATCGGGCGAGCAGCAGCCGGTTGCGCTCCCCGCCCGAGAGGGTGCGCACCGGCGCGTTGGCGCGCGCCGGCGAGAACAGAAAGTCGCCCAGATAGCTTTTGACGTGGGTGCGCTTGTTGCCGATTTCGATCCACTCGCTGCCGGGGCTGATGAAATCTTCCAGCGTCGCGTCGAGGTTGATCTGGTCGCGCATCTGGTCAAAGTACGCCACGCTCAGGTTGGCGCCGCGCCGCACCGTGCCGCTGTCGGCCTCCAGTTCACCCAAAATGAGTTTGAGCAGCGTGGTTTTGCCCGCGCCATTGGGGCCGATCAGGCCAATCTTGTCGCCGCGCAGCACCGTGCCGGTGAAGCCGCGCACCACCGTGTGGCGGCTGCCGTTGGGCCGGGTGAAGGCTTTGCTCACACCGTCCAAGTCGGCCACAATTTTGCCGCTAGGCGCACCGCTGGCCACTTCCAACTTCACTTGGCCCAGGGCGTCGCGCCGCTGGGCGCGGCTGGCGCGCAAGGCTTGTAGCCGGTTGATGCGGCCTTGCGCCCGGGTGCGGCGCGCTTCCACGCCGCGGCGAATCCACACCTCTTCCTGGGCCAGCAGTTTGTCGGCCTTGGCGTTGATCACCGCTTCTTGGGCCAGTTGCTCTTCTTTGAGCGTTTGGTACTGCGCAAAATTGCCCGGGTAGGACAGCAGGCGCCCCCGGTCCAGCTCAACCATGCGGGTGGCCACGCGGTCTAAAAAAGCGCGGTCGTGGCTGATGGTGATGACGCTGCCCCGGTAAGCCAGCAGCAGCTCTTCGAGCCAGGTGATGCTGTCCATGTCCAGGTGGTTGGTCGGCTCATCGAGCAGCAACACGTCGGGTCGGCTCACCAGCGCTTGCGCCAGCGCCACACGTTTGCGTTGTCCGCCCGACAAATCGCCGACCCGGCGTTGGGGGTCCAGGTGCAGGCGCTGCAGGGTTTCTTCCACCCGCTGTTCCCAGTTCCAGCCGTCCAGCGCCTCCAGCCGGCTCTGAAGGGCGTCCAGATCGGCGCTGCTGTCGCCGCTCAGGTACTGATCGCGCAAGGCGCGCGCCTCGGCCATGCCGGCGCTGGCCGCTTCAAAAATGGTGTGCTCTGGGTCCAGCACCGGTTCCTGTGGCACATAGGCCACCCGTACCCCGCCCTGCACCTGCAAGGTGCCGTCATCGGGCTTGTCCAGCCCGGCCAGAATTTTGAGCAACGAGGATTTGCCGGTGCCGTTGCGGCCGATCAGCCCGATGCGCTCTTGGGCCTCCAGCGCAAAGTCGGCGTGGTCGAGCAGGGGCACATGGCCGTAGGCCAGTTGCGCGTCTTGAAGGGTGATCAGGGCCATGGGGACAATGTGTCGGGAAAACCCGGGATTATCCCGGGGAGGACATCGGCGCTGGCTCACTTGCCCCCAGAATCGCCATATGGAACTGAACATCAACCAAAAATCTGTCGCCGTGCCCGACGACCGCGTGCAGCCCGAGATGCCGCTGTTGTGGGTCTTGCGCGACGTGCTGGGCCTGACCGGCACCAAGTTTGGCTGCGGTGTCGCCGCCTGTGGCGCCTGCACCGTGCGCGTCGACGGCAACGTGACCCGCAGCTGTGTGATGCCCCTGTCGGCGGTGGCGGGTGCACGCATCCAGACCATCGAAGGCTTGGGCACGCCTGAGCAGCCGCACCCGGTGCAACAGGCTTGGATTGAGTTGCAGGTGCCGCAATGTGGCTATTGCCAGTCGGGCATGCAGCTCGCCGCCGCCGATTTGCTGGCGCGCAACCCCGATCCCAGCGATGCCGATATCGACGCGGCCATCACCAACCTGTGCCGCTGCGGCACCTATCAGCGGGTGCGCGCGGCCATCCATCTGGCGGCGCAGCGAATGGCCGAGGCGACCACCCCGGCGGTCGGTGGAGGTGTGGCATGAGCGCCGCCGGGCCGTTCCCAAGGCGCTCAGTCCCGCAGTGCGCCGCACGGAGGGAGGTTTCATGAGCGCCCCGCGACAAGGCATTCGCCGCCGCACTTGGTTGCTTGGCGCCCTGGGCGCCACCGGCGCGCTGGTGCTGGGTTGGTCGGCGCTGCCGCCACGCTCGCGCGTGGGCGATGGCAGCGAATGGCCGGCCGGCACCGACGGCGTAGCACTCAATGGTTGGATCCAGATCCGCCCCGATGGCCATGTGGTGCTGGCCATGCCGCGCAGCGAAATGGGCCAAGGTGTGCACAGCGCCCTCACGCAGCTGGCCGCCGAAGAGTTGGACATGCCGCTGGCCAAGATGCACCTGCAACAGGCCAGCGGTGAACGCTTGTACGGCAATGTGTCCATGTTTGTGGCCTCCCTGCCGCTGCACCCACGCGACGAACACGCAAACCCCCAGCCCGTGACCGTGCGGGTGAGCCAGTGGATGGTCAGCAAAATCGCTCGCGAATTGGGCATCAACGCCACGGGTGGGTCCTCCAGTGTCGCCGACGCCTGGGAGCCGGTGCGCCTGGCCGCCGCCAGCGCCCGCGCGTTGCTGCTCGACGCCGCCGCCCGCCGCTGGCAGGTGCCTCGCGATGCGCTGCGGGTGGCCGACGGCGTGGTACAAGGCCCCGCCGGGCAAACCGCCCATTGGGGCGAGCTGGTGGCCGATGCCGCTGGTCGTAAGCCCGAGGGCGTGCAAGTCAAAGCCGCTGCCGACTTCCGCCTTATCGGCCAGACCGTACCCCGCGCCGACGTGTCGACCGTGGTGTTTGCCCAAGCCCAGTTTGGTCTGGACGTGCGCCTGCCCGAGATGCGGTTTGCTGCGCTGCGCATGGCCCCCGCCATTGGCGGCGCCTTGGCGCAGCTGGACAGCACGGCCGCCCTCGCCATGCCCGGCGTGGAGCAGGTGCTGCCCCTGCCGGCCGCGGACGGCAGCACCGCCGGCTTTGCGGTGATGGCGCGCAGCTGGTGGCAGGCCGAACAGGCGGCCGATCGGGTGCAAGCCCAATGGCAAGCACCCCAGGTGCCGGCCGACAGCGCCCAGATCGACGCCACCTTGCGAGCCGCGGCCGACAGCGGCGACGGTTTTGTGTTTCATGAGCGCGGCGATCCCGACGCTGTGTGGGCCACCGCACCTGCCGCGGATCAACGTCGGGTGGAAGCGCATTACAGCGCTCCCTATCTGGCCCATGCGACCCTAGAGCCGATGAATGCGACGGCGCAAGTGATCGACGGCCGAGTGGAGGTGTGGGCGCCCACCCAGGTGCCACAGCTGGCGAAGGCCGCCGCAGCGCGCGCCGCCGGCGTCGACACCGAGCGCGTTACGTTGCACGTCACCCGGCTCGGCGGTGGTTTTGGCCGCCGCTTGGAGGTGGACGTGGTCTCGCAGGCGGTTGCGGTGGCCATGTCCATCCAAGGCAAGCCGGTGCAGTTGATCTGGTCGCGCCAGCAAGACTTCACCCACGATTTCTACCGCCCCGCCATGGTCAGTCGCCTGCAGGCCCAACTGGGCGCCGACGGCCTGCCCGAGGTGCTGCGCATCTCTTCTGCCGGTGACGCCATCGCGCCGCGCTGGATGGCGCGGGTCCTGCCCGCTCTGAGCGGCCCCATCGACACCCCCGACAAAACCACCGCCGAAGGCCTGTTCGATCAACCGTATGCGGTACCGCACCAGCGCATGGGCCATGTCGCGACCCGGCACCCCGTGCCGGTGGGCTTCTGGCGCTCGGTAGGACATTCGCACAACGCTTTTGCCACCGAGTGCTTTATCGACGAATTGGCCGCGCTCGCGGGTCAAGACCCCCTGGACTACCGTCTGCGCTTGTTAGAAGGTCAGCCCCGTTACACCCGAGTGCTCCAAGCCGTCCGCCAAGGTTCCGGGTGGGGCAAAGCCTTGGCGCCCGGCCAAGCGCGCGGTGTCGCGCTGCACGAATCTTTCGGCAGTGTGGTAGCGATGGTGGTGTTGATAGAGCGCCAAGACAACGCCCCATTGCAGATTCGCCGGGTAGATGTGGCGATCGACTGCGGCTTGGCGGTCAACCCCGACAACGTGCGCGCCCAAATGGAGGGCTCGGTCGTCTTTGCCCTCAGCGCCGCCCTCTATGGCGAAGTGCGCTTTGTGAAAGGAGCAGCCCAAGTGACCAACTTCCCCGACCAGTCGCTGTTGTCTTTGAACTTGGCTCCTGAGGTTCATACTTATATAGAGCGGTCTGCAGCAGCGCCCACAGGTGTCGGCGAGCCTGGCGTGCCGCCACTGGCGCCAGCTTTGGCCAACGCTTGGGCTGCCCTGACAGGCGAACGACTCCGCCAGCTCCCGCTCAAACTTCCTATCTGAAAATTTTTTCGCGAAGGCTCGACAAGACACCAAAAACTGGCATATACTGCAGGGCTTCGCTGATCACAACGCAGCGCCGACCAAGACAGCAGTCAAAGTGGCGCAGCAAACAAGAAAAGCGAAGCGGCAAGTAAAAAAACTTGCTGGGGCGCAAAAAGTTGTGCTACAATGCAAGGCTTCGCTGATCGCAGCGAGGCAAGCAAGAGAAGCGAAGCTGATCTTGGTGGTTCGTTAAAAATATACAGCCGATAAGCGTGGGCGTTTGAGTGGAATATGTGCCACAACGCTGCCTCGAAAGAGGTGGCAGAGTCGCAAGACTCAAACGCTCGCAAACAGTTTGAAGTGAAGTTCACTTCAATTCCGTTTGATGAGTTAATTTCAAGATCGAACTAAAGAGTTTGATCCTGGCTCAGATTGAACGCTGGCGGCATGCTTTACACATGCAAGTCGAACGGTAACAGGCCGCAAGGTGCTGACGAGTGGCGAACGGGTGAGTAATGCATCGGAACGTGCCCAGTCGTGGGGGATAACGCAGCGAAAGCTGTGCTAATACCGCATAAGATCTGTGGATGAAAGCGGGGGACCTTCGGGCCTCGCGCGATTGGAGCGGCCGATGTCAGATTAGGTAGTTTGTTGTGTAAATGCCTACAAATCATGCTATCAGTAGATTGTCTGATAGGAATACAAGCCACACTGGGACTGAGACTCTGAACAGACTAATACTGGAGGCAGCATTGGGGAATTTTGGACAATGGGTGCAACC
>JBEIEH010000144.1:0-7011 GCA_040383055.1 Burkholderiaceae bacterium
CCGCAGGCGTGCCCATCTTCACCGAGCAGGTCCTGGCCAACATCATTCGGTTTTACGGCCACTCCATGCAGGGCTTTATGGGCTCGTATCTGGAGAAAAACGTCCAGATATTCATGGACATGCAGCAGCGCATGGGCGAGCAGTCGCGCAGCATCACGCCCGAGGCGTGGCAGCAGTTCATGAACCTGCAGTCGCCCATGATGCAAGGCATGATGGGCACCTACCTGGAGCAGTCGCGCAACGCCCTGAGCCAGATGCAAGAACAAATGCAAAAAAACAGCGAGCAAATGCTCTCTGCCATGGGCCTCAAGCGCTGATGCGCTCCCGATGTGCAGCCAAGGGCAGGGCGGCACATCGGAGACAATCGGCGGATGAACGCACACGCCACTCCCCCCAAAGTCGGCTTTGTCAGCCTAGGCTGTCCCAAAGCGCTGACCGACTCGGAACTCATCCTCACCCAGCTCAGCGCCGAGGGCTACCAGACCTCCAAAACCTTTGAAGGCGCGGGCCTGGTCATCGTCAACACCTGCGGCTTCATCGACGACGCGGTCAAAGAAAGCCTCGACACCATCGGCGAGGCGCTGGCCGAGAACGGCAAAGTCATCGTCACCGGCTGCCTGGGCGCGCGCGAGGCCGACGGCGGCGGTAATCTGGTGCGCCAGATGCACCCCAGTGTGTTGGCGGTCACCGGGCCGCATGCCACCCATGAGGTGATGGAGGCGGTGCATCAGCATCTGCCTAAGCCCCACGACCCGTTTGTGGATTTGGTGCCGCCACAAGGCATCAAGCTCACGCCGCGCCACTACGCCTATCTGAAAATCAGTGAGGGCTGCAACCACCGCTGCACCTTCTGCATCATCCCGTCGATGCGCGGTGATTTGGTGAGTCGCCCCATTGGTGATGTGCTCACCGAGGCCCGCAAGCTGTTCGAGGCCGGCGTCAAAGAATTGCTGGTGGTCAGCCAAGACACCTCCGCCTATGGCGTGGACGTGCAGTACCGCACCGGATTCTGGGATGGCAAACCAGTCAAGACCCGCATGTTCGATCTGGTGCGCCAGCTCGGCGAGATCGCCAAACCCTTTGGCGCCTGGGTGCGGTTGCACTATGTCTACCCCTATCCGCATGTGGATGAGATCGTGCCGCTGATGGCCGAAGGCCTGGTGCTGCCTTATCTGGACGTGCCGCTGCAGCACAGCCACCCCCATGTGCTCAAGCGCATGAAGCGCCCCGCCAGCGGCGAGAAAAACCTCGAGCGCATCGCCCGTTGGCGCGAGATCTGCCCCGAGATTGTGGTGCGCAGCACCTTCATCGCCGGCTTCCCGGGTGAGACGGAAGACGAGTTCGCCCACCTGCTCCAATTTGTGCAAGAAGCGCAGATCGACCGCGCTGGCTGTTTTGCTTATTCACCGGTGAACGGCGCCACCGCCAACGAACTGCCCAACCCCGTGCCCGACGCGCTGCGCGAAGAGCGCCGAGCCCGTTTTATGGCGGTGGCTGAAAGCGTCTCGGCCCAGCGCCTGCAGCGCCGTGTGGGTGCCACCATGCAGGTGCTGGTGGACTCGGCCCCTGGCCTGGGCAAAAAGGGTGGGGTGGGGCGCAGCTACGCCGACGCCCCCGAGATCGACGGTGTGGTGCGCCTGCTGCCGCCCGAAAAAATCAGCAAACAGCTCAAGGTGGGCGAATTCACCAAAGCCCGCATCGTGCAGGCCGATGGTCACGACCTGGTGGCGCTGCCCATCTGAGTCGCAGGGACGAAAAAAAACCGGTCCTTGCGGGACCGGTTTAAAAGCTCCAACCACGGAGCGAGGAGACAACCCTGAAAAACAACCCTGACCGGCACACCCTGAACGATCTGTCAGTCAGTGGGTGAATGGTATCTGTTTGGCTCCTTAAATCAACCATAAAGTAATAAATTTAAGAATTTATCGTTTCATTTGTGATTTAGTGCATATTTCTTTGCGTGTTGCTTGAATGTGATAAGAGTACTTGGCGTGCTGTTTCTGTCATTTAATGATTTTTCTCAGGCGGCCGATACGGGAGGTATCGTTGTCACACCTGAATGTTTATGCCCTGGAGTTTTGCCTTTTCGCCCTGGTCTGGTCGCATCGATACCGACCCCGAACGCCCTGACTCGGTGGCCAAGTCCGCGTTGCGTTGGCACCAGCGCGCCGAATGGTTCGGCGAACGGTACCGGGTCCTTTGTAACCCCACTCCCGACGTCTTCGACCCCGCCATCTCGTCGGCCTGGGTCTTGGATTTGTTGAGGGCGATTTACTGGACGCCACGCATTCAGTGGTTCTTGATCTCTGAGCGCCCAGCAGACCTGCGCAACGCCTTGGAGCGCGCAGCCCCCTTGATCGATCCCGCCAGCGAGGAACAACTGTTGTCTTGGCTGCAAGGCTGGCACAGCGGGCACCGTTGCCCAGCCAATGTGTGTTTGGGCGTTCGGGCCAACGATCACCACAGCGCCCGAGCTTGGGTTCCCGTCTTGGCAGAACAGCCGACTCAACGCCGCCTGCTGTGGTTATCGCCTTTGCGTGACCGCGTGACCCTCAAGGACATCGCAGGTGCCGATCGGCTTCACTGGGTGGTCTTGTGTGGCGACAGTGGTGCCAATGCCCGGCCACTGCACCCCGCTTGGGTGCGCGATGTGCGAGACACCTGCGGTCAGCTGGGCGTGCCGTTTTACTTCGAATCCTGGGGCGATTGGGTGCCACGCCAAGAGCGCTTGCCCAACGGTATCACCTGTGAGCAAGCCGATCCACGGCTGATACGTTGGACGTGCCAGACCTTGAGCAGCGACAACCTCAGTGGGCGAGATTTGCGTCATGCCACGGGAGAGCGCGTACACATGCAGCGTGTGGGTAAAGAATCGTCCGGGCAATGGCTCGACCATGCCTTGTGGCAACAAGAGTTGCACGCGCATGAGGCGAACAGTCACACAGGCTCGCCATGAACGCGGCGGCGCAGCTTGCAGAAGTGCTCAGGTCAGGTCGTCAAAGCTGAGTCTGTGTTGGGCCATGGTGGCCAGGATTTCTTCAATGGCCTGTTGCTTGCGTTGCAGCAGGGCTTGTTGCGCGGCTTCTTGTTCGCGTTGCTGCTGCAGCCGGGCTTGGCGCTGGGCTTCGCGGGCTTGGGCTTGCTGTTCGGGCGTGGGCTTTTCGGCCTCGGCGAACAGACGGCTCATGTCGCGCAGCAGGTCTTCATAACGTGTCTGCGACAGCGGCGCTTTGTGTACCGTTGATTTGGGCAGCTTGGGGTGTTTGGGATGCATGGCGGGGGCGGGCTCAGCCCACTTGGCGGAGCCTAAAGAACATAGGGTACACCTTTTGCACCACCGGGCCGCCAAAGTCCCAGGCGCGGCACTGGCCCAGGTGGGGCGGCGGGGTGTGTTCGTCTTTTTGCACAAACACGCTGGTCATGGTTTGAAACGCGGCGGTGGCCATGTTGAACAGCAGTTCGCGCAGGTGTGTGCAGCCGACCACGCCGCCCAGGTGGGTGTCGATGGTTTTGCGCCATCCGCGCCCCAGGGTGGCGCCCACCAGGGCCTGCATGGGGGGCATGGCGTCGGGGCAGGGGCCGTGGGGGTGGGTGTCCATCACCACGTCCACCGCCTGAATCACCAGCTGCGTGTTGACCGTGAGGCGGATGCGCATGTGGTGCACCGCTTCGCCCGGGGCTTTGATGGCTTCGCCCGGGATTTGGAAGGCAAAGGGTTTGCTGTCGTGCAGTTCGGCCTCGATGTCCCACAGGCCGTCGTCGCGTTCAAAACCTTCGTAGGTGACACGGCGGGTGTGTTTGAGGCGGCGGGCAACGGGGGCTGGCAGGGGCACGGTGAGTTCTCGGCTTACGGGAAAACCCGCAATTTTGCCAGTTTGCACAAACCAAGCTGTGGCGGGCGATATGCTGACGCCCATGGACAAGCTGGACACGGTGGTGGTGGGCGCGGGCGTGGTGGGCCTGGCGGTGGCGCGCGCGCTGGCGCAGGCCGGGCGATCGGTGTGGCTGCTGGAGCGGGCCGAGGCCTTTGGCACCGGGGTGAGCGCGCGCAGCAGCGAGGTGATTCACGGTGGGCTGTATTACCCGACCGGCTCGCGCAAGGCGCGGTGGTGTGTGGCCGGACGCCGCGCGCTGTACGCGTATGCGCACGAGCGCGGCGTGCCCCATCGGCGCACCGGTAAATTGATCGTGGCCACCGCAAACGACCAGCTGCCTGGCCTGCAGGCGCTGCTGGCCAAGGCGCAAGCCACTGGGGTGGAGGACATGGCTTGGCTCGACGCCGCCGAGGCCAGCGCGATGGAGCCGGCGCTGCGGTGTGTGGGCGCGCTGTGGTCGCCGCAAACGGGCGTTGTGGACAGCCATGCCTTGATGTTGTCGCTGCTCGGTGACGCCGAACGCGCGGGCGCTGCGCTGGTGTGCCACACCGGGGTGTTGGCCATTGTCCGTGTGCCAGAGGGCTGGAAGCTGCAACTGCACGACGGCAGCACCGTGCTGGCCGAGCGGGTGGTGAACGCCGCCGGGCTGGGGGCAGTGGCACTGGCGCAGCGCAGCGACGGGATCGATCCCGCCCTGCTGCCACGCGCCCACTTCGCCAAGGGCAGCTATTTCACCCTGGCGGGCAAGGCGCCGTTTGCGCGCTTGATTTACCCGGCGCCCATGCCGGGCCTGGCCGGTCTGGGCGTGCACCTGACCCTGGACATGGGTGGGCAGGCGCGGTTCGGGCCAGATGTGGAGTGGCTGCCATCGCCGGCCCCGGGCGAGGACTTGGCGACCGACAACCCGGCGCTGTGGGCGGTGGACCCGGCGCGCGCCGCGCTGTTCGAGGCCGAGGTGCGCCGCTACTGGCCTGGCCTGCCGGCCGGGAGTCTGCAGCCCGGTTATGTGGGGGTGCGGCCCAAGATCAGCGGGCCGGGCGAGCCGGCGGCCGACTTCTGCCTGCTGGGCCCGACCGAACATGGCGCACCCGGCCTGGTGCACCTGCTGGGCATGGAGTCGCCGGGCTTGACCAGCTGCCTGGCGGTGGGCGAGGCGGTGGCGCAGGCGCTGGCCTGAGGTTGGTCGATCAGGTTCAGCGCAGGCGGGCCAAGGCCTCGGCCGCTTCGCGCACCAGCGCCGGGCCACGGTAAATCAGGCCGGTGTAGATCTGCACCACGTCGGCACCGGCGCGCACCTTGGCCACCGCGTCTTCGCCGGTCAGGATGCCGCCGACCCCGATGATGGGGAAACCCGCGCCGAGTTGGGCACGCAGCTGCGCAATCACGCGGTTGCTGGGGTCAAACACGGGCGCGCCCGACAGGCCGCCGGTTTCCTGCGCGTGCGGCAGGCCCGCCACCGCCTCGCGGCTGAGTGTGGTGTTGGTGGCAATCACGCCCAGGGTGCTGCTGGTGGGCGTGCCGCTGGCGTCGCAGCCGTGGCGCTTGAGGGTGGCGGCGATCACGCGGATTTGGTCGTCGTCCAGATCGGGGGCAATCTTCACAAACACCGGGATGCTGCGGCCGTGTTGGGCGGACAGCGCGGCGCGGCGTTCGGTCACGGCCGAGAGCAGGGCGTCCAAGGCTTCATCGCTCTGCAGGCTGCGCAGGTTCTGGGTATTGGGGCTGCTGATGTTGACC
Organism: Burkholderiaceae bacterium; assembly: GCA_040383055.1. Classification (GTDB taxonomy): domain Bacteria; phylum Pseudomonadota; class Gammaproteobacteria; order Burkholderiales; family Burkholderiaceae_C; genus Hydrogenophaga. The sequence goes on from JBEIEH010000144.1 coordinate 5,613, forward strand.
GTCACATAGTCCGCGTGCGGGTACACACCGTCCAGGCAGGTGAGGTAATCGTCGGTGGCGCGCTCAATGGGCGTGCTAGCGTTTTTGCCGATGTTCAGGCCCAGCAGCATGGCCTGGCCAGGCGCCTTGCGAAAGCGCGCGCGCTGCACGTTGGCGAGAAACGCGTCCAGCCCTTCGTTGTTGAAGCCGAGGCGGTTGATCAGCGCGTTGCGCTCGGGAATGCGGAACATGCGCGGCTTGGGGTTGCCCGGCTGGCCCTTGGGTGTGACGGTGCCGACCTCAACAAAGCCAAAACCCATGGCGGCCAGGCCGTCGATGCAGCGGGCGTTTTTGTCCAGCCCTGCCGCCAGCCCCACCCGGTTGGGAAAGCGCAGGCCCGCCACCGTCACCGGGTCGCTCACGCGCTGTTCGCCGTACAGGCAGGTCAGGGGTGTGTGCTGCAGGCGCGCGATGTTGTCGAGGGTGAGTTCGTGGGCGGCTTCGGGGTCCATGCGGAACAGCACCGAGCGGGCCAGGGCGTAAGGGATGAGCGCCATTGGATAATTGGTGGTTAGAACAAACACCGGATTGTCGCAAATGACCCAAGACGAACTCAAAGCCCTGGTGGGCCAAGCCGCCCTGCAATACGTGACCCTCGGCGAAATCGTCGGCGTGGGCACCGGCTCCACTGTCAACAAATTCATCGACGCGCTGGCCAGCATAAAAGACCAGATCAAGGGCGCGGTGTCGAGCTCTGAAGCCTCGACGGAGCGCCTCAAGGCGCTGGTCAGTCCGGTGTTTGACAGCAACGAGGTGCAGAGCCTGTCGGTCTACATCGACGGCGCCGACGAGATCGACCACCAAGGTCACATGGTCAAGGGCGGCGGTGCGGCGCTGACACGCGAAAATATTGTGGCCGCGCAGTCGCAGCGTTTTGTGTGTATTGCAGACGAGAGCAAGCTGGTGCAAACACTGGGTGCGTTCCCGCTGCCGGTGGAAATCATTCCCATGGCGGCTGCCCGTCTGAGCCGGCAGTTTGCCGCTTTGGGGGGCACGGCCACCGTGCGCCTGAAAGACGGTGCGCCGCTGGTGACCGACAACGGCCAGCACATTCTGGATGTGCGCGGGCTGCAGATCACCGATCCGGTTGCTTTTGAGACCGAAGTCAGCCAGTGGCCGGGTGTGGTGACGGTCGGTGTGTTTGCGCACCAGAAGGCGGCGGTGTGCCTGCTGGGCACTTCGTCGGGCGTGAAGACTTTGACGTTCTGAGTTTTCGTTTGGTGCGTTCGGGCGTTTTTGGCGCTCGTCAGCGCGCTAAGTTGCCGCTCGTAGCCGTCCGCTCCTCTGGGGGCGGTTTGCTCGCGCCCGCCCGCATCGGTGTGGCCAGCGCCGCGGCGGTGCCCCCGCATCGGGGGGCCCC
>JBEIEH010000145.1:0-7007 GCA_040383055.1 Burkholderiaceae bacterium
CTGGAGCTGTTTGGCGCGCCCGACATCGACACCCGCGCCCTGCTGGCCGACATGCGCCGGCTGGCGCCGCAGTGGCTGCAGGGCTGTGTGCTGCGCGAATGCTGGTTTGAGCCGACCTTTCACAAGCACAAGGGCCTGCTGTGCGCCGGGGTACAAATCCATGTGGAAGACCCCAGCCACTACGACCACCAGACCTTCCAACCCTGGCGCCTGCAAACCCTGGCGTTCAGGGCGATACGGATGCAGCAGCCAGACTACCCGCTGTGGCGCGACTTTGCCTACGAATACGAACACGACCGGCTGGCCATCGACCTGATCAACGGTGGCCCCGATCTGCGCGCGTGGGTGGACGACCTGGGCCGCCCACCTGAGGCGCTGGACGCCCTCGCGACCGAAGACGAAGCCGCTTGGCGAGACAGCCGCCAGGCCTACCTGCTGTACTGAACTGGGACCGCTGCCGGTCGACGCTTAGGAAAGCGCCGCCGCCGGCCCGTCAGGCACCGGCAAAGGCGACTGACCCACCGCCAGCGCCTCGGGTACCGCTTGCGCCAAAAAATCGCTCACCAGCCGCAGGCGTGTGCTGGTGCGCAGTTCGCGGTGCACCGTCAGCCACAGGGGCAACACGGGCGCGGCCAGCTCTGGCAGCAAAGGGCACACCTCTGGGTCGGCGGCGATTTGGTGCCGGCCGGCAAACCCCACCCCCAAGCCCGCGCGCACCGCTGCCCACTGGGCCACCAGATCGTCGGTGCGCAGGCCGTATACCAGTTGATCGGCGGACCAGCCCATGGCTTCAAACCCAGCTTCGATGTCGCGCTGCCGGTCGCCGGCGATCAAGGCGTGGTGCAACAAATCGCTTGGCCGCTCCGGGCGGCCATGGCGCTGCACATAGGCCCAACTGGCGCAGGCTTGCAAACCCACCTCGCCAATGCGGCGGGCCACCAAGCTGCTCTGCTCTGGCTGCACCATGCGCAGCGCAATGTCGGCCTCGCGCCGCAACAGGTTGCTCACCGCGTTGCTGACCACCAGTTCCACCACAATGCCCGGCATGGCTTGGCGCATGCGCGCCAAAATGGGTGGCAACACAAAACAAGCGATCGGCTGGCTCGCCGACAGGCGCACCCGACCCTGCGCCTCTTGCCCAGCGCCATCCGCTAAGCGGGCCAAACGGTCGGCACCTGCCTGCATGTCTCGGGCCGCCTCGGCCAGGCACAAAGCCCGTTCGGTGGGCACCAGCCCACGGCCGGTGCGTTCAAACAGCACCTGCTGGAGTTGGGCCTCCAATTCGGCAATGTGCCGCCCCAAGGTGGGCTGGCTGGTGCCGGTGGCGCGCGCCGCACCCAGAAAGCTGCCGTGCTTCAACGCCGCCAGAAACGACGGTATCAGCGCCCAATCAAAGTTCACATTATTCATTTATGCATACCTGATCGCAAATTTTATGCAATTGTGTAATTGATGGCGCGTTTTCACAATCCACCCATCGCATCACATCCCTTAGGAGAACAGCATGAATCGACGCCAGATATTGCGGATAGCCGGTGGTGGCTGTGTGGCCGCCGCCACCTTGGGCGCCCTGCCCGGCTGCAGCACCGACCTGCCAGCCGCGGCCCTTGCGGCTTGGCAGCCGCCGGCCGGCACACTGGAGCTGCGCCGCTGGGTGCTGTCGCACGCGCTGCTCGCGCCGCACGCACACAATTTGCAGTCTTGGCTGGTGGATCTGTCCACGCCCGACACCATCGTGCTGCACATGGACATGCGGCGCCTCTTGCCCGAGACCGATCCATTGGCGCGGCAAATGGTCATCAGCCAAGGCACCTTTCTGGAGCTGATCGACATGGCCGCCCGTGAGCGTGGCCACCGCGCCGACATCACATTGTTCCCCGAAGGCGCCTACAGCGCCCAGGCGCCCGACAGCCGGCCCACCGCCCTGGTGAGGCTGGTGCCCGACGCCAGCGTCGGCCCGGACCCCTTGTTTGCCCACGTGTTTCACCGACACACCCACCGCGGCGCTTATCTGCCGCAAACGCCCGACGCCCATGCGCTGGCCGCCTTGCAAGCCAGCGTGGCTGGCCTGCCCGTCACGCTCGGTTGGGTCACCACCAGCGACGCCAGCGCCATGGCCCAGCACCGCCAGATCGCCATCGACGCCTGGCGCACCGAACTGACCACGCCCCGCACCTTGCTGGAGTCCTACCACCTGCTGCGCATCGGCCCGCGCGAAATCGCCGAGCACCGCGACGGCATCGCCATCAACACCCCTTTTGTGCGCGCTTTGACCGCGCTGGGCCTATTCGACCGCAGCCAAGCCTCGGCGCCCGACAGCTCAGAAATCCGCGAACAGCTGCAGCGCTTTAACACCCACATCGCCAGCACCCCGGCGTTTTGTTGGCTCAACACCGCCCGCAACGACCGCGTGTCGCAACTGCAGGCCGGTCGCGCCTATGTGCGCCTGCAACTGGCGGCCACAGCACAAGGACTGTCCATGCACCCCTTGTCGCAGGCCCTGCAGGAATACCCCGAACAGTCGGCGTATTACCAAGCAGCGCACCAACTCATGGCCGCGCCTGGAAACACCGTACAGATGTGGACACGCCTAGGCAAGCCGAGCGAAGCGGGCAAGCCGTCCCCCCGGCGAGGGTTAGAAGCGCATGTGCGCCATGCTTAACACGGAGCGAACAGCGGATCTCACAGCCACTTCTGCATAAAGCTGGCCGTGCCCATGGCGGGGTCGAGCTGGTAGCCCTCAAAGCCAATGCGCTGGTAGAGCGTGACCGCCGGGGTGTTACCGGTCAGCACTTCTAGGGTGAGCTTGCAAGCGCCGCGCTCGCGGGCGATGCGCTCGGCCTCGTCCAGCATGCGCTCGGCGATGCGCTGGCCCCGGTGACTGGCCAGCACCGCCACGTCGTGCACGTTCACCAGTGGCTGGCATTTGAAGGTGGAAAAGCCTTCGATGCAGTTCACCAAGCCCACAGGGACATCGCCGTCAAAAGCCAGCACGCTGTAGGCCTGTGGGCGCGCCGCCAAGGCGGGCACCAAATGGGTTTTGGCAAAGTCGCTCAGGCCCTCGCCACCGCCGGCGGGGTCGCTGGCGTAGGCGTCGAGCAGCAGCACAATCGCCAAAGCGTCTTGGGCGTCGGCGTAATCGGCTTGGCGCACACGGATGGTGGAGTTCATCGCCCGCCCCTCATGCCCGCAGGGTGTCGGCCAAACGTTCGGCGCAGGCTTGGGCCTGGGCCGCGTCGCGCGCTTCCACCATCACACGCACCAGGGGCTCGGTGCCGCTGGCGCGGATCAGCACCCGGCCGCTGTCTCCCAGCTCGGCTTGCACCGCTTGTGTTGCGTCGGTCAAACGCTGGTTGCTTTTCCAGTCTTGACCAGGCTGCAGACGCACATTGATCAGCGTTTGGGGGAACAGCTCCACCCCCTGCAGCAGCTGGGCCATGGTCTTGCCGCTGTCCACACAGGCCTGCAACACCTGCAGCGCCGACACCAAGCCGTCGCCGGTGGTGTGGCGGTCTAGCACCAACAGGTGGCCCGAGCCTTCGCCGCCCAAGGTCCAGCCATGTTTCTCCAGCTCTTCAAGCACGTAGCGGTCGCCCACCTTGGCGCGCACAAACTGCACGCCTTTGGCCTTGAGCGCCACCTCCACCGCCATATTGGTCATCAGTGTGCCGACCACACCGGGCACGTCGATGTCGCGCGCCATGCGGTCGGCGGCCATCAGGTACAGCAGTTCATCGCCGTTGAACAGGCGGCCGCTGGCGTCCACCATCTGCAGCCGGTCGGCGTCGCCATCGAGCGCCACACCGTAGTCGGCGCGGTGTGTCTTGACCGCCTCCACCAGCGCCTCGGGGTGGGTGGCGCCCACGCCTTTGTTGATGTTCAGCCCGTCGGGCTGGCAACCGATTTTGATGACCTCCGCGCCCAGCTCGTGGAACACATCGGGCGCAATGTGATACGCCGCGCCGTGCGCCGCGTCCACCACGATGCGCAAACCGCGCAGGCTCAAGTGGTTGGCAAAAGTGCTTTTGCAGAACTCGGTGTAGCGGCCAGCGGCGTCATCGAGCCGGCGCGATTTGCCCAAGTCGGCGGCCTGCACCCACACCGGCGGCTGATCCAATGCGGCTTCCACCGCGCGCTCCCAATCGTCGGGCAGTTTGGTGCCCTGGGCGCTGAAAAACTTGATGCCGTTGTCGGCAAAGGGGTTGTGGCTGGCGCTGATGACCACCCCCAGCTGCGCCCGCTGCGCGCGGGTGAGATACGCCACCGCCGGTGTGGGCACCGGGCCCAAGAGCACCACGTTGACGCCGGCCGAGTTGAACCCCGCCTCCAGCGCGGCCTCTAGCATGTAGCCAGAAATACGCGTGTCTTTGCCGATCAGCACCGTGGGGTGTGGCTGCTGCTGTCGCAGCACGCGGCCCACCGCGTGGGCGAGTTTCAACACAAAGTCGGGGGTGATGGGCGCTTGGCCAACGGTGCCACGGATGCCGTCGGTGCCGAAATAGGTGCGGGTCATGCGGTCGTCAAATGGTTGTATGTCTTGGCAACCATTTTAGGCGGCCGACCTGGTGCCAGCCTCAGGCGGACAAAGCCTCGGGCCGCTCACATGCGGCCCAAACCCGCAAGGCGTCCACCGTGTCACGCACATCGTGCACCCGCACCACATGGGCGCCGCGCTGTACCGCGAACAAGGCCGCAGCCACGCTGGCGGCCACCCGCTGCGCTGGCTCGGTGCGCCCGGTCACAGCCCCCAGCGACGACTTGCGTGACCAGCCCGCCAGCAGCGGGTACCCCAACTCGGCCAAGGCCGCTTGTTGCTGCAGCAGGCCAAAGTTTTGTGCCACGGTTTTGCCAAAGCCGATGCCCGGGTCGATGCAAATGCGGTCAGCCGCCACACCCTGCGCCTGCAAGGCCTCAGCGCGCTCGGCCAAAAACCGCGCCACCGGCGCCAGCGCGTCGCCCACCATGGGTGCGGTTTGCATGGTTTGGGGGTCGCGGTGCATGTGCATCAGGCACACACCACAGCTGGGGTGGCGTGCCACCACCGCCTCGGCGCCCGGCTGGCGCAAGGCCCAAACATCGTTGATGATATCGGCCCCCAGGTCCAACGCCGCTTGCATCACCTCGGGCTTGTAGGTATCCACCGACACCGGTACACCCAGTTGCACTGCCTCGCGCAGCACCGGCAGCACCCGCCCGAGCTCGTCGTCCAGTGGCACCGGTGGGCTGCCAGGCCGGGTCGATTCGCCACCGATGTCGAGCATGTCGGCGCCGTCGGCCAGCACCTGTTCGCAATGCGCCAGGGCCGATCGCACATCGGCGTGTTGGCCACCATCGGAAAACGAATCGGGGGTGACGTTGACGATGGCCATCACCTGAGGCCGGTTCAGCGACACCAGAAAACGGCTGGTGCGCCAATGGGTAGCAGACGTTGAAGAGAAAGCCATGAATCGCTCTTTCATGCAGGCAGATCACCAAAACAAACGGAGCCCGAAGGCTCCGTTGTCTGCGTGGTCAACGACCGTTCAAGCCGCCGAAGGGGCGGTGTCGGGGTTCACCGCAGGCGTGCCACCACCGCCACCACCCACCGAGGGGTTGCGCGGCGTCCAGTCCTTGGGGGGACGGGGCGGCTTTCCGGCCATGATGTCGTCGAGCTGTTCGGCGTCGATGGTTTCCCAGTCGAGCAAGGCTTTGGCCATGGCGTGCATTTTGTCGCTGTGCTCTTCGATCAAGCGGCGGGCCAAAGCGTACTGCTCATCGATGATGCGGCGCACTTCCGCATCGACCTTTTGCATGGTCTGCTCGCTGATGTTGGTGGTCTTGGTCACCGAGCGGCCCAAAAACACCTCACCCTCGTTTTCGGCATAGACCATGGGGCCGAGCGCATCGCTCATGCCGTAGCGCATCACCATGTCGCGGGCGATGGCGGTGGCGCGCTCGAAATCGTTGCTGGCGCCGGTGGTCATTTGGTTCATGAACACCTCTTCGGCGATGCGACCACCAAACAGCATGCTGATTTGATTGAGCATGAACTCTTTGTCGTGGCTGTAGCGGTCTTGCTCCGGCAAGCTCATGGTCACGCCCAGGGCGCGGCCACGGGGAATGATGGTGACCTTGTGCACCGGATCGCACTTCGGCAGCAAATTGCCAATGAGGGCGTGGCCTGCTTCGTGGTAGGCCGTGTTGCGGCGCTCTTCCTCGGGCATGACCATGCTCTTGCGCTCAGGCCCCATCAGGATTTTGTCCTTGGCCTTTTCAAAGTCCTGCATTTCCACCAAGCGTGCGTTGCGGCGAGCGGCCATCAACGCGGCTTCGTTGCACAGGTTGGCTAGGTCGGCACCGCTCATGCCGGGCGTACCACGGGCAATCACCGAGGCGGTCACATCCGAACCCACCGGTACTTTGCGCATGTGCACGTTCAGGATTTGCTCACGGCCCCGGATGTCGGGCAGCGTCACATAGACCTGCCGATCAAAGCGGCCCGGGCGCAGCAAGGCGGCGTCCAGGATGTCGGGGCGGTTGGTGGCAGCCACCACGATCACGCCGAGGTTGGTCTCAAAACCGTCCATCTCGACCAACATCTGGTTCAGCGTCTGCTCGCGCTCGTCGTTGCCACCGCCCAAACCGGCGCCGCGCTGGCGACCCACAGCATCGATTTCATCAATGAAGATGATGCAAGGCGCGTTTTTCTTGGCATTTTCAAACATGTCGCGCACGCGGGCGGCGCCCACGCCAACGAACATTTCCACAAAGTCGGAACCAGAAATGCTGAAAAACGGCACCTTGGCTTCGCCGGCAATCGACTTGGCCAGCAAGGTCTTGCCGGTGCCTGGAGGCCCCACCAGCAGCAAACCACGGGGAATGCGACCACCCAGCTTCTGGAATTTCTGAGGGTCTTTCAGGAAATCCACGACTTCCTTGACCTCTTCCTTGGCCTCGTCGCAACCGGCCACGTCGGCAAAGGTCACGGTGTTGTTGTTCTCGTCGAGCATGCGGGCCTTGCTCTTGCC
>JBEIEH010000146.1:0-7004 GCA_040383055.1 Burkholderiaceae bacterium
ATCTGCGGCATCTCGGCCGCTGGGCGCAGCTTGCTGTGGTCTTTGACGGTGTTGTGGATGGTCCAAGGTGGGTTGCTGACGCCTACCTTGGGCAGGAACCAGTGTTCCACCCCGGTCATCATCTTGCCCAGCAGCGGGCTCTTTTTGAACCAGTTCTTGAAGTTGCGGTAGGTCCAGAGTTCTTCAAACAGCCAGCTGGCTTTGAACTTGTCTTCAAACGCGCTGAGCTCGTCGTGCGCGCGGCCAGCGGCGAGCGCCTCGGCGATGGCCTCGGCGCAGAGCATGCCGCTTTTGATGGCGGCGTGGCTGCCTTTGATGCGTGCGGCGTTCAGAAAGCCAGCCTCGCAGCCCACCAAGGCGCCACCGGGGAAATAGGTCTTGGGCAGCGCTTGTGGTGTGCCGTTGTTCAGAGCCCGAGCTCCGTAGCTCAGGCGTTTGCCGCCTTCGATGTGGGCCTTGATGTTGGGGTGGGTTTTCCAGCGCTGCATTTCTTCAAACGGGCTCATCCAAGGGTTTTGGTAATCCAGCCCGATCACATAGCCCAAGGTGACTTTGTTGCCTTCCAGGTGGTACAAAAAGCCGCCGCCAAAGGCGTCGTCGTTGAGCGGCCAGCCAGCGGTGTGCACCACCAGACCGGGCTTGGCCTTGTCGGCAGGCACTTCCCACAGCTCTTTGATGCCGATGGCAAAGGTCTGGGCGTCTTTGCCGGCGTCGAGCTGGAACTTGGCCAGCAGCTGTTTGCCCAAGTGGCCACGCGCGCCTTCGGAGAACACGGTGTATTTGGCATGCAGCTCCATGCCGATCTGGAAGGCGTCGCCGGGTTCGCCGTCTTTGCCCACGCCCAGGTTGCCGGTGGCCACGCCTTTGACCGAGCCGTCGTCGTTGTACAGCACCTCGGCGGCGGTGAAGCCAGGGAAAATTTCCACGCCCAAGGCCTCGGCCTGTTCGCCCAGCCATTTGGTGACCGCACCCAGGCTGATGACGTAGCAGCCGTGGTTGTCGAAGTTGCGCGGCATCAGCCAGTCGGGGGTGCGCTGCTGGCCGGTTTCGGACAGCACCAGCAGGTCGTCGCCGGTGACAGGCTGGTTCAGCGGGGCGCCACGCTCTTTCCAGTCGGGAAAGAGTTCGTTCATGGCGCGCGGATCCATCACCGCGCCCGAGAGGATGTGGGCGCCGGGCTCAGAGCCTTTTTCCAGCACCACCACCGAAATCTCTTGGCCTTGGTCGGCGGCGATTTGCTTCAAGCGGATGGCGGTGGACAGACCTGCTGGGCCCGCGCCCACCACCACCACGTCGTATTCCATCGCCTCGCGGGGGCCAAATTGCGCCAAGATCTCGTCGTGTGTCATCGGTGTCTCGTGTAGGGTGGTAGGACACGGCGCCTGCGGCTACAGTGCAGTGCGAGCGCGTGCGGTTGAGCGGCATTTTATGCGCAGAACCGGCGTAAAAAGAACGACCGTACTATTTTGACTCAAGCGCAGCATAAGGAGCGGCACGGATGGCGTATCAATTGGATTTGTCGGGACGGGTGGCGTTGGTCACTGGTGCGTCCAGCGGGCTCGGAGAGCAGTTTGCCAAAACCTTGGCGCGTGCTGGCGCGGCGGTGGTGTTGGCGAGCCGGCGCACCGACCGCCTGATGGCGCTGCGGGCCCATATCGAGGCCGACGGCGGTGACGCCCATGTGGTGGCGCTGGATGTGACCGATCGCGCCTCGATCAAGGCGGCGGTGGCCCATGCCGAGACCGAAGTCGGGCCGATAGACATCTTGGTCAACAACTCGGGCGTGAGCACCACCCAGCGGCTGCAGGACGTGAGCGAGGAAGACTACGACTTCATCTTCAACACCAACACCAGGGGCGCGTTTTTTGTCGCACAAGAGGTGGCCAAACGCATGATGGCCCGTGCCAAAGGCGAGTCGCCCGGCACGTGGGTGGGTGGGCGCATCATCAACATCGCCTCGGTAGCGGGCCTCAAGGTGCTGCCGCAAATCGGGGTGTACTGCATGAGCAAAGCCGCAGTGGTGCAGATGACCAAGGCGATGGCGGTCGAGTGGGGCCGCTACGGCATCAATGTGAACGCGATTTGCCCGGGTTATATCGACACCGAAATCAACCACGCGCATTGGCAGACCGAGCAAGGGCAGAAGCTGGTCAATATGTTGCCACGCAAACGGGTTGGGCAGCCTGCCGATCTGGACGCGCTGCTGGTGATGCTGGCAAGCAACGAGAGCCATTTTGTCAACGGAGCGGTGATTGCAGCAGACGACGGCATGGCGGTTTGACCGCAGCGCTTGGCCCGCCGGCATGTGGGTAGGCATCGCAGCTGGCGTCGGAGCGGGGGCGTTTTGGGGCATGACCTTTGTGGCGCCCAAGCTCTTGCCCGAGTTCAGCGGCGTGGATGTGACGGTGGGCCGCTTTGTGGCCTGTGGGCTGTTCAGCTTGGTGCTGTTGCTGCTGCACACCGCGCGCCGCGGTGTGGCCGCCTGTCCCACGCTGGCGCAAGCGGGTTTGGCCGTGTGGCTGGCGGCCCTGGGCTATTGGGGCTACTACTTGCTGCTGGTGTGGGGCATTGCGGACGCCGGGCCGGCCTTGCCGGTGCTCATCATCGGCACCATTCCGCTGTGGATGATGTTGTTGGGCAAACCAGCGGGCTTGCGCTGGTTTGCCTTGCTGCCCGGCTTGGCCTTGACCGCTGGCGGCATGGCGCTGATGGTGGACGCCACCGCCGCTGCCGATGTGTCGGCGGCGGTGCAGCAGGCGCCCCGCCTGTGGCGCGGCATCGCTTGGGCCGCGCTCGCAGCGGCCACTTGGACCGCTTTTGGGCTGCTCAATGCGCGCTGGGTGCAGCGCCATCCCGAGGTCAACTCGGCCTTGTGGGCCAACTGGCTGGGGGTGGCAGCGGGTCTGGGGGCTTTGGTGTTGGGCGCCGGTTGGGGCTCGCCGTGGACAGACCTGGTGGCGCACCCGGCGTGGTGGCGCTATGTGGCGGTGTGTGCGGTCACCGGCATTGGTTCGGCATGGGTGGCGGCCGTGTTGTGGAACATGGCCAGCCGACGCTTAAGTCCGAGCCTGGCCGGCCAATTGATCGTGAGCGAAACCCTGTTTGGCTTGGCCTATGCTTTTGTGTGGACCGGCGAGTGGCCCGCCGCTGTGCAGTGGCTAGCGTCGGCCTTGTTTTTGGCGGGCATTGTGGCCTCCATTCGCGCCCACCGCAGCCCAAGCTTGGCGCATTGAACGCGCGGGAGATAACAGATGAAGCTTGACCTGCCTGCCGATGTGCGGCGTGTGCACAGGATGGTGATCCCCCTGCGCTGGGGCGATATGGACGCCATGGGCCACATCAACAACACCCTGTACTTTCGCTACATGGAGATCGCGCGTTTGCAGTGGTTTGGCGAGCTGGGTGTGCCGGCCAATCCCCAGGGCATGGGGCCGGTGATCGCCAACGCGTTTTGCAACTTCATCCGGCAGTTGGAATATCCCGGTGACGTCATCGTCCACACCTATGTCGGTGCGGTGGGCCGTTCGTCGTTTGACACCTACCACGACATGCGCCGCAGCGACCAGCCCGATGTGGTCTGCGCCAACGGCGGCGCCACCGTGGTGTGGGTGGATTTTCCGGCGCAGCGCTCGGTGTCGGTGCCCGAGAGTCTGCGCCAGTGGCTGGTGTGAGGTTGCTGATCAGCCGGCCAGCGCTGCCATGGCGCGGGCGGTGATGTCTTCTACCGAGCCCATGCCGCTGATGGCGCGGTATTTGGGGGCCGCGGCTGGGTCGGTTTTGGCCCATTGGCTGTAATAGTCCACCAGTGGGCGGGTCTGGGCGCTGTAGACGTCCAAGCGTTTGCGCACGGTTTCTTCTTTGTCGTCTTCGCGCTGTACCAGCGGCTCGCCGGTCACGTCGTCCACGCCAGCCGTTTTCGGTGGGTTGAAGGTGACGTGGTAGGTGCGGCCCGAGGCCGGGTGCGAGCGGCGTCCGCTCATGCGCTCGATGATGGCGTCGAACGGCACGTCAATTTCCAGCACATAGTCGAGCTTCACGCCGGCGGCTTTCATGGCCTCGGCCTGTGGGATGGTGCGCGGAAAGCCGTCGAACAGGAAGCCGTTGGCGCAGTCGCTTTGGGCGATGCGGTCCTTGACCAAGTTGATGATGAGCTCATCGCTGACCAGGCCGCCGGCGTCCATGACAGCCTTGGCTTGCACTCCCAGCGGGGTGCCGGCTTTGACCGCGGCGCGCAGCATGTCGCCGGTGGAGATCTGGGGGATGCCGTACTTCTGGCAGATGAAGGTGGCCTGGGTGCCCTTGCCAGCGCCCGGAGCGCCCAACAGGATGAGTTTCATCGCATTCCTTGACTGAGAGTGAAAAGTGCCGGCCTTGTCTCTGGCTGGCGCCCCCGAAAACCCGCCGTCGGAGGCCGGGCGGAGGATAGCACGACCATCACGCCAGAAGGCTTACAAAAACCGGTGTTTTCGGCCTCAGGATGCTGCGGGTCGAATGCGTTCGGCTTCGTCTTCGCTCAAGGCCCGGGCTTCGTTTTCCAGCAACACCGCAATGCCGTCGCGGATGGGATAGGCCAACCGGGCGGCGCGCAACCACAACTCGCTGTGGTCTTTCATCAGCACCAGAGGGCCTTTGGTCACTGGGCACACGAGCAGCGTCAACAATTTCGCATCCATGTCAACGATCATACCCGCGCAGCTGCGCAGCGATGTGCTTCACCAGGCCATCGGGCAGGCTGAGGTTGAGACCGATGGACCACACACGAACCAAGTCAGAAGCTGGCAACTCACCCACCAGTTTGACGGCGTCTTTCTCGGTGCACACCACGTCTCCAGTGGTTGACGCAATGGCTTGGCTCAACGCAGAGGGCGGGGCGTGGTCGGCCAGAGCCAACAGGCGCGACACCGCTAGGCCGCGCACTCGCAGCATGTCAACAAAGTTGTGTGGTTTGGCGATGCCGCACACCACCTGTACGGGTGCTGTGGTATCGGCCCAGTGCGTGAGCGGGCGCCGCTCGCCCAGCAGGTTCACCGCCACATCGCTCAAGCCACGTTGCGCTTCAAACAAGGGCAAGCCCAAGGGGTTGGGCAACGTGACCGCTTGGGGCGATGTGTGCTGCAGCAGCAGTTGCGGCGCCCAGGCGTGGCGGGCTGGCCACGGCTCGCGCAGCAGACCGGCGGGCAACAGCCAGCCGTTGCCTGTGCCGCGTTCATCGAATACGGCGAGCGAGACGTCGCGCTGCAGCCGCCAGTGTTGCAGTCCGTCGTCGCAGATCAGCAGGTTGACTTCGGGGTGGGCGGCCAGCAAGGCTTGGCCGGCCATCACCCGGTCAGACGCCACCGCCACTGGCGCGCCGCTGGCGCGGTGGATCAAGGCAGGTTCGTCACCGCACAAATTATCCGGTGTGTCGGCTTGCACCAGCACAAGAGCGCGGCCTTCACGTCCGTAGCCGCGCGACACCACACCTGGCACAAAACCCTGAGCGCGCAACTGATGCACCAGGGCGATGGTGGTGGGCGTCTTACCGGCGCCACCGGCCACCACGTTGCCGACGACCAGCACCGGCACCGGTAGGCGAACCGACCGCCAAACGCCAGCGCGCCACAGCGCGAGCCGCAAGTGCCAGATCGAGCCATAGAGCAAGCTCACCGGCCACAAGGCACATGCCAGTGGTCCACGGCCCTGGCTGGCGCGCAGCCAACGTTGTGACCAGTGGGCCCGCTTGAGCGTCATGGACCGCTATCGCCACCGCCCGCACCCGCTGTCTGGGTGCTGAAGGTGATTTGCGCCAAGCCGCTGCGGCGTGCGGCCTCCATCACATTGACCACCGATTGGTGGGTGGCGGCGGCATCGGCCAATATCACCACCATGGTGTTGGAGCGGTTGTGTGCCGCCTGTTGCAGCGCGCTCACCAAGCCGTCGACCGAAGGCGTCTCCAGCAGCTGTTGGTTGACCGCAAACCGACCATCGGCACTGATGGCGACTCGCACTTGCTGGGGCTGTTCTTGGGGTGCTTTGGCGTCGGCCACCGGCAGACTGACCTGCAGCTCGCGAAAACGGTTGAAGGTGGTGGTCAGCATCAAAAAAATCAGTACCACCAACAATATGTCGATGAACGGGATCAGGTTGATGTCGGGCTCATCGTTGGCCCCGGAGCGAAAGTTCATGCGCCGCTCCGCACCAGCATCAAGTGGCGCAAAAAGCGTTCGCTGGCGACTTCCATGCGCAGCAGGTGGTCGTCGACGCGGGCGCGGAAATAGCGCCAAAACATCAGGCTGGGAATCGCCACCACCAAGCCAAATGCGGTGGCGTACAGCGCAATCGATATGCCGCGCGCCAGTTGGGCCGGGTCGCCGCCGCCAGCGGTCAAGCCGCCCGGGCCGCCTTGTGAGCCAAAAATTTCGATCATGCCGATGACGGTGCCGAGCAAGCCCAGCAAGGGCGCTGCCGACGCGATGGTCGCCAACGCGCCCAAGTGTTTTTGCATTTTGGCCGCCGCCAGCCGACCCGCGCCTTCGAGTGCTGAGCGTAAATCGGCTTCTGACGAGCGCGGGTACTGGTGCAATTGGCGAAAGCCGCTGGCCAATACCTCGCCAAGCAGTGAGTTCTGCGCCAACTGGTTGACCATGTCGGGCGCTGGCAGTTGCTGGCGCGAGACTTGGATCACGTCCTCAAGCAGGCGGGAAGGCACCACCTTGGTCGGTTTGAGAAAGATGAAGCGTTCGATCACCAAAGCCAGTGCGACCACCGAGCACAGCAACAAGGGCCAGATCGGCCAACCCACTTCTTGTACGATGTAAAACAACAATCCCTGCTCCAGCAAAAGAAGCCCCCTAACGTGGGCGTGAAACCGAAATTATCGCCCAGGCCCCAGCACCAGAGCGCGGTGCCTAGCGTTCCACAGGAGCTGTGGATAACTTTGTGGGAAAGGTGGCGTGTCGTCGCCACGGACGTGACAATTGCTGGGGTTTTCCTGGGTTGACCAAAAAACGGGCATTGAACTTTCC
>JBEIEH010000147.1:0-6935 GCA_040383055.1 Burkholderiaceae bacterium
GCTCAGCGCCGAAACCGCCGCCGGCAAATACCCGCTGGAAACCGTGCAGATGATGGCCGCTGTGTGCCACGAGGCCGAAAAAACCGACCACGATCCACTGGACGACGATTTTGTCGGCGCGCATTTCAACCGCATCGACTACGCGATCGCCATGGGCGCGCTGTTCACCGCCCACCACCTCAAGGCCAAGGCCATCGTGGCGCTGACCGATTCGGGCTCGACCGCGCTGTGGATGAGCCGCCACAGCGTGCGCATGCCGATCTACGCGCTCACGCCCAAGGTCAGCACCCAGCGCAAGATGGCGCTGATGCGCAATGTGCGCCCGCTGCTGATGGACACCAGCGCCGATCGCGACACCGCGCTGGCGCAGGCCGAGGCCGAACTCAAAAAGCGCGGCATTGTGCAGACCGGCGACGTGTACGCCATCACCGTTGGCGAGCCGATGGGCACGCCCGGCGGCACCAACACGCTCAAGATTTGTCGCGCGGCCTGAATAAGCTCCCCCCTGCGCCGCTGCGCTGCTTCCCCCCAGGGGGACGCGACCAGCGGCCCGGCGGAGCCGGTTCCGCGGTCGCCTTGGGTTTGCGTCCTCGCGCCGGCGAGCGTTGTCCGCTGCAGCATGGTCAAGTTGGCGCAAGGGCGTGCCACGTAAAATCCCCGGAAGTTACCAACCGGTTACCAACTTTGTTTAGGGGATTTGTATGGCGCTCGTTTCCATGCGCGAACTGCTCGACCACGCCGCCGAGCAGGGCTACGGCATTCCGGCTTTTAACGTCAACAACCTGGAACAGGTGCAGGCGGTGATGCAGGCCGCCGACGAGGTCGGCGCCCCGGTGATCCTGCAGGCCAGCGCCGGCGCGCGCAAGTACGCGGGCGAACCCTTCATCAAGCACCTGATCCAGGCCGCCGCCGAGCAGTGGCCGCACATCCCGCTGGTCATGCACCAGGACCACGGCACCAGCCCCAAGGTCTGCCAGGGCGCGCTCGACCTGGGTTTTGGCTCGGTGATGATGGACGGCTCGCTGAAGGAAGACGGCAAGACGCCGTCGAGCTTTGACTACAACGTCAACGTCACCAAGACCGTGGTCGAGATGGCGCACAAGGTCGGCGCCACCGTCGAGGGCGAGCTCGGCTGCCTGGGCAATCTGGAGACCGGCGACGCCGGCGAAGAAGACGGCATTGGAGCCGTGGGCAAGCTTGACCACAGCCAGATGCTGACCGATCCGGAAGAGGCGGCCGTGTTCGTCAAGGCCACCCAACTGGACGCGCTGGCGATCGCCATTGGCACCAGCCACGGCGCCTATAAATTCAGCCGCAAACCCACCGGCGACATCTTGGCGATCTCGCGCGTGAAAGAGATCCACGCCCGCATCCCCAACACCCACTTGGTGATGCACGGCAGCTCCAGCGTGCCGCAGGAGCTGCTGGCGCTGATCAACCAGTACGGCGGCCAGATGAAGGAAACCTACGGCGTGCCGGTCGAGGAAATCCAAGAAGCCATCAAGTTTGGTGTGCGCAAGATCAACATCGACACCGACATCCGCCTGGCCATGACGGCCGCCTGCCGCAAATTCTTGGTCGAAAACCCCGACAAGTTCGACGCCCGCGAATGGCTCAAGCCCGCGCGCGCCGCCGCGCAGGCCATCTGCAAGCAGCGTTATTTGGAGTTCGGCTGCGAAGGCCAAGGCGCCAAAATCAAGGGCCACACCCTGAGCGTGATGGCCCAGCGCTACGCCCAAGGTGAGCTGGCGCAGGTGGTGAACTGAACCCAGCGCACACCAGCGGGAGACGCAGCGCTCAGAGGCGATAATCGTCCCGAATGGTTCCAAGCCCGTTGGCTGTTCAAGGCAACGGGCTTTTTTCATCGTTTTGACAGGTCACCCATCCCCCATGAGCACCGCCGTCCACACCTCCGCCCTCCATTCCCTGCCGCTGCTGGCGCGCGGCAAGGTGCGCGACAACTACGCCGTGGGCGACGACCGCATTCTGATGGTGGCGTCCGACCGCATCAGCGCGTTCGACGTGATCATGGGCGAGCCCATTCCGGGCAAGGGCGTGCTGTTGACCAAGATGGCGCTGTTCTGGTTCGACCAGCTGGGCCCCAAGGGCCTGAACATCTGCCCGATCCACCTGACCGGCGACGACCCCGAAAGCGTGGTGGCGCCCGACGAGCTGCCCCAGGTGCAGGGCCGCAGCATGCTGGTGCAGCGCTTGAAACCCATTCCGGTGGAAGCGGTGGTGCGCGGCTACTTGGCCGGCAGCGGCTGGAAGGAATACCAAGACAACCGCCAGGTCTGTGGCGTGCCCTTGCCCGAAGGCCTGCAGAACGCATCGAAGCTGCCCGAGCCCATCTACACCCCGGCCGCCAAAGCGGCGGTGGGCGAGCACGACGAGAACATCACCTTCGAGCGCACGGTGGAGATGATCGGCCCCGAGCTGGCCGCGCAGATCCGCGACATCTCGATTCGCCTGTACACCGCAGCGGCCGAGATTGCGCTCAAAAAGGGCATCATCATCGCCGACACCAAGTTCGAATTCGGACTCGATGCCCAAGGCCAAGTGGTGCTGATGGACGAGGTGCTGACCCCCGACAGCTCGCGTTACTGGCCGGCCGACCAGTACGCCGTGGGCAGCAACCCACCGAGCTACGACAAGCAGTTTTTGCGCGACTGGCTGGAGAGCGCCCAAGTCAACGGCAAACCCTGGGACAAAACCCCGCCCTCGCCGCGCCTGCCGCGCGAGGTGATCGACAAAACCGCCGCCAAGTACCAGGAAGCGCTGACGCGGCTGATGGGCTGAGCCTTCAGCTGGCAAAGCCGTTGCGCAAAGCGGCGCGCCAATAGTCCACAAACACCGACACCGCCCGTGGCACATGGGCGCTGTAGGGGCGGATGGCGTAAATGTGTTCGGCGTACGAGCCCACCGGCGTCCAGCCTGGCAGCACCACCTGCAACTGGCCCGTCTGCAGCGCCGTTTGTGCACTGAAATCGGGCAACAGAGCGATGCCCAGGCCACCGAGCGCAGCGTCGCGCAGCGCCTCGCTGTTGTTGGCGGCCAGCGTGCCCCCAATCGGCACCGTCACCCGTTCGGTGTTGTGGACATTTTTCCCGCGCCCACTGCGCTGCAGCGACCAGGCCGGGCGGGCTTGCGGGCGGGGGTAATGCAGGCAGTTGTGCTGCGCCAAATCGTCGGGGTGTTGCGGCGCCCCCGCGCGCTGTAGGTAAGCGCGGCTGGCCACCAGCACCGACTGGGTGCTGCAGAGCAGCGTGGCCACATGCGTGTCGGGCGGCGCGTCGGTGTGGCGAATGGCCAGATCAAAACCTTCGGTGGCCAAGGCGCTCAGGCGGTCGCTCAGGTTGAGCTCAATGCGAATGTCTGGATACTGCGCCAGAAACACCGGCAAGCGCGGCACGATTTGTTGGCGGCTCAACGCCACCGGCGCGGTCACGCGCAGCAGGCCGCTGGGCGCTTCGGCCCGGTCGCGCACCTGGGCGAAGCCTTGGGCGATTTGCTCAAAGGCTCCGCGTGTGCTGTCCACCAGCTGCTGGCCGGCTTCGGTCAGGCGCACGCTGCGGGTGCTGCGCTGCACCAGGGCCACGCCGGCCTGACGCTCCAGCTCGGCGATGTGCTGGCTCATGGCCGCTTTGCTCACGCCCAGGCGGGCCGCAGCGGCGGTGAAACTGCCTTGCTCGGCCAGCACGGTGAGCCAGTGGCAGTGGTTCCAGAGCGCGTGGATTTTTTGGATTTCCATGGCGGCATTGTTCACCAATATGAACAATGCATTCAATTCTCGGGGCTTCTCGCACTGCCTGAGCGTTTCTACACTGCGGCTTTTCGCCGACATCTCATCCGAAAGAGACACCCCATGAACGCAGCCCACATCGCCTCCATTGGCCACTACATCGCAGGCCACATCACCCCCGGCAGCGCCAGCCGCGCCCAAGACGTCACCAACCCCGCCACTGGCGCCGTCACTGGCCGGGTGCAGCTGGCCAACGCGGCCGATGTGAACACCGCCGTGGCCGCCGCCCAAGCCGCCTTTGCCGACTGGGCCGACACCCCGCCCATCCGCCGCGCGCGCGTCATGTTCAAGTTTCTTGAACTCGTGAACCAGCACAAGGACACGCTGGCCCACATGATCACCGCCGAACACGGCAAGGTGTTCACCGACGCGCAGGGTGAGGTCTCGCGCGGTATCGACATCATCGAATTCGCCTGCGGCATTCCGCAGCTCTTGAAGGGTGACTTCACCGACCAAGTCTCCACCGGCATGGACAACTGGACGTTGCGCCAACCGCTCGGTGTGGTCGCCGGCATCACGCCGTTCAACTTCCCGGTCATGGTGCCGATGTGGATGTTCCCGCTGGCCATTGCAGCGGGTAACACCTTTGTCCTGAAGCCCAGCCCACTTGACCCGAGCCCGAGCCTGTTCATGGGCGAGCTGCTCAAACAAGCCGGCCTGCCCGACGGTGTGTTCAACGTGGTGCAGGGCGACAAAGAGGCGGTGGACGCGCTGCTGGTGCATCCTGATGTGAAGGCCATCAGCTTCGTGGGCTCGACCCCCATTGCCAACCACATCTACGAAACCGGCGCTCACCACGGCAAGCGGGTGCAGGCGCTGGGCGGCGCCAAGAACCACATGGTGGTCATGCCCGATGCCGACTTGGACCAGGCGGTCGACGCGCTGATCGGCTCGGCCTATGGATCGGCCGGCGAGCGCTGCATGGCTATTTCGGTGGCGGTGCTGGTCGGTGATGTGGCCGACAAGATCATCCCCAAGCTCATCAAGCGCACCCAAACCCTGAAAGTGCTCAACGGCGAAAACCTGGCGGCCGAAATGGGCCCCATCGTCACCGACGCGGCGCGCCAGCGCATCAAGGGCTACATCGACGCGGGTGTGGCTGAAGGCGCGAAGCTGCTGGTTGATGGCCGCGAGTTCGACGGCGCCCAGGCCGGCGCCGGCTGTGAGCAGGGCTTCTGGATGGGCGGCACGCTGTTCGACCACGTGACCACCGACATGAAGATCTACAAGGAAGAGATCTTCGGCCCGGTGCTGAGCTGTGTGCGCGTGCCCGACTTTGCGACCGCGGTGCAAATCATCAACGACCACGAATTCGGCAACGGCACCAGCTGCTTCACCCGCGACGGCAACGTGGCCCGCGAATTTGCGCGGCGCATCCAGGTGGGTATGGTCGGCATCAACGTGCCGATCCCCGTGCCCATGGCCTGGCAGGGTTTTGGTGGCTGGAAGCGTTCGCTGTTTGGCGACATGCACGCCTACGGCGAAGAGGGTGTGCGCTTCTACACCAAACAAAAATCGATCATGCAGCGCTGGCCTGAGAGCATTGGCAAAGGCGCTGAGTTTGTGATGCCTACGGCGAAGTGATTTGGCAGCCTGCCGCACCATCCCGCACGAAAGACGCGTCTCCCGTCCGGTAGACGGCGAACAGCGTTTGCGGAAAAATGAAGCAAGGTTCTGACCTCAATTCTAGGAGACCCAAGGTGCATTCGCTTCGCAAACCCGCCGACGAGCTGATGGTGCAGTACGCCCATTACCACCGCGACCGCCGCAACATCGCCACCCACCTGATCGGCATTCCGCTCATCGTCTACGCGATCTTTCTCTTTCTTGTCTGGCCGGTGGTGAGCCTGGGTGCCATGCCCATCACCGCCGCCTGGCTGGTTTGGCTGCTGGGCGCCGCGTGGTATGTGACGCGTGGCCAGCGCGCGTTGGGCTTCGCCACCGCTGTGGTCACCGCTGTGTTGTGCGCCATGGCCCATGGCACGGCCGCTTGGCTGTCGACCCAGCTCGATGGCGCTGCGCCTTGGGTCTGGGCGCTCGGCGTTTTTGTGGTCGGCTGGATCTTCCAGTTTGTCGGCCACTTCTGGGAAGGCAAAAAACCCGCCTTTGCCGACGATCTTGTCGGTTTGCTGGTTGGACCGATGTTTGTGGTCGGTGAAGTCCTGATGGCCCTGGGCGCCCTCACCCCCCTGCGCCACACCATTGAGGCGCAAGCTGGCCCGACGCGGTAAGACGTCAGACAGTGTGTGAATGGTGCGCGATGGCTGCACCGTTATTCAGCGTCTATGTCCCAGTGAAGGGAAGCTCGTCCAGAACGCGGTGGGGCCGGCTTTGCCGGCCCACTCGCGTTGCCCCCTTGAGGGGGTGACGCGCCGCAGGCGCGGCGCGGGGGTGGGTCAGTTCAACGCCATGCTGAGCTTGCGCCGGTAGCGCGACACCAGCTCGGCCTGCGGGTCTTCCTGCACCGCGGCCTTGCCTGCGAGTTCAATACCGCCCGCGGTCTTGCCGGGCACCGGGCCGCCGTCCTTGGGTTTGGGCGGGGTCATGAGTTCGAGCAGGGCCACATAGCTTTTGCGCGGCACTTCGTCGCCCCAGGCCTTGTCGCGCATGATGATCTCCAGCAGCTCTTCCATCGCCTCGGGCCATTGGCCTTCGGCAATTAGGGCGCGCGCCTTGGCCAGGCGGGTGTCGAAGTCGCGTTTGTTCTGCGCAATCAGCGCGTCGAACTGCTCCAGCGCCCATTCGCCGCGTTCGTCTTGCATCACAAAGGTCAGCGCGTCGTGCCAGTGCTTCAGGGCTTCGAGGCGCAGCTTGGGCGGCAGCTGGTTCAGGCCGGGTGCCAAGTGGGTGCCGGCCTCGTCGAGCCGGCCCATGCCGATCAGTTGCTTGACCAATTCAAAACGCAGCTCGTCGTTGTCGGGCGCCTGCTGCACCGCGTGCAGCAGCTTGTCGATGGCGCTGTCGGCGTCGCCGTCGGCCAGCGCGGCCTGGGCTTCTTCGGCCTCGGCCTGGGCGGCCAAGTCGGATTCGCTGGGCAGGAATTTGTCCAAAAACGCGGTGATTTGGCCCTTGGGCAAGGCGCACATAAAGCCGTTGACCGGTTGACCGTTGATCATCAGCACACAGGTGGGGA
>JBEIEH010000148.1:0-6872 GCA_040383055.1 Burkholderiaceae bacterium
GAGCTGCGCGACATCATCGCCATTCTGGGCATGGACGAACTGGCGCCGGAAGACAAGCTGGCCGTGGCCCGCGCCCGCAAGATCCAGCGTTTCCTGTCGCAGCCGTTCCACGTGGCTGAGGTGTTCACCGGCTCGCCAGGCCAGTACGTGCCGCTGTCGGAAACCATCCGTGGTTTCAAGATGATCGCCGCAGGTGAGTGCGATCACCTGCCCGAGCAGGCTTTCTACATGGTTGGCACCATCGACGAAGCCTTCGAAAAGGCCAAAAAGGTGGCGTAAAGCTGCGCCTCGGGGCGCCTGGCGTTGTGGCCGGGCTCGCCGTACCTTGAGTACGGCTGGGCGCGGCGTCTAGCCAGTCACCCCGCTGCTTGCTTTCCACTCACCTTTTAACTGGAGTACCTATGAGCACCATCCACGTCGATGTGGTCAGCGCCGAAGAGTCGATCTTCAACGGCGAAGCCAAGTTTGTGGCTTTGCCTGGTGAAGCTGGCGAACTCGGCATCCTGCCCGGCCACGTACCGCTGATCACCCGCATCAAGCCGGGTGCGGTGCGCATTGAGAAGGCCGATGGCGGCGAGGAGTTCGTGTTTGTCGCCGGCGGCATTCTTGAAGTACAGCCCAACCGGGTAACGGTGTTGTCCGATACCGCTATCCGAGGTGCTGATCTTGACGAAGCCAAGGCCACCGAAGCCCGCAAACAAGCCGAAGAGGCCATGAAGAACGCCAAGAGCGAGATCGACATGGCCAAGGCAGCATCGGAATTGGCGGTCATGGCTGCCCAGATTGCCGCTTTGCGCAAGTACCGTCAGAAGCACTGAGCGCACAACATTCGCTCTCCAAAAAGCCGACCTCTGGGTCGGCTTTTTTGTGCCCCGCATCCACCCTTCCAAATACGGTTTGGTTCACAATCCCCACATGACTTCTTTGTCACAAAACCCCGATCTCGATCCCAAAGAGGTCGCCGCACGTCTGTTGATCACGCCGTCCGCGCTGGAGGAGCTCACCTTCGAGGACGCGACGCTGGTGGTGAACTACATGCAACCCCGGCGGATTGAAGACGGCACCGTCTTGATGCGCGAGGGGGAGGATGTGCACAACGACTTCATGTTGTTGGTGCTGGATGGCGAGGTCTCAGTCGCCAGTGAGGTCAATGGGGTAGACGAGGACATTGTGGTGAGCGTGTTGGGGCCCGGCGCCTTGATCGGGGAAATGGGCTTGCTCGACGGCACGCCCCGATCTGCCACCTGCACGGCGGATGGCGAGGTGGTCGCTGCCATTTTGACCCGCCCACACATGTTGGCGCTCATGCGCGAAGAGCCGCGGGTGGCGGCGCGTTTGCTGCTGGCCATCACCAAGCGCTTGTCGGATCGGGTGCGGGAGACCAATCGAAAGGTCAAAGCTTTGGCACAGATCAACCGCACCTTGCGCCAAGAACTCAACTTGGTGATGAACAACCGCACACCCCAAACGCCTCGGGAGTGACCCATGGCCAAGCACCCATTCGCTCTGGGCTCCCCAGATGAAGTGGAGCAGACGTTCTATGAAGCCATGCAATCGGGTGACATCGAACGGCTGATGGCTTGCTGGGCCGACACCGACGATGTGGCTTGTGTGCATCCGGGTGGCCCCAGGTTGCTCGGCTTGACGGCCGTGAGGCACGCATTTGAGTTGGTGTTGGCCCATGGGCCAGTGAGGGTCCGTTTGGCCAAGGCGCATCGTTCGCAGCACGAGGGGTGGGCGATACACAGCGTGACGGAGACGGTGGAGTTGGTGGGCAATGACGGCCCTCAAAAAGCCTGGGTCTTGGCAACGAATGTGTACGCTCGCCTGCCCCAAGGCTGGCGCATGGTCGCTCACCACGCGAGCCCAGGCCAGCGAGAAGAGCCGATGGAGCTGCAGAGCGCCCCTTCGGTGTTGCATTGAAAGTGGGCATGCGGTTTGAGTTGCCCGGGGTTTGGCGAAACCCCCATGTGCAGACCATCTGGGCCGCCAAGGTGGCCCGTCGCCCCCGTGTCGCGTGGCGCCGCGAGGTCTGGCGCACTCCCGATGGCGATCAACTGCTGGCGACCTGGGCGGGTGCCCCAGCCGACAACACACGACCGGTACTGGTGCTGTTTCACGGCTTGGAAGGCTGCGCCGAAAGCCATTACGCACAGGCATTTGCTGCTGAAGCGGTGGCCCGGGGATGGGATTGCGTGTTGCCCCATTTTCGGGGTTGCGGGGGGACGCCCAATCTGATGCCGAGGGCATATCACTCGGGCGATCACATCGAGATTGACTGGCTGTTGCAGCGCGTGGCAGAGCGCTACCCCGACCAACCGCGGGTGGCCGCAGGAGTGTCTCTGGGTGGCAATGCGCTCATGCTCTGGGCGGGAGTGCAGGCGCAGGTGGCCAAAAGTCGGGTGCGGGCTATCGCATCGGTGTGTTCACCGCTGGATCTGATGGCAAGCGGCGCCGCGCTGGAGCAGGGCGCCTGCCGATGGATCTACACCCCGATGTTTTTGCGCACCATGCGACGCAAGGCGGTCGATAAACACCGCCAATTTCCGGGGCTCTTTGATGTGCGCAAAGCCGTGGCGGCCAACACGCTGAGGGAGTTTGACGACGTCTTTACAGGGCCAGTGCATGGATTCGCAGGCGTTGAACACTACTGGACGAGCGCGTCTGCCAAGCACCGCATGGGCGACATCACTGTGCCAGCGTTGGCGTTGAACGCCGAAGACGATCCCTTTGTGCCGGTATCGTCCTTGCCGCGGTCCAGCGATGTCGGTTCGAGCGTGGTGTTGGCTCATACCCGCCACGGTGGTCATGTCGGCTACCCGCGTTGGCAAGGCGATTGGCGTGGCGATGTGGGGTGGATGCCGAGTGTGGTCTGCGATTGGTTGTCCCCACACATGAGCGACGAGGATCGGCATGGATGACATCGTTCGGGCGGCAATGGCGAAGTGGCCCAGGGTGCCGGCCTGTTACGGCTGGTTGGGGCTTGACGCCCGTGGCGACTGGTATTTGCGCGACGATGCCGCTCAGGCGGCCGGCGCATTTCAGGCGCGCGACCGATGGCCGCTGGCCAAAGGCAGTCGCCTGCAGCACGATGGGTTGATCGCCTTTATTGGGCGGAACTACGGTTGCGACTCTCAGGGTTGTTGGTTCTTTCAGAACGGACCTCAGAGGGTGTTTGTGGAATTGGCGCTGACCCCTTGGATTTGGCGGCTGACGGCCGACGGTCAAGGCTGGTGTGCTCACACAGGGCAAGCGGTGACGCTCGACGCCCTGTGGGTGGACGAGGACGGCCTGCTGTACGGCAGCGCCGCTTGTGGACTGGGTGTGGTTCACAGCGCCGACATGTTGGGTGCGGCCACTTGGCTGGAGCGACAAGGTGCTGAGCCTGTGCCGGTGCAGCGGGCCGATATGCCGACCCGCTTCCGTTATGTGCTGAGTCCCCACCAGACGCCGCGATAGGCGCAAAAAAACCCGCCGAGGCGGGTTTTTCTATGAAGCCTAGTGGCTCACTTGGCGGGTTCGGCCGCAGGAGCCGCACCGTCAGCAGGGGCAGCAGCGGCAGGAGGATTCGGCACATCGAATTTGCCGCCACCAGCATTCGCCATGTGCACCACGGCTCGACCAATCTCGATGTCGGAAAACGCGCCGCCGCCCTGTGCGCCCATGGCGCCCTTGCCCTTGAGAGCGGAGGTCAACAAGGCCTCGTAGCCCGCTCCGATGCGTCCGCCCCAGGCGCCCGCATCACCGAACTTCGGGGCACCAGCCAAGCCGGCGTCATGGCAGGCCGCGCATTGCGCCTTGTAGACCGCGTCGCCGGCTTGCAGAGGACGGTTGGCGTCGCGCAACTCCACGCTGCCGACGCGCTGGATGCGCTCGGCCAGCGCAATTTCGGTGTCGACAGCGCCAGCGGCTGGCTTGGGGGCGGATGTCACGTAGTACACCAAACCAATGATCACGAACACTGGGATCACAAAAGAGAAAAACGACAGCCACAAGAGCTGCATGGGAGTCTTGACGGGGCCGGTGTGGGAGTCGTGATCGCTGTCGCTCATGGTGTCCTCTGAGGAAGGAAGAATCGGGTTGGGCCTACGGTTGAAGCCACATCGGCCCCTCGAGCGAGGCCGGCCAACCCAAAATTATAACGGGCAGCCCTGTGTGAACCTGACGAGCCGATGCGCCATGTAGAATGGCAACGCACGCGGCTGTAGCTCAGTGGATAGAGTATTGGCCTCCGAAGCCAAGGGTCGTGGGTTCGATCCCCGCCAGCCGCGCCACCGAAGGCCTACTCAGGCCCGTCACGCCATGGATGCCAATCGGCTCCGCGCTCATGGCGCTCCCTCCCCCAACGGTTGTAGACAAATCGCGACAGTCAGCGTGACGCTTTTCTCGTGTTCGCACGAAGTCTTGTGTTCAGCCGAGCCTATTTCTCCGGCCTGAACCCCACAAATCGTGGAAAGTAAACCGTAATGCTGATAAAAAAATAAAAAACTCTATATATTCGTAAATATGGCTAATTGTCATATTTGACGATTTAAATATCATCGCCTGTTGTCGTTCTTTTGGCCGGGCCACGCTTGTTTGACATGAGCGAAAGCGCCCGCAACAACAGGTTGAGCATGAACAAGATATTCAGGGTCCGAATCGTCACCCGTGGCAATGAAGAGCGTTGGTTTGAGGTCGATGCCTCTGGCCGGCAGGTGTTGAAGATTCACGCGCGCGAGCTTCAGCGGGTGGAATTGCTGCGCAAATCCACCGGTTTCGCCCCGGACGTCATCAAAGGGCGACGAGACGGGCAGGATCTCCATATCGATTTGATGGAAAGCGCCGAGTCTTTCGAGCACTTGGTGATCGAGGGCTATTTCAGCGACATCGCGACCGCTGCCGTGCAAGGCTTGTCCGAAGGCAGCGCGGTGTACGGCTACATGCCGATGACGGGAGACCCAGGGCTGCGCATCAGTTCATTGCTCGATGGTGTGACGGGTTTGTATGCCTTGGGCAGCCATGTGGCAACCGGCGGCGCGCTCGGTGGCGTGGTGGCGAGCGCGTTTCCAATGACGGGCTGGGTGCCCGGGTTGGGTGGTTTGACCGCGGCGGTCGCGGTGGGGTCGACACAAAAGGATTCGGGTGGCCAGGCCTTGCCGCTCGCGCCTGCGAGCATCAGCGAAGCGTGGTCTGGTGGGCGCCGCTTGGTTCAGGGTGAAGCGGCTGGGCAACGGCCCACCTTGCAAGGCGACGCGCCGGCGACGGCCACGCGGGTCGAGATCTTCGACGGCGATCAGAAAATAGGTGAAGCGGCGGTGGTGGAGGGGCGCTGGACCTTCACGCCAGCCGAGGGGTGGCCCACGGGTGTGCGCAACATCCGGGTGCGCGCCGTCAGCGACGCCTCGGTCAGCTCTTGGTCGGACACGTGGCCGATGATGATCGCCGATGCCCGTTTGTCCGTGGCATCGATCGACGGTCTGTTGGACGATGTGGGGTTGATCCAAGGGGCTCTGCAGCAGCACCACACCACGGACGATCTGCGTCCCGTGGTCAGCGGCGTCGCCATGCCATGCACATGGGTCACGGTGTGGATCGACGGAGAGCCACAACTCGCCGTGTTGGCCGATGCCAATGGGCGTTGGCGATTTGAGCTGTCGGACGATCTTGCCGAAGGTGAGCACCGCATCGCCGCCAGCGCTAGGAGTGTTGAGGGCGAGGAAGGGCCACGCAGCGGCGAGCGCGTGATCGTGGTGGACGCCTCCGCGCCCTCGGGTGTGGTTTTCGAGGTGTTGGACGATGTGGGCGCCTTGCGTGGTGTGCTGGGCGCGGGCGTGGGACAGATTGGCGTGCAGACAGACGATGCGGCGCCCACCGTCAGCGGCACTGGCGCCGAGCCTGGCGCCTTGGTGTTTGTGAGCAGCGGAGCCGTGGTCTTGGGCAGCGCGGTGGTGGGACCCGATGGCCGTTGGAGCGTGACCCCCACAGTGGCGTTGGCCGACGGCGAACACACGCTGAGCGTGGTGACACAAGATCCAGCGGGCAACCGCAGCGAACCACGCACGGTGGCGATCACGCTCGACACGGCGCTCAAGGCTGTGTCTGTGGTTCGGGCAGAAGACAACCGAGACCCGGTGCTGGGCCAGGTGGCCGACGGTGGCACAGCCAACGACGGCACGCCCACATTGGTTGGTACGGGTCGTGTGGGGCAGGTGGTGACCATCAGTGAAGGCGGCATCACCCTGGGCAGCGCCACGGTGGGCCCGGACGGCAGCTGGCGCTATGAAGTGCCGGCGTTGGGGGCCGATGGGACGTATGTCTTCCGAGCGCAAGCGCTGGACGCCCAAAACAACCCGAATCAACACGACTTCAGCTACACACTCGACACGACGAGGCCAGCGGCGCCGAGCAACGTGGGTGTGAGCGACGATGTGGGGGTGGTGCAGGGCAGCGTGAGCGATGGGGCGGTGAGCGATGACACGACACCGACCTTCAGCGGCACGGGTGCCACGCCGGGGGAGCTGATCACGCTGTACGCCGATGGGGCGCCGATTGCCAGTGTGGTGGTGGGGCCTAGCGGGGCGTGGAGCGTGACGCCGGGGGCGCCGGGTCTGAGCGAAGGTTTGCACAGCCTGAGGCTGACCGCCACCGATGCAGCGGGCAACGAGAGCCTGCCCAGCGCTGCCATCGCCATCACCGTGGACACCCAAGCGCCGGCGACGGCGGCGGCGGTGGGAGGGATAGCGGACAACGTGGGCATCGTCACGGGCAACGTGGCCAGCGGGGGCGTGACCGACGACACCAACGTGGTGGTCAGCGGCCAGCTCGGTGGAGCCAGCGCCGGGGCGAGCTTGGCGGCCGGAGAGACGGTGCGCGTCTACGACGGGGCGACC
>JBEIEH010000149.1:0-6860 GCA_040383055.1 Burkholderiaceae bacterium
CGCGCCACGCGGCCCACGGCGCACAGCAGTTGGTCGAACACGATGCGTTTTTCAGCGCCGTGGTGTTCCACCACCAAGGTCTTTTCGCCGTTGACGAGTTCGCAGCGCAGCGCTTTGTGGCCGGTGAGCACTTGCACGCCGTCGGCTTGCAGCGACGCTTTGGCCAGTTCGCTCACCTCGGCGTCTTCACGCACCATGATGCGCGCGCCCATTTCCACTTGCGTGACCTGTGAGCCCAGCCGCGCAAAACTTTGCGCCAGCTCGCTGCCGATCGGGCCGCCGCCCAACACCACCAGGCGCGGGGGCACGTCATCGAGCTTGGCGAACTCGTCCCACAGCGTGTCGCTGGTGACATAACCCACCTCGTCCAAGCCGGGCAGGGGTGGTACAAAAGGGCGTGCGCCTGCGGCGATCACGATGGCGCGGGCGGTCAGTCGCTGGGTGCCACCGCCATTCAGAGCAATCTCCACCGTCCAGGGGTTGACCAGCTTGCCGTACCCCTGCAACACCTCCACCCCCAAACCGGTGTAGCGCTCGATGCTGTCGTGCGGCTCGATGGCTTTGATGACGTCGTGCACGCGCTGCATCACCGTTTTGAAGCTGAAGCTGGGCGTGGCGTCGCTCAGGCCATACTTGGACGCGTGGCGCATCTGGTGAGCCAGCTTGGCGCTTTTGATCAGCGCTTTGCTGGTCACACAGCCGTAGTTCAGGCAGTCGCCCCCCATTTTGTGGGCCTCGATCAGCGTCACCTTGGCCTTGACGGCCGCGGCGATGTAGGCGCTGACCAAACCACCGGCGCCACCGCCGATCACGATCAGGTTGCGGTCAAAGGTCTTGGGGCGCTGATTGGCCCAGCGGGCGTAGACCTTGCGCTTGTGCACCGCGGCCACGATGCGGCGCGCGATCAGCGGGAACACGCCCAGCAACACAAAGCTGCCCAAGAGCGCCGGGCTCACAATGCCTTTGAGCGAATCGAGCTGTGCCAGTTGGGTGCCGGCGTTCACATACACCGCCGTGCCGGCCAGCATGCCGAGCTGGCTCACCCAGTAGAAGGTGAAGGCCTTCATGCGGGTCAGGCCCATGAGCAGGTTGATCAAGAAGAAGGGCACCACCGGGATCAGGCGCAGGGTGAATAGGTAGAACGCGCCTTCCTTCTCCACACCGGCGTTGATGTCGGCCAGGCGGTTGCCGAACTTGCCTTCGACCCAGTCGCGCAGCACAAAACGCGAGGCCAGAAAGGCCAGCGTGGCGCCGATGGTGGACGCAAACGACACGATCAACAGGCCTTGCCACAGACCAAAGAGGGCGCCACCGGCGAGGGTGATGATGGTGGCGCCCGGGATCGACAGCGCGGTGGCCGCCACGTAGAGCACGAAATACACAGCGGCCACGGTCAACGGCCGCTCAGCCTGCAGCTGGGCAAAGTCGGCCTGACTGGCCTTGAGCGCTTCAACGCTCAGAAAGCGGCCCAGGTCCAGCGCCACAAAGGCACCGATGGCCAGCGCGAGCAGCAGCAACACAAACAACTTGGGCGAACGCATCAAAAACTCTCCTGGTGATGCCAGTGGGTCGGGCCGGTGGCCAGATTCTTACAGGGCCGCTGTGCCGGTGCAGCGCTCGGTCAAGGGCGCGATAAGCGGGTCACACCCCAGGTGATGCGCATGGCGGTGGTGAGTGCGCACAGCGCCGCAAAACCATAGGCCAGCCAGGCAAAGTGCTGTGGCCACAGGCACATGGCGGCGAACACCGCGATGGTCTCGGTTGCCTCGGTCAGGCCGCCCAAAAAGTAAAAACTTTTGCCGGGCAGCGCAGTGTCGGCCAGACCGCGCTTTTCGGCCAGCGCGGCAAAGGCCAAAAAGCTGCTGCCGGTGCCGATGAAGCTGGCCAGCAGCACCGCAGCGGGCAGCGCATGGGCGACCGGATCGGCCAGCGCAAAGCCCAGCGGGATGGCGGCGTAAAAGACAAAGTCCAGCGTGACGTCCAGAAAGCCGCCCGCGTCGCTGGGCTGCGTCAGACGCGCCACCGTGCCATCCAGCCCGTCGAGCAGGCGCGAGGCGAGCAGCAGGCCCAAGCCCCACAGGTAAGCCTGCAACGCAATCGCCACGGCCGCTGCCAGGCCCAGCACAAAGCCGGCCACGGTGAGCGTGTTGGCGCCCACACCGGCGCGCACCAACGCGCTGCCCAGGATCTGCAGCGCGGGCTTGAGCAGGGCTTGGGCGGAGCGATCAAGCATGGGGCTGCTGCTCGGGCGCTTGGGCGTCGAGCTGAGTCAGGCGCGCGGGATCGGCCACGTCGGCCAAGTCGTGGGTGACCAGCAGCGCCGGGATGCCGCGCGCGCGGATGTGGGCAAACACCAGCTCGCGGAACTGGCTGCGCAGCGCGGCGTCTAGCTTGGAAAACGGCTCGTCCAGCAGCAGCGCGCGCGGCTGGGCCAGCAGGGCGCGCATCAGCGCCACCCGGGCGCGCTGCCCGCCCGAGAGCGTGGCCGGGTCGCGTTCGCCCAGGCCAGCCAGCCCCGCGTCTTGCAGGGCCTGCTGCACGGCGGCCTGGCGCTCGGCTCGGGGGCCTGCGGGCACCGCAAACAGCAGGTTCTCGGCCACGCTCATGTGGGCGAACAACAAATCATCCTGAAACAGCAGACCAATGCCGCGCCGCTCGGTGGGCAGGGTGTCGAGGCACTGGCCGTTGAGGGACACCGTCCAGTCGCCACCCAGGCCGGCGCCCAAGCCAAACGGGTGGAGCGTGCCGGCCACGGCGGCGAGCACGCTGCTCTTGCCGCTGCCACTGGCGCCCATCAGGGTGTGGATGGCGCCGGCTGGCACGCTCAAGCGCAGGTTGTCCACCAGCCGCCGCGTCGGGCTGCCCAAGTGGCGAATGTGGATGTCCAAGCTCATGGTCGCGAGTGTGCCTGAGTGGTGGCCGCAAAGCGGCGCGGCCGACCCACCCAGGCGGCTAGCGCGAATCCCAACACCGGCAGCACAAACAGCAGCCAGGCGTAGGCGCTGGTGAGCGAGCGCTGGGCGCCTGCGGCCAGGGCCACCGCTTCGGTGGTGACGGTGGCGTAGCGCCCGGCGCCCACGGTGAGCGTGGGCAGGTACTGCGCCACACTCACCGCAAAAGCCACGGCCGCCGCGCTGGCCAGGGCGCGCTTGAGCAGCGGCCATTTCACCCGCCACAGCAGCGTCCAGCGCCCATGCCCCAGGCTGGCGCAGGTGGCGGCCACACGCGGATCAAAGCCCAGGTAGGCGGGCGAGAGCGCCAGCAGCACATAAGGCAGGGTCATGAGGGTGTGGGCCAGACACAAGCCCAGCCAGCTGGCCTCCAGGCCCAGCGCCAGCACCCCTCGGTACAGGCCCAGCACCCACAGCACCGAAGGCAGGATCAGAGGCAGGTAGAGCGCGCCGCGCAAGGCGCGGTCCCAGCGGGCGGGCGCGAGTTCGAGCCAGGCCACGCTCCAGACCAGGGCCAGGGCGCTGGAGGCGATGGCGAGGCTCAAGGTGGTGCCCACGGTGGCGCTGCTGGCCCAGACGCTGGCCCAGGCCTGCAGGGTCCACAGCTCGGGCCAGGCGCGCGGAAAGGGCCAGACGCCGGCCACACTGCCCACGGCCAGGGCGGCCAACACGGCGGCGTACAGGCCCAGCAGCGCTGGCAGCAACACACGGGAAGTGCCCACCAGGGTGCCTGAGCGCCCGCGCGCGCCGCTGAGCCGAGCGGCGCCCCCGCGCCGGGCCGACAAGGCCCACCAGGCCAGCGGCGCACACAGGGCCACCACCAGCGCCAGCGCACCGGCGGCGGCCGCGCCCTGCGCTTGGGTGGCGGTGTCGGCGTCTTGCAGCCACTGCCAGGCCAGCACCGCGGCGGTGGGCGGGCTGCCCGGGCCGATGATGAGCGCCATGTCCACCACCGTCAGCCCATAGGCCAGCACCGCCAGCAGCGGCCAGCGCAGGCGCGGGCGCAGCTGAGGCCAGACAACGGTGTCAAAGGCGCGCAGCGGTGAGTAGCCCAGGGTACGGGCCAGCGCGTGTTCGGCCGCCCAGCGGCGCTGCACGTCGCTGCGCTGCAGCTGGGTGGCGGCGGTCCAGAGCAAAAACGGAATCTCTTTGGCGGCCAGCCCCAGGATCAGGCCCAGCCCCCAGGGGTCTTGGCTGGTGGGCCAGGGCGGGGGCCAATCAAAACCGGTGAGCCAGGGCGAGAGCGCGCGCAGCAGCCAACCACTGGGCGCGATCAAAAACAGCAGCCCGACCGCAAACGCCGCGTGGGGTGTGGCCAGCAGGGCGGGCACCGGCCGCAGCAGCCGCGCCAGCGTGCCATCCACCCAGGCCCGGCGCAGCAAGGCGCCGCTGACCCACCAGGCCAGCGCGGTGGACGCCAGCCCGGTCCACAGGCTCAAGCCCAGCGCCCGCAACCAGGTCGGGTCTTCACCCAGCGCGCGCCAGGCCTCGGCGTTGAACAGCGCCGCCAGCGCCAAGCCCGCCGTGGCCAGCAAGGGCAGGCCAGCGATCAGCGCCAGCGCCAGCGGCCACAACCCGCGCTGGTCGTTCATGCGGTGGCGCGGCGCGGTCTGGCCTTAGCCATAGCGGCGCAGCCACTCTTTTTCGATCGGGTCCACCCAGCTCGCGTGCGGCTCCGGCAGGGTGGGGGCGGTGCGCGCCACCTGGCCAGGCTGAGGCTTGTCGCCAAACAGGGCGCGGTCGGCGGGCGAGAGTTTTTGCAGATCCAGCACCGTCGGGTCGCCCCAGACGCCGATGTCAGCCTTGCGCGCCTGCGCCGCAGGCGAGAGCAGGAAGTTGGCCACCACTTGTGCGCCGGCCTTGGCGCGCACATTGAAGGGAATCGCCACAAAGTGGGTGTTGCCAATCGTGCCTTTGGCGAATTGCCAGCTTTGCACCGTGGCGGGCAGGCGTTGCGCGGCGATTTCGTTGGCGGCCTCGTTGGGGTTGAAGGTCAGGGCCAGCAGCAGCTCGCCGTCGGCCATCATCTGGCGGATGGCGGCCGAGTTGGCGGGGAACTGTTTGCCACCGCGCCACAGCAGCGGGTGCAGCGCGTCCAGGTATTGCCACAGCGGCGCGGTGACGCCGGCAAAGGCCTCGGCGCTGAAGGGTCGGCCCAGCGCAGCGGCGTCGCGGGTGGTCTCGAGCAGCGCTTGTTTGACAAAGGTGGTGCCGTGAAAATTGGGTGGGCGCGGGTAGCTGATGCGGCCCGGCTGGGCTTTGGCCAGGGCCAGCAGTTCGGCCATGCTTTGCGGCGGTGTGGCCAAGCGGCGGCTGTCGGCAAAGAAGGTGAGTTGCGCCATGCCCCAAGGCGACTCCAGCCCGTCGGTGGGCACCGAAAAATCGCTGCGGGTGCTGGGCTTGCCCACCACGTCCACCAGGGCAAAGTGCGGCAGGGCTTCGGCCCAGGGGCCAAACAGCAGGCCGTCGCGTTTCATGGCGGCGAAGTTCTCGCCGTTGATCCAGATCAGGTCCACCGTGCCGCTGTCGCCACCGCGGCCAGCCTCTTTTTCGGCGCGCACGCGGCGCACCACATCGGCGGCGTCGCTGATCTTCACGTGTTCCAGCTTCACGCCAAACTGTTGTTGCAGCTCAGCGGCGGCCCACTGCAGGTAGGCGTTGATGCGCTCGCTGCCGGCCCAGGCGTTGAAATACACGGTTTGGCCGCGCGCGGCCTGCAGGGTGCGCGCCCAGTCGGCGGGTTTGGGCGCGGGGGTCTGTGCCCAGGCGGGCAGACTCAGCATCAGGGGCATGGTGGCCAGCACGTGGCGGCGGGTGGGCAAAGTACGCATGGTCAGGGTTCAACAAACAACAAGTGACGGGGCATTGTGCGTTATGCACGGGGGGTGTTGGGGGCGGGTCGGGGCAAGCCCCGGCGCAGCCAGGCGTCCACAGAAGCGCAGCCTGGGCCGTGCACCATCAGGTAGAGCAGGCCAGTGGCCCACAGGCCGTGCACCATCCAGGCTTTGGGGTAGACCAGCAGCTGAATCACCAGCGTCATGCCCAAGAGGCCCAAGGCGGCCCAGCGGGTGAACAGACCCAGCAACAACAGAATAGGCAGCACATGTTCGCCCACGGTGGCCAGATAGGCCGCCAGCTCAGGGCTCAACAGCGGCAAGCGGTACTCCTCGGCAAACAGGGGAATCGTGTTCTCGCCCAGCCGTGGCCAGCCCAGCAGCCATTCGCCGTTGACGATGTTGATCGCCAGACCCTCGATTTTGCTTTGGCCCGATTGCCAAAACACGGCGGCCAGTGAAAAGCGGGCGATGAAAGCGATGACGGTGTGTGGGATGCGCCTGAAGTGCGCCTCCAGCGCCATGACGCGGGTCAGCCAAGTGTGCATGGTGTGTCCTCAATGGGTGGATGGGGGAGGGGTGACGCTGCCCAGGCAGCGTTGTCGAATCAGCAGCGCCAGCGCCTGCACCACGTCAAAGTCTGGGTGGTCGGCGGCGGCCTGCTCCAGCGCATCGCCCAGCGCCAGGCCCTGTTGCAGCCCCTGCACCAACAGGGCAGTGCCGGTATCAATGGCGATCACCACCACCTCCCAGTCTTCGCGCGTCACCAGCACCGATTGCGGCCCGCCCGTGCCACGCGGGTGGCCTCCTGGGTGGCTGGCCCAGGCGTCAAACACCGGCCCGTCGGATCGCACCACCGTCACGCCGGGCAACAGACCGATGCGGGTGCCCGCCAGCCGTTCGGGTTCAGCGGTCAGCGCCAGCAACACCTGGCCGTCCAATGGCGCCATATCGGCCGCGTGGAAGGCGTGGATGCGCGCCATCTCCAGCCGAGCCAGGTCGCACAGCCAGCGCTGCGGTGTGGGCAAGCGAGTGGCCAGAAAATCGGCCAGACCGTCGCCATAGGTGGTCAATA
>JBEIEH010000150.1:0-6855 GCA_040383055.1 Burkholderiaceae bacterium
GGGCCGGGTGCAAACGCCCACGCTGGCGGTGGTGGTGGAGCGGGAAGAAAAAATCCGCGCCCACAAGGCGCGCGACTATTGGGAAATCCACGCGTCCTTTTTGGCCGAGGCCGGCGAATACCCGGCCAAGTGGTTCGACCCCAACTTCAAAAAACCCACTGGCGAAGACGCCGACACCGACGCGCGCGCCGACCGCGTGTGGGACCAGCGCGAGGCCTTGGCCATTGTGGAAGCGGTGCGCGGCAAAACCGCCAGCGTGCGCGAAGAGAGCAAACCCACCACCCAGGCCAGTGGTCTGCTGTATGACCTGACCAGCTTGCAGCGCGAGGCCAACGGCCGTGTTGGTTTTTCGGCCAAGACCACGCTGCAGCTGGCGCAAAGCCTGTACGAACGCCACAAGGCGCTGACCTATCCGCGTACCGATTCGCGCGCCCTGCCCGAGGACTACCTGCCCACCGTCAAGCAGACCTTTGAGATGCTGGCCGACAGCGGCATGCGCCACCTGGCGCCGCACGCGCTGACCGCGCTCAACCAGAACTACATCCGCCCGAGCAAGCGCATTTTCGACAACAGCAAGGTCAGCGACCACTTTGCCATCATCCCGACGCTGCAGGCGCCCAGCGGTCTGTCGGATGCCGAACAAAAACTCTACGACCTGGTGGTGCGCCGCTTCATCGCGGTGTTTTTCCCAAGCGCCGAGTTCATGGTGACCACCCGCATATCCACCGTGCTCAGCCATAACTTCAAGACCGAAGGCAAGGTGTTGGTCAAGCCGGGCTGGATGGCGGTCTACGGCAAAGAAGCGGCCGAAGACGTGGAAGGCGCCAAGGACGGCGACAAAGGCCAGAACCTGGTGCCGGTGCGCGAGGGCGAAACCGTGCGCACCGAATCCGTCGAGGCCAAAGGCCTGCGCACCAAGCCGCCCGCGCGCTATTCCGAAGCGACGCTGCTCGGCGCCATGGAGGGCGCTGGCAAAACCATCGACGACGACGAGCTGCGCGAAGCCATGCAGGAAAAAGGCCTGGGCACCCCGGCCACCCGCGCGGCCATCATCGAAGGCTTGCTCAATGAGAAGTACATGCTGCGCGAAGGCCGCGAGCTGATCCCAACCGCCAAGGCCTTCCAGCTTATGACCCTGCTGCGCGGTCTGGGGGTGGAGGAACTCTCCAAACCCGAACTGACTGGCGAGTGGGAACACAAACTCGCGCAGATGGAGCGCGGCCAGCTCAGCCGCGACGCCTTCATGGCCGAGATCGCCGCCATGACCGAGCGCCTGGTGAAAAAGGCCAAGGAATACGATCGCGACACGGTGCCCGGCAACTACGCCACGCTGGAGGCGCCCTGCCCGAACTGCGGTGGTGTGGTGAAAGAAAACTACCGCCGATACACCTGCACTGGCGCCGACGGCGCCAGCGAGGGCTGTGGCTTCTCGTTCACCAAGTCGCCCGCCGGCCGCACCTTTGAAGTGGCCGAGGCCGAGGCCTTTGTGCGCGACAAACGCATCGGCCCCTTGGACGGTTTCCGATCCAAAGCCGGCTGGCCGTTTGTGGCCGAGATGGCCCTGGCCTACAGCGAAGACGAGAAAAACTGGAAGCTCGAATTCGACTTTGGCGACGACAAAAACGCCGAAGAGAGCGGCGAGCTGGTCGACTTTGGCGCCAGCGCTTCGCTCGGTGCCTGTCCCGTGTGTGGCAGCCCGGTGCACGAGCACGGCAGCAATTACGTGTGCAGCAAAGCCGTGCCCACGCTGGCGCAGCCCACCCCGAGCTGCAGCTTCAAGAGCGGCAAGGTGATCTTGCAGCAGCCGGTGGAGCCCGAGCAAATGAGCAAGCTGTTGGCCACCGGCAAAACCGATCTGCTCGACAAATTTGTGTCGATGCGCACCCGCCGTTCGTTCAAGGCCTTTTTGGCCTGGGACGCCGCCGCCGGCAAGGTGAACTTCGAGTTTGAAGCGCGCGACAGCAAATACCCACCGCGCAAAACCGCTGCGGCCAAGGCGCCCGCGAAAGCGGCGGCCAAAACCGCCACAGCCCCGGCCAAAAAAGCGACCGCCACAAAAGCCGCCGCACCGCGCAAGGCCGCCGCTGGCACAGCGCCGAGCGCGGCGCTCGCTGCGGTGATCGGGCCGGAACCGGTGTCGCGTCCCGAAGCCATGAAGAAGATCTGGGACTACATCAAGTCTCGCAACCTGCAAGACCCGGCCGACAAACGCCGCATCAACGCCGACGCGGCGCTGGCGGCGGTGTTTGGCAAGCCGCAAGCCGGCATGTTTGAAATCGCTGGCCTGATCGGCGGACACTTCGAAGGCTGACCCGGCGCTGTCGCATCGGGCGCGTCGGCGCGGTGCGACAGCGGATGCTTCACGTTATGCTTTTTGCCCTGTTATTGAGCGGAGACACACCATGACCTTGAAGCTGTTTTACGCCCCCGGCGCGTGTTCTTTTGTGCCGCACAGCCTGCTGGCGCTGGCCGGTGCCGAGTTTGAGCCGACACCGGTCAAGCTGCACAAAGGCGAGCAGCGCAGTGCCGAGTATTTGGCGCTGAACCCGCGCGGGCAAGTGCCGGTGCTCGTCGATGGCGGCGAGGCCATCACCCAAATTGTGGCCATCGTGTTGCACATCGACGCGCGCTTTCCGCAAGCCGGTGTGTTGCCGGCCAGCGGCATGGCCCGCACCCGCGCCCTGTCCACCCTGATGTGGATGAACAACACGGTGCACCCGACCTTCACCCATGTGTTCATGCCGCAGAAGTTCACCGACGACGCGACCGCGCAGGCCGCCATCAAGCAACACGCGGTGGGTGCCTACCGGGGGCTGCTCGGTGAGTTGGAGGCCATGGTGGCCCAAGCCGGCAACTGGCTCACCGG
The DNA here is from genome assembly GCA_040383055.1 of Burkholderiaceae bacterium. Taxonomy (GTDB): domain Bacteria; phylum Pseudomonadota; class Gammaproteobacteria; order Burkholderiales; family Burkholderiaceae_C; genus Hydrogenophaga. The sequence goes on from JBEIEH010000150.1 coordinate 2,867, forward strand.
CGAACAGCCCGGCGCGCTGGACGCCTACGCGCTGACCCTGCTGCGTTGGGGTGGTTTTGCCGCCATCGACCCCAACAGCTGCCCCGCCACCTGGGCGCTGGCGCAGCGCTTTGCCGCCTTGCCCGCGGTGGCGCGGGTGGTGGAACGCGAGAAACTGCAGCTCAATGTCTACAAGCCCGCCTGAGAGGGCGAGCACTTGAACCTGCACCTGCAGACACTGGCCCTCACCCTGACGGGGGCGAGCGGGGTGTTTTTGCTGACCTTTGCCTATTTGGGCTTTCGCCACCGCTGGAGCACCGGTGCGCGCTGGTGGGCGGTCGCCGCCGTGGCCACCATGGGCGTGGTGGGCCTGCTGTACGAGCCTTCCCGCTACGGCTCCCCCACGTACTTTGGCGGCTTTGTTCTGCTGGGCTATTGCAGCTATCTGCATTGGATTGGATTGCGGTCGCACTTTGGCCTGCCTTGGCGATGGTCGGGCGTGGTGGTGGGCTCCTTGCTGGCGTGGCCACCGGTGCTGTGGATTGCGTGGGTGCAGCCGCAATGGGGTTTGCCCGGTTTGGTGGCGGGTTTGTGCTTGGCCATCGTGTGGTTTTCATCGGCGATCGCCATCGACATCCAGCGGTATGGCGACGAGCGGCGTGAGCCCGAGTTGCTTTGGCTGCGCTGGCAGTCGTGGCTGGAAACCGTGGCGGCGCTGGTGGTGCTGTGTTGGTTGCTGGTGCGGCCGCCCCGGGGGGCCGACCTGTCGTGGTTTTCAGTGCTGGTGCAGCTGTTTATCGTGCCGGTGGCCCTGCGCATGGGCGCGTATTTTTTGCTCTATGTGCGCGACTTGGAGACCGGACGCCTGCGCGATCGCCAGGCTTTGCGCGCCAGCCAAGAGGAGTTGCAATCGCTGGTGCACAAGCTCGGTGCGGGCGTGTTGGTGCTCGATGTTCACCACCGCCTGCAGATGGCCAATCAAGCGGCGCAGCGGTTTTTTGCCCCGCTCACCGCATTGAACGCTGGCGACGTGTTGCCGTGGTCCGATTGGCAGATCGTGGACACCGACGGGCAAGCACTCGATATGGCCGACCTGCTGCGTGGGGACGAGCACCGCGACGTGGTGCTGGGCCTGGGCCAGCGTGGCGCGGCCGAGGCCGAACGCATTTGGGCATTGTTCAGTAGCTTTGCGGTCGGCGCGTCGCCACCCCGCCGTGTGCTCACCTGGGTGGACATCAGCGCCTTGCGTCGCGCGCAGCACGAACAACGCCAGCTGCAAAACACCCTGGCCGAGAGCCAGCGCATGCGCGCCTTGGGCACCTTGGCCGGCGGCATTGCGCACGACTTCAACAACATCCTCACCGCCATCTTGGGCAACGCCCAAGTGATGCAGCGCAGTTTGCGGCACACAGCGGTCGGGTCGGTGTCCGGCGAATGGCTGGCTGAGCAGCGTGAGAGCGCCGAGGCGATGGCCACGGCCGCGCGGCGGGGGCGCGAGTTGGTGCGGCAGATCCTGTCGTACGGTCGCCGCAGTCCCATGCAGTGGCAGCGTTGCCGGGTGGGCGATGTGGTGCAAGAGGTCTTGCGCCTGTTGCGGGTGCAGCTCCCGGTGGCCGCGCGCTTGCGGGTGGATGTGCCAGCCGATCTGCCCGACGTGTGGGGCGACCCCACCCAGCTCACCCAAGCCCTGCTCAATTTGGGCACCAACGCGGCCCACGCCTTGGGCGACGGGCCGGGCCTGATCGAATTTGTTGCCCAGCGTGTGTCGCGCGACGACCCCTCACTGCCCGCCGATTGGGTACAAGGCCTGGACCCAGCAATCGACCATGTGCTGCGCGTGCAGGTGATCGACACGGGTGTGGGCATGGTGCGGAGACGCTGGAGCGCATTTACGAACCGTTTTTCACCACCAAGCCCCAAGGCGTGGGCACCGGTCTGGGCCTGCCGGTGGTGCAGGGTGTGGTACTGGCCCATGGCGGGGCGATTGTGGTGGCCTCACAGCCTGGCGTGGGCACCCGCTTCTCCTTGTATTTGTTGCCAGCGGCCCAGACCACGGCCGAGCCCATCGTCGGGCCAGAGGCCATGGAGCCGCCGCCAGCGGCCCCGCGCCATGTGGCCTTGGTCGAAGACGATCCTGTGGTGGCGCGGGCGGCGCAACGGGTGTTGCAGCAGGAGGGCCACCGCTGCGATGTTTACCTGGAGCCGCTGCAGGCCCTGCAGCGGCTTGAGCGCAGCGAGCCCTTGCCCGATCTGGTGCTGTTGGACCATCGGATGGCGGGCATGGACGGCTTCGAGCTGGCCCAGCGCTTGAGGCAGCGCCACCCGCAGCTGCCCATGGTCATGCTGTCGGCGCATGTGGAGCGTTCTTTTGAGTCGCGCGCACAAGCCGTGGGCTTGCTGGGGGTGTGGCTCAAAAGCGATTGTGTGGAGTCGCTGGGCGACAAGGTGGCGCAGGTGTTGAGCGCGCGGCGCTAAGGTGTGTGTCGTGCGACGCTCAGTGCGTGGCGTCGGGTGGAGCGAACCGGATCGACACCCGCAGGCCCGGTCGTGTTTGCCCTTTGTGTGCATCTTCCATGCTCAGCGCGGCGCCGTGCTGTTGCACGATTTCGTTGACGATGGCCAAGCCCAAGCCCGAGCCGTCCACATTGGTGCCCAGCGCGCGGTAGAAGGGTTGCAGCACCAAATCGCGTTCGGCCGCCGGAATGCCGGGGCCGTTGTCTTCGACTTGCAACACCTGCACCCGGCTGTAGCGGTCGAGCAAGATGCGCGCCGTGACCACGCCACCACGCCCGCTGTAGTGCATGGCGTTGTCGATCAGGTTGCGCACCATTTCTTGCAGCAAGGTGGTGTTGCCCACAATGTGGCAGTCTGCGGGCGTGTCTTCTGGCCCTTCGTAGCCCAGGTCCACCCCGTGTTCCAGTGAGCGCGGCACCGAGTCGCGCACCACGTCCAGCACCAGCCGGGCCAGATCGATGGTCGCCACCGGCAGGCTGCGCCCGGTGGTTTCGGCGCGCGCCAGCGCCAGCAGCTGATTGACGGTGTGGGTGGCGCGAATGCTGGATCGCGCGATCTGCTGCAGCGAGCCGCGGATGCCTTGTGGGTTGGTTTCGCGCTGGGCCAACTCGGCCTGCATGCGCAGGCCAGCCAAGGGCGTTTTGAGCTGGTGCGCGGCGTCGGCCAAAAAGCGCTTTTGGGTGCCCAGCGAAGTCGTCAGGCGGGTCAACAAATCGTTGATGGAATCCACCAGCGGTGCCACCTCTTGCGGGATGTGACGCTCTTCGATCGGGCTCAAGTCGTCGGGCTTGCGTGCGCGGATGCGCTGCTCCAAATCGGACAGCGGGCGGATGCCACGCACCAGCGCCAGCCACACCAACAGCACCGCCAGAGGCAACAAGGCAAATTGGGGCAACATCACGCCCTTGATGATTTCAGCGGCCAGCACCGAGCGTTTTTCCCGCGTTTCGGCCACCTGCACCAAAGCAGGACGCGTACCTTCTGCATCCAGACTGATCCACGTGTAGGCCACCCGCACCTCCAGGCCGCGCATTTCGTCATCGCGGATGTGCACCTCGTAACTGTTGCCTTTGGGCTCGTTGGGCTGGGGCAGCGGCAAGTCGCGCTCTCCGCTGAGGTGCTCATTCAGGGCCCCGCGAACCTGGTAGTACACCAGGTCGGTCTCATCGGCCCGCAAAAGCTCTCTCGCCGTCTGTGGCAAGCTGAACTGCACGCTGTTGTCGGGCCCCAGCCTGACTTGCTGCGCCAAAGCCTGAACGTTGTAAACCAGTGCCCTGTCAAAAGGCTTGTTGGCCAACCCCTGGGCCACCAGCCAGGTCAAGGCCAAGCTGATCGGCCAAAGCAACAGCAGGGGCGTCAACATCCAATCCAGAATTTCGCCAAACAGCGAGCGCTGTTCGCGTTTGAAGACCCGCATATCCCAGCCTTTGGATTTCATGGCTCAAAGAAGAAGCGGCGTCGATGCAAAGCAGCTTCAGCCTGGAATTTTTTCGAGA
>JBEIEH010000151.1:0-6846 GCA_040383055.1 Burkholderiaceae bacterium
ACGTCACCCTGACGACAAGGCCGGCGAGGTCGGTCAAACGCTCAATGTCCAGGCCTTTGTGGAGGCACCGTCCACCGTCGGCGACGCTTCGACCAAGGCCGTGCGTGACATACCTGTGTTGTATGGCGGCAAAAGCGAGAAGTACACGGCCGCAGAAGTGGATCTGCCCTCCACCGTGCACAAAGACATTCAACGCGCGGTCCGCGACGCCATAAACGACAACGCAGCATCCGCCAAACCGAACCAACGCCAGTGAAAAAACCGAGATCCAACATGAGCTATATCCGTTTGGCCTATCGACCGATTGCCCTTGCCACCTTGCTCGCGGTGTCCACCCAACATGTGTTCTCGCAAACCCAGCCTGTGCTGCCGCAGGGCGCTGCCGGAGGTTTTGGTGAACATTTGCGTGCTGCACCGGCTGCCCGAAACGCCACGGTCACCAACCGACCATTTGCACCCATCGCGAAGCAGGCTGAGGACAGTTCGATTGCCGAGATTGATATGTTTGTCGGCGAATCACGCGTGTTCCCCACACCCGGTGTGGCTCGCATTGCGGTTGGCAACGGCAACATCCTCACCGCGGCTGCGCTCGATGGCAAAGAGGTGATTTTGTTTGCCAATGCGGTGGGTACGAGTAGCCTGTTCGTGTGGAACGAAGCCGGTCAGTATCAACGTGTCAAGATCAACATCGTGCCGGGCGACACAGGTCGATTCGCACGGGAAATCGCCGCATTCTTGACCGCTATTCCCCGTGCAAGGGCATCGGTGATTGGAGACAAAGTGATTGTCGAGGGCGATCGCCTCACCGATGTCGATATTGCCCGTATCGACATGCTGGCCAAGCGATACCCACAGATCGTGAATTTCACCAACCCGTTGGGCTTTGAGCGGATGGTGATGATGGATGTCAAGGTGGCGGAGTTCCCCGTCAGTGAACTTCGCGAGCTGGGCCTCAAATGGGGTGCCGTGGGCGGGGCCACCATTGGTGGCATCTGGTCGCCATCGCGTCGGGGCAACGCTCCGGGACTACAGGTCAACATCAATGCAGACAATGCGCCCATCGCATCGTCCGATCCCAATGTGCGTTTGGCGTTGCCTGCTGGCCTAAACGTACTGACCGGAGTCAATTTGGGGCTCAGTGCCACGCTGCAAGCGCTTGCCCAAGAGGGCAAGACGGCCATACTGGCCGAGCCACAGTTGTCTGCCAGAAGCGGCTCCAAAGCCAGTTTTCTAGCCGGTGGGGAGATTCCTTACTCGGTCTCCAGCGACAACGGCACCACCATCGTGTTCAAACCTTACGGGGTCAAACTCGAAATTGAGCCGCAAGTGGATGCCAGCGGCAACATTCGGGCCGTCATCTCCACCGAGGTCAGCAACATCGACGGCTCGGTGAGCACAACGTTTGGTCCCGCACTGCTGACCCGAAAAACCAGCACCGAGTTCAATGTTCGCAGCGGCGAAACCATTGTGCTCAGCGGGCTGATTCAGCGTGAGCAATCCACCAACGTCGACAAAGTGCCCGGGCTTGGCGATATTCCCGTGATCGGTGCGCTGTTTAGGTCGAAAAAGTTTCTCAACAAAGAAACCGAACTGGTGGTGTTTGTGACGCCATCGGTCATCAGCGCCGACAGCGAATCCAATGTCCGGCGTGTTGAGCAGGTCGAGCGTCGGATCGAGAGCCATCTGGGTCCTGCGCCGCACATCAGCCGAAACGATCCTGAGGTGACCAAGATCGTGCCCTCGGTAGCCCCAGAGATGAGTCCACCGAGCGAGGCTCCCGCACCCAAGCCGGTGCCTAAGCCAGCAGCTCAGCCAGTGGTTCAATCAGACAGTGCGGCACCGGCACAGAAAGAAGCCGTCAAGGCGGTGTCGTTTCCTCGCCCACAAGGTGCAGCACTGCGGGTCAAGCTCGATGGCTTGGTGGTTCGGGCAGAGCCCAGCACCTCAGGTCGCATCTTGACGCAATTGGGTTGGGGTTCTGTGGTGAGCATGGGTGACGCGGCTCCTCAACCCCCGGGGGCAGCCTATTGGGTCCCCGTTCATGTTGGCGATATTCAAGGCTGGGTAGCCCGCCAATGGGTGGAGCCCACGCGCCTTGAACTGAGAGTGCGTCCTTATGGTGGTGAACCGGCCGCTCAGCCGAGCGCTGCCAAAGCGGCGTCGGCCATTGCCACCCCAGCCGACACGGTGTTGGCCGACCCCATCACCTTGCAGGGCATTGCACACAAGGGGTCTGCGGTGGTACTGGCACGCCGTATTCCTTTGCTGCTTACAGCCGATGTCAATGCCCCGGTCAGAGGCTGGCTGACAGAAGGTCAGATTGTCTTGGCGCTCGATATCCCTTCCAAAGGCGAATGGTCGGCGGTGGAAGCTGGTGGCATGCGCGGTTGGGTGTCCACACCTTGGTTGCAGCCTGTGCGCACGCAACAACCCTGAGACTTCATATGCTGAACATTGAGATTCGCAAGGGAGATGCGCCTGCACGGTTTGTTCAAGTGCCGGCAGAGAGCGTGATTGGCAAATCAGCGCAGGCCGAGATTCGACTTGATGGCTGGCGCATTGGCAAGGAGCACGCGCGGTTGTTTTCGACACCATCGGGTGTTTTGCTGGAGGACATGGGCGCCTTTATGGGCGTGATGGTCAATGGTCAACGTGTTCAAACACAGTACGGGCCCCTCCAGCCGGTCGATCTGATTGAAATCGGCCCCTACACCTTGCGTGTGACGGAACTGGGTAAGCAGGGTCAGGTGCAAGCCGCTCACCCAGCCAGCCGATCGGAAACCGCTGGCCAGCGCAATCAGGCTGCCACCGAAGCTCTGCGCCAGTCCCGCGAAGCAGCGCTTGCTGCGCAGCAGAACGCCATCGCCCATGCGGCCGCGGAGCCCAAATCTCAAGGCCACAGCACCGGACTGATGTTGGTGGCCAATCCCGGTGAGGCGCAAGCGCAGTTCGAATGGCGCAAGCGCATTCATGCCGAGCTGTTGCAGACCATGGATCTGCGCCGCAGCGACATTTCCAATATGTCTGACGAGCATCTGCGCGCCGAAACGAAGCGTTTTTTGCAAGAGATCATTGGCAAGCTCACCAATGAGATTCCTGTGTTTATTCGTCCCCAGGAGTTGCTCACTCAGGTGCTCAACGAAGCGGTGGGTCTCGGTCCGCTGGAGGAGCTGCTGGCTGACGACACGGTGAGCGAAATCATGGTCAACCGTTTCGACGAAATCTATGTCGAAAAAGGTGGGCGGCTGTTGCGCCATCCGCTGACCTTCACAGGTGACCGCGCGGTATTGGGTGTGATAGAGCGAATCGTCAGCCCTCTGGGGCGCCGTATCGATGAGTCGTCCCCCATGGTGGACGCTCGTCTCAAAGACGGCTCACGGGTGAACGCCATCATCCCCCCCTTGGCGCTCAAAGGGCCTTGCCTCACCATTCGAAAATTTGCCAAACGGAAGTTAGACGCGACAGACCTCGTCAAGTTTGGTTCCTTAAGCCCAGCCATGGCCGAGTTTTTGGAGATCTGTGTGGTTGCGCGCAAGAACATCATCGTTTCGGGCGGCACGGGATCGGGCAAGACCACGTTGCTCAATATTTTGTCTAACTTCATCCCGGCGGGGGAGCGCATCATCACAGTGGAAGACGCCGCCGAACTGAAACTTCACCACGAGCATTTGGTCAGCTTGGAAAGCCGACCTGGCAACGTGGAAGGCAAGGGCGCTGTGCCGATTCGCGATCTGGTGAAAAACACCTTGCGCATGCGCCCCGACCGCATCGTGGTGGGCGAATGTCGCGGTGCAGAGGCACTCGACATGCTGCAGGCCATGAACACCGGCCACGAAGGATCGCTCACGACCCTGCACGCCAACACACCGCGCGATGGCTTGGCCCGCTTGGAAACCATGGTGCTGATGGCGGGCATGGATTTGCCATTGCAAGCCATTCGCGAACAGATCAACAGCGCGGTGGACATCATTGTTCAGCAGACGCGGTTCTCGTGCGGAACCCGCATGGTCACCAGCATCACCGAAGTCACCGGCATGGAAAGCGGCAAGATTCAGTTGCAAGAGATCTTTCGTTTTCACAACACGGGCTACAACGGTCCCAACGGCAAAGTCACGGGGGTGTTCACCGGTTGCGACATGGTGCCAACCTTCTACGAAGAACTGCGCCACACCGGGCACGATCTCGACATGGCCATTTTCAAACCCGATGCGCTCTTGAGCGGCGAATTGGGTGTCGACTCCCGAACGGTGTGATGGTGTTGCCGTGGATGGATTGACCCTCATCTCTTTGGTGGTGGCTGTGAGTGCAGCGCTGCTCACATGGTTGGCCTACGACATTGGCAGCACCACACTGCGGCGCTACCGTGCCCACGTGGCCGAAAAAACCGCTTTTCAAGCCAGAGATTTTTTTCTCTTCATTGACCCGAAAAAGCTCTTCGTGGCCAACCTGGCGGTGATGGTGCTTGGCGCCGTTTTGGCCTGGCTGGTCACGGGCAGTTTCCTCCTTGCGTTGGCCGTATTGGTGTTGCTGGCGCTGATGCCACGCATTGCCTACCGGTTGCTTCGTGAACAGCGCATGCGCAAGTTTGAAGAGCAGCTGCCCGACGCACTGATGATGCTCAGCGGTGGCATGCGCGCTGGTGTCGGCCTCAGTTCCGCCATCACACAGCTGGTGCGTGAGGCGCAGGCGCCGCTGTCTCAAGAGTTCAATCTGATGCTCAAAGAACAGCGTCTGGGCGTTCCACTTGAACAAGCGCTGGCCAACCTCAACCGGCGCGTCCCCACCCAAAGCACCACCCTCGTGGTGTCGGCCATGCGCATTGCACACGAAACGGGTGGTGGGCTGGCCGAAACACTCGAGCGATCTGCGCACACTTTGCGATCTCGCCATCAAATGGAGGGCAAGATCAGCGCGCTCACCGCCCAAGGCAAGCTGCAGGCCTGGGTCGTCGGTCTGTTGCCCATTGGCCTGATGTTGGTGCTCAACAAGATGGAACCAGAGGCCATGGCCATGCTGTGGGAGACCCGCCTGGGTTGGGGCGTGTTGGGTGTCATCGCCTTCTTGGAAATCATGGGCATTTACGTCATCCGCAAGATCATCACCATCGACGTGTGAGCACAACATGAACGCCTCCTTAGTTATCACCCTGCTCGCCGTGGCCGCCGGGCTGTCGGTGGCATTGCTGGCCTGGCTCGTCAGCCGTTCCATGGCCAATGTGCCGCAAGAAAATCGGCAGTACAAAGACCCTCCGCCGTTGGGTTTTCGCCTTGCGTGGTGGCCCATTCAATGGATCGCGCATCACGCGCAACCCTGGTGGCCGCAGGCCCGGCAGGTCGGCTTGTTGGGCCAATTGCGCAAGGCCGGCTTGGACTACCAAATCACGCCTTTGCAGTTCATCGCCGCGCGCATGGTGGCGGCTTGGGTAGGGGCTGCGATGGTGTGGTTCATGGTTGGCTCTTTTGACCGAGAAGCGCTGTGGGGCACGGGTGTTTATGTCCAAGCGGCAATGGTGGGCGGGTTGCTCGGCTATCTGTATCCTGCGCTCTGGCTCAAAGATCGCCTTGCCGTCCGCAAAAGCGAACTGCTTAAAACCTTGCCCTTCTTTCTGGACATCATCACGCTGTGCGTCGAGGCTGGATTGAACCTGCAGGGGGCTGTTGCCCAAGCGGTGGCCAAGGGCCCCAAGGGCGTGATGCGCGACGAATTTCAGCGTGTCATGCGCGACATCCGCGCAGGGCAGTCGCGTGCCGACAGCCTGCGCGCCATGGCCGATCGGGTGCAGGAGCCAGGTGTCACCAATCTGGTGGCCGCGATTGTGCAGGCCGAGAGTATGGGCATGAACCTTGGACCGGTGTTGCGTGCGCAGGCCGAACAACGGCGCAGCGAGCGCTTTATCCGTGCCGAGAAATTGGCCATGCAGGCACCCGTCAAGATGTTGTTCCCGCTCATCGCCTTCATCTTCCCCTGTACCTTCATCGTTCTGTTTTTTCCGATAGCGATGAAGCTCATGAACTCGGGTCTGTGACATGCGCACCGCCGACGCTCTTTTGCACACCAGCAGCGGCAGCCATCGCTTGCGCCTGCGCCTAGCCAATCGCTGGTGGAACCGGTTGCGCGGCCTCATGTTTGCGCGCGCCCTGAAGGGGCCACAAGCCGATCAGGCCTGTGAAGGCCTGATGCTCATGCCTTGCAACAGCGTGCACGGCATGTGGCTGCGCCAGAGCCTGGACATTGCGTACCTCGGGTCCGGCGAGCAGCCCAACTGCTGGCGGGTGCTGCGGCTCGCGCACCTCAAGCCCTGGACCTTCAGCGCACATTGGCGAAGCCGGCACACCCTGGAGCTGCCGGCGGGCGCCATCAGCGCCTTGGGTGTGCGCGTGGGTGACGAGTTGGAGCTGCGACATGGCTGACGTTCGCGGCGCTCATCTTTGCAGCAGGTCGACAGCGGCGCCCAGGCGCCAACGCGGCAGCACGCTGGTGGAATTTGCTGTGGTCGGCCCTCTCATCACCTTACTGGGCACCACGGTGCTGCAGTACGCGCTCATGTTCAACGCCAAGAACGTGGTCAACCACGCGGGCTTCATGGCCGCGCGAGAAGGCAGTGTGGCCAACAGCGACATGGCGAGCATCCAGCAAGCCTATGCGCGAGCGCTGATACCGCTGTACGGTGGGGGGCAAGACACAGAAAGCCTCAAGCGCTCATTCCTCAAAGCGCAAGCCGATGTGCTGGCCAACAGCCGCATCGAACTGCTCAACCCCACCAAAGAAAGCTTTGACGACTGGGCCGACGCCAGCCTGCGCGACAAGTATCAGGGCAAGCGGGCGCTCAATCACGCCAGCGTGCAG
>JBEIEH010000152.1:0-6799 GCA_040383055.1 Burkholderiaceae bacterium
CAACTCAGCTTGTTTGAGAGCAAAGGCAATCTGCTCCTCGGTGAACTTGCTTTTCTTCACGACATGCTCCTGCCCACTCGGGGCGTTCATCATGCCGGTTCTCTCTGTAACTAAACGGTTCGAAAACCTGGGACAGGGTCACTCGCGGCACAGCCGAAAACAGTGAACATGTGACTCGGCTATGGGATTCACATTTCGAGGGCAAGGTCAGTTTGGCGATGGTGAGATTTTTAATGGTCTTGCCATATGCAACTAAAAATAATACAAAACAGTTAATACAATCTGTGGCACATCGGCGTACCCACTGGGGTGGTCATCGCTGTCCGGTGGACGCAAGGAGTGTCGGGTGAAACGGTTTTTGTTGTTGATGTGTGTGTTGTGGGGGTTGACGGGTTGCGCCACCACGTATGAGTTTGTGCCGCCCACCACCGAGGCCGGCCGCCTGTGTGTGACCCAATGCGCCGCCGTGCGTGAGAGCTGTGTGGCGAATGCGCAAGCCCAGGCCAGCCGTGAGTTTGAGCGCTGTGAACGGGCGAGTGACCAAGAGTTCACCCGCTGCCTGATCTTGGCCGACACCAAAGAGAAAAAAGCGGCTTGCGACAAGCGCCGCCGCTACTGCGGGGAATTTGTGAACGACGAGCCGTGCGAGGAGCGCTACCGTTCTTGCTTCCAAGTGTGTGGCGGGCGGGTGATCGAGAAAGAAGACTGAGCCTGGCGCTTCCGCCTGTGGCGGGGTGGCACGGGGTTGGCGTTGTCGGATGCAAAGGGGCTGCGGTGACACTGGTTCGTCTGTTGATGTGTGTGTGGGCCCTGGTGGCGCTGCCGGCGTGGGCGCAAAGCCCGCCCGCGCCCAAGGTGGTGGTGGTGCTGGCCGGTGGCGGAGCCAAGGGGTTTGCGCACCTGGCGGTGTTGCGTCAGCTGGAAAAAGACCAGGTGCCGATTGCGCGCATTGTGGGCACCAGCATGGGCGCGGTCATTGGCGGGCTGTACGCCGCCGGCCTGGACACCCGGCAGATTGAAGAGGTGATTGGCAGCCTGGACCCGGCCAAGGTGGCGCTGGACCAGCTCAACCGCCTGGAGCTGCCCAGCCGCACCCGCGAGTACCAGCAGCAATACCCGATTGAATTCGAATTTGGCATCAAAGACGGTGGCTTGTCGTTCGCGCGAGGCGTGAGCGATGGCCAGCGCTTTTTAGCGCTGTTGCAGCAATTGCTGGCCCATGTGCCGCCGTCGGTGTCGTTTGACCAGCTCAAGATTCCGTTCCGCGCGGTGGCCACCCGCTACCGCGACGGCGCCACCCAAGTGTTTGACAAGGGTGGGCTGGATTTGGCCATTCGCGCCAGCATGGCCGCGCCGGGGGTGTTTGCGCCGGTGGAGATCAACGGCGAGGTGTATGTGGACGGCGGGCTGGTGGCCAATTTGCCAGTGGAGGTGGCGCTGCAAGAAGGTGCCGACGTGGTGGTGGCGTCGTACCTGGGGGCGGATGAAGGCGCCAAAGACCCAGAGCCAGGCCACGCGCTGGCGGTGGCCAACCACATGATCACCTTGCTGATTCGCCAGAACGAGCGGCGCAACCTGGCGCTGTTGCGGCCGACCGATGTGTTGGTGAGTCCGGCCTTGAGCGATGTGGGTTTTGCCGAATTCGGGCGTTCGGCTGAGGTGATCGCGCGCGGCGAGTCGGCCATTGGTGCGCAGCGGGTGGGGTTTGAGCGCTTGGCGCAGCGCGTGGCGGCCGCGCGCGGTGGCCAGGAGCCGCCCCAGCGCGCCGCCCCGGCTTTCAACGAGCGCGAGGTGCGCATCGCCGAGATTCGGGTCAAGGGGCAGCAAACCGTGCCGGCGGCCTATGTGCAGCGTTTTTTTGCCGATATGCTGAACCAGGCGCACGACCCGAAAGTGTTGGGCGACTTGGTCGGTCAGCTCTACACCGAGGGCTATTTTGAGCAAGTGAGCTACAAGCTCGACCACTTGGGCGGTGAGCGTTACGCCTTGGAAGTGCAGGTCACGGAAAAAGCCTACGGTCCGCATTTCTTCAAGACCAGTTTGGGCTTTTTCACTGAGCTGGACGGGGTGCAGCAGTTTTCGCTGGGGCTGGGTTATCGGCGGCCCTGGTTGACCGAGAGCGGCACCGAACTGGCGGTGGACGCGCGCCTGGGCTCGCAGAACGATTTTGGGGTGCGGCTGAGCCAGCGCCTGGCCCAAGGCCTGCGCGGTGAGGCCTACGCCGAGTTGGGCATGCAGACCATTCCCTTTTATGTGCCGGCTCGGTTTCAGGCGCTCAATGGGCGCGGCAAGATCGCCAGCTACGACTTGCAGCGCACCCGCGCCGGTGTGGGCGTGGCCTATGACCTGTCGCGCGACACCACGCTGCGCCTGGGTTTGATGGCCGGTAGACAGTCGTTCAAAGTCGACTCGGCGCGCATTGTGGGTGTGGTGGGTGACCCAGCGGAGCAACCGGTGCTGATACCGTTGATTGACTTTTCCGAATCGTATGGTGGCTGGCGCATGCAATGGATCACCGATCGACTCGACTCGGTGAGTTTTCCAACCAGTGGTTATGCCGTGAATGTGCAGTGGGAAAGCAGCCTGCGCCGTGGCCAGTACCAAGGCTTGCAGGCCAACGCCCGCTGGGCCACCCAGTGGGGCCCACATGTGCTCAACTTGGGCCTGCATCTGGGCGCCGAGAAAACCGCTTTTGAGTGTGCCAACTGCAACGCGCCTTCGTTTCTGTATCTGGGGGGCTTTCAGCGCCTCAGTGCCTTCCGCCTGGCCGAGCTGAAAGGTGAGCGCCTGTTGATGGGCAGCGCCACCTACATGTACCGCCTAACCGACGGTGGCTTGCTGCGGCAGCGGGCTTACTTGGGCGTGATTGGAGAAACCGGCGACGCATGGGATACAGGAGACGGCTTCAAGGCCAAACACAGCCTAGGTGTATTCCTCGCGGTCGACAGCAAGATTGGCGACATCTATCTCGGTGTGGCCAAGGGTTCGCAAGGCAGCCGAAATGTGTTTTTGCAGTTGGGTCGGCGCTTTGCGTTCTAAGGGACTGGTATGAGCACTTTGGCGGTCAATGTCGACGACCTCGGGCGCACACTCGATGGCAAAGGCTTTTTTCACTCGGTGGCCTATGACGCCTACCTGACCATGCCGGCGTGGAGCTTTTGGCTGCAGTGCGTGGTGTGCGTGGTGTTGCTGGGCTCGGCGTATGGGTGGCGCTACCGACGGTTTCAACATGGTCCAGTGCTGCCCGGTCGTTCGCCGCGCTATTCGTCGTTTGTTGCCGTGGTGGGTCCGGCCTTGCTGTTCACCAGCGCCTTGTTGTTGTGCTTGTTGGTGTTGCACGTGTTGGGCGCTGAGCGCCCCGATGTGCGGGTGTTGGCAGAGGTGTTTCAGCTCACCGCGCTGGTGTTGGGCGTGCGGGCGGCCAGCTGGTTTTTTCGCAAGGTGATGCGGGCGCACCAAATTCTGCAGTTCTTTGTGCTGCTGATCGAGTGGGCCTTGGTGTTGGCGGCGGTGCTGGCGTTTTTTGGTCTGCTGTATCCGCTGAAGATGGCGGTGCAGGGCATTGAGTTTTCGGTGGGCAACCAAGTCTTCAAGGGCATGAACATCGTTGGTGGCGTCTCGATGGCGGTGCTGGCGCTGGCGGTGGCCGGTCCATTGGCGGAGCTGGTGGCGTGGGGGCTAGAGAAGTACAAATCACGCGAAGGCATCGCCGACAACGACGCGCTGATTCTGACCCGCTTGTTCACGGTGACCTTGTTTCTTGTGACGGTGGTTGCGGTGTTGGTGGGATCGGGCATTGAGGCCGCCACGCTGTCGGCTTTTGGTGCCGCACTGGGCATTGGTTTGGGCTTTGGTTTGCAGGAGGTGGTGCTGAACTTTTTCAGCGGCCTGTACTTGTTGTTTGAAAAGGCCATCAAGCCCGGTGACTACGTCACCATCAACGGTGTCTCGGGTCGTGTGGACCGACTCACCAGCCGCGCGATTGTGATTCGCGACGGCGTGGGCACCGAGAGCCTGATCCCCAACAGCTTCATCACCAAGGGTGTGCTCCAGAACCATACCTTGAGCAACAACGACTACCGTGTGTCGTTCAAAGTGGCGCTGTCGCATGTGGCCCGTTTCGACGAGGCCTGCGAACTGATCGTGGCGGTGCTGCGGGCGCACCCGCGCACCTTGCTGGATAAATCACAGACTGTGTTTTTGACCGGGGTGTATGCCGACCGCGCCGAGTTGGAGGTGAGTCTGTGGATCAACGATCTGAACAAAGGCCGCCAGTCTCTGGTGTCTGACTTGTACCGGTCCATCGCCTTGGCAATGGACGATGCGGGCATCCCTTTGGCGAGTGCGCCATGAGCCCGGTTCAAAAACCCAGCATGTGCAGCGCCACCAGCGCCAGAAAACCTGCAAAAGCCAGTTGCAGCTTGCGCTTGTCCATGCGTTGAGACAGGCTGGCGCCCCAGTTGGCAAAAAACATGCTGACCGCGCTGATGCCCACAAAGGCGCTCAGGTGCACATAACCCCAGGTGTGGGGGGTGCTGGGGCCGGTGAGGCCCAGACCTATGGCGCCGATGAAGGAGATGGGAATGGCCACCGCCGAGCTGACGACCACGGCTTGGCGCATGTCGATGCCGCGCAGCACCAGGTAGGGCACCGTCATGGCGCCGCCGCTCACGCCCAGCAGGGTGGACACATGGCCGATGAAGGTGCCTGCGCCCAACAGTTCGCGTTTGGCGGGGGCGGGTTTGCTCACCTCATTGGCTTTTTTGCGCAGCAGGGTCAGGCAGGTGGCCAGCGCAAACAGGCCAAAGCCGACCTTGAGCCATGTGGTGGGCAGCCAGTTGGCCAGCAACACCGCCGACACAGCGCCCAAGCTCACCGCACCGGCCAGCCAAGGCAGGCGCTCAAACTGCAGGCGTTTGGCGCGCCAGTGGGCCCATGAACTGGTGATGGACGTGACCACAATGCAGGCGAGTGAGGTGGCCACCGCAAAGTGCATGACGTGCGGGCCCAGCACCGGGTCGCTTTTCCAGAGGAAATACAGCGTGGGCACGATCACCAAACCGCCGCCCACCCCAAACAGGCCCGCAGTGAAGCCTCCTGCTGCGCCCACCAGCAGGAACAACAGCCACAGCGGCATCATGTCGGGTTGGCCTGGAATTGACCGAACTGGCTGCGCCAAAAGCCGAGCGCCGCCGCGTCTCGCCAGCCAAAGTCTTGCACTTGGCCAATCACGATGTGGTGGTCGCCCGCGTCCACCAACTGGTGCAGCGAGCAATCGAACCACGCCAGCGATTCGGTCAGGCGCAGGCGGTCGCTGGCCTGGCGCTGCACCGGCACGTTGGCAAAGCGCGCGGCCATGTCGCCGGTAGCGAACTGGCGCGCCAGCGCCTGCTGTGGCTGCGACAACACGCTCACCGTGAAGCCGCCCGACTGGGTGAAGGCCTCTAGGCTGCTGGCCGCTTTTCGGATGCTCCAGAGCACCAGGCGCGGCTCCAGCGAGACCGACGAAAACGAGTTGCAGGTCATGCCCCAGTCGCTGTCTTGCCAGCGGGCGGTGACCACCGTGACGCCGGTGGCAAAACACGACAGGGCTTTGCGGTAGTCCGCTGGGTCCTGGTTGGCAACGGGCACGGGGGCGGTGGCGGGCATGGTGTCGGGCAAGTGGCGCATGGGGGCTTTCGGTGGGGCGTGCGGGTGTGACCCTGGGGTTTAGGGCACTTCGTGGCCGTTGGCCAGCTCGTACAACTCAAACCAAGTCTGGCGGTCCATCGGCACCTGTAGGGCTTGGGCAAAAGCGCCAATGCGTTCCAGCTGGTTGCTGCCCATGACGGGTAACACACCCACCGGGTGGTGCATCAGCCAGGCCATGGCCACGGCGGTGGTGTCTGTGCCGCTGGCCTGGGCCAGTGCGGCCAGCTTGGGCGCCAGCCGAGCGGCAGCGGTACCGGCCTGTGCGGCTTGGCTGTGCAGGCGCCCGCCACCGAGCGGCGACCATGCCATCACTGGCATGTGGTGCTGCTGCGCGTGGGCGATTTGGCCGTTGATGAAGGGCTCGGTGTGCAGCAGGCTCAGTTCAATCTGGTTGGTCTGCAGTCGGTGCTTCATGCGCGATTGCAGCAGGTCCACGTCCCAGGGCATGAAGTTGGACACGCCCACGCCGCGCACCTTGCCGCTGTCGATCAGGCCGTCCAAGCAAGCGCCGAGCGCGGAGGCGTCGCACAGCGGGTCGGGACGGTGGATCAGCAGCAGGTCGATCACGTCCACCCCGATGCGCTGCAGCGAGCGGTCCACGCTGGCCATCACGTGAGCCGGTGAGGTGTCGTAGTGTTTGACGCGGGTGCTGGGCCACTGTTGCGACAGCAGCATGATGTCGGTTTTGGTGACGATCTCGATCTGATCGCGCAGGGCGGGGCGGGCCTTGATGGCCTCGCCAAACAGCGCTTCGCAGCGGTAGTCGCCATAGATGTCGGCGTGGTCAAAGGTGGTGATGCCTTGGGCCAGGCAGGCGTCGATGCGCGCAAGATTGGCGTTGACGCTGGTGTCGCTGGCTTCGGACAGGCGCCAGACGCCATAGGCCATCTGGCTCAGGCTGCGGCCGTTGGGCAGGGTGATACGGTTCATGTGGGGTGAGTGGTTTCTGTAAAAAATTCAGCGGCGCACGCCGGTGCCCAAAGGCGTGGCGGGCGTGGTGGCGGGCACGCGGCCGTATGCGTGGGCGAGCGACACGGTTTGCAGGTGCGGCAGCACCTTGGTGCCAAACATCTCGCATTCTTGCAGGTGTGGGTAACCCGAGAAGATG
>JBEIEH010000153.1:0-6765 GCA_040383055.1 Burkholderiaceae bacterium
GGCGGCTTTGAATACGACAGCGATTACTATGGCGACGACCTGCCGTTTTGGATGAAGGTGCGCAAAACCGACGGCACCGACGCCCACCAGCTGATCGTCCCTTACACCTTGGACTGCAACGACATGCGCTTTGCGTTGCCACAGGGGTATTCACACGCCGATCCGTTCTTTCAGTACATGAAGGACTCCTTTGATGCGCTGTACGCCGAGGGTGACCCCAACGGTCTGAACCGGCCCAAGATGATGAGCATCGGTATGCACTGCCGCCTGCTGGGGCGTCCGGGCCGCATCACCGCGCTGCAACGTTTTCTGGACCACATCCAGTCGCACGACCATGTGTGGGTGGCGCGGCGCATCGATATCGCCCAGCACTGGCGCGCCCACCACCCGGTGGTTTGATCTCTTTTTTTAGAAGGTTGTTGATGTCTCTTGTGATTCGCAGCGCCGCCGCATGGGCGGTGGTTGGCCTGTTGGCACTGGGCAGCGCCCACGCCCAGAACAACAAAGCCCTCACGGTGGCGCAGATCGTCCCTTTGTCGGGACCACTGGCCAATGTGGGCAAAGAAATCAGCCAGATCTCGGAGGCGGTGCTGGCCGAACACAACCGCACCGCCGGGGCGGTGCGGCTGACGCTCAAAACACTGGACGACGGCAACAACGCCGATCAATCCACACAATTGGCGCAGGGCGTGGCCAACGATGCCGTGGCATTGCTGTCGTGCTTTGGCACCACCGGATGCTTGGCGCAGCAAAAAGTGAGTGAGGCCTGGCAGTTGCCGCTGATCGGCCCCATCGCTGGAGCGGCAACCTTGCGTGGCCCGGGAGCCAAACACACGTTTGCGGTGCGCGCGTCGGCCTCGCAGGAGGTGCAACGCCTGTTGGGCTTCGTGTCGGCCATGGGTCTGACGCGCTTAGGCGTCGCTGTGCAGGACGACGGTTTTGGTCGTGCCTACGCCGCTGAACTGGACAAACTGCAAGCCAACTTCCCACAGCTGCAAATCGAACGTGTGGTGTTCGACCCAAAAGGCAGCGACTACCAGCCGCTCATTCAGGGTCTTCGCGCAAGCAAGCCACACGCGCTCATGCTGCTGGCCAACGCCTCACACTCCACCGCTTTGTTGACCGCGTGGAAAGCGCAGGACAACCTGCCTTTTGTGCTCAACCTCGCAGGTCAGGCCAACGCGCTGTTCGCCGGCCGCATGCAGGGCTACACCGGCACCGCCGCCTTTGTGACCGTGGTGCCCAGCCCGTGGGACAACCGCAGCCCCTTGCAACGCGACTACCAGCGACTGGCACAAGAGGCCAAACTGCCGCTGTCGTACCTGGGTTTTGAAGCCTTCATCAACGCCAGACTGCTGACCCAAGCGGTGCAAAAGGCCCAAGCCAGCAACGCGCGCGACTTGCAAAAGCACCTTGATGCCCAACGCAACCTCGATCTGGGCGGCTACACCGTGAGCTACACCGATCGCCGACTGGGCTCCACCTTCACCGATTTGTCCCTGCTGCGCAAAGACGGCAGCTTCAAACACTGACACCCAGCGGAGGCCACCATGCCCATCACATTGACCGAGCTCAACCAAGCCAGCGCCGCAGAAGCGGCACAGATGCTGGACGGTTTGTACGAGCACTCGCCTTGGATCGCCGAGCGGGCACTGGCGCAGCGGCCTTTTATCTCGCTGGCGCACCTCAAACACGCCATGGCGAAGGTGCTGGACGCCGCTGGCCGTGAGGCCCAACTCGGCCTGATCCGCGCCCACCCGGAATTGGCCGGCAAAGCGATGGTCAGCAAGACGCTGACCGCCGAATCGACCAACGAGCAAACCAAGGCGGGCCTGACCGATTGCACGCCCGAAGAGTTCGCCAAGATTCAGCGGCTCAACGCCGACTACAACGCCAAGTTCGGCTGGCCCTTCATCTTGGCGGTGCGCGGCCCGCGTGGCGTGGGATTGAACAAGGCGCAGATCATCGGGGCCTTCGAGCGCCGCCTGCACGGTCACCCCGACTTCGAAGTGCAGGAATGCCTGCGCCACATCCACCGCATCGTGGAGATTCGCCTCAACGACAAGTTCGGTGTCGAACCCACACTCGGCCAGCAGGTCTGGGACTGGCAGGAAAAACTCAGCTTCCACAGCGATCCAGGCTTTGCCGAACAAGGTCAACTCACCGTGACCTACCTGACCGACGCACACCGCGCTTGTGCGCAACGCATCAGCCACTGGATGAAGGACTGTGGCTTTGACGAGGTCGAGATCGACGCCGTGGGCAATGTGGTGGGACGCTACCACCCCGCCACAGCAGGCGCCAAGTATTTGATGAGTGGCAGCCACTACGACACCGTGCGCAACGGCGGCAAGTACGACGGTCGCCTCGGCATTTTTGTGCCCATGGCCTGTGTGCAGCAATTGCATCAACAAGGCAAACGCCTGCCCTTTGGCATCGAAGTCGTGGGCTTTGCCGAGGAAGAAGGCCAGCGCTACAAAGCCACCTTCTTGGGCTCGGGCGCTTTGATCGGCGACTTCAAACCCGAATGGCTGGACCAACAAGACGCTGACGGCATCACCATGCGCGCGGCCATGTTGCACGCTGGTCTGTGCGTCGACGATATTCCCAAGATCCGGCGCGACGCCGCGCAATACCTGGGCTTCATTGAAGTCCACATCGAGCAAGGACCGGTGCTCAATGAAGTGAACATCCCGCTCGGCGTGGTCACCTCCATCAACGGCAGCGTGCGCTACCTGTGCGAGGTGATCGGCACCGCCAGCCACGCCGGCACCACGCCCATGGACCGCCGCCGCGACGCAGCCTGCGCGGTGGCCGAGCTCGCCCTGTACATGGAGCGACGTGCTGCGAAAGACGGCGACTCGGTCGCCACCATCGGCCAGCTCAACGTGCCCAACGGCTCGATCAACGTGGTGCCTGGGCGCTGCACCTTCAGCCTGGACCTGCGTGCGCCCACCGACGCCCAGCGCGATGCGCTGGAGCGCGACGTGTTGGCCGAACTGCAAGCCATTGGCGAGCGGCGCGGTGTGCGCCACCGCGTGGAGCAGACCATGCGCGCCGCCGCTGCGCCGAGCGCGCCCGCCTGGCAAGCCCGCTGGGACCGCGCGGTGCAGGCCTTGGGCGTGCCACTGTTCAAACTGCCCAGCGGCGCTGGCCACGATGCGATGAAACTGCACGAGGTCATGCCCCAAGCCATGCTGTTTGTGCGCGGCGAAAACGCCGGCATCAGCCACAACCCCCTCGAATCCACCACCTGCGACGACATGCAACTGGCCGTGGACGCCTTTGCCGATGTGTTGCAACAACTCGCCACGGAGACCGCATGAACGCCTACCAACAACTCGACGCCTGGATCGAACAGCATTTCGACGAACAGGTCGCTTTTCTGCGCGAACTGGTGCGGGTGCCCACCGACACCCCACCCGGCAACAACGCGCCCCACGCCGAGCGCACCGCCGAGCTGCTCGCCCCCATGGGTTTTGAAGCCGAGCGCCACGCGGTGCCCGCAGCAGAGGTGCAGACCGCTGGCCTGGAAACCATCACCAACCTGATCGTGCGCCGCCGCTACGGCGACGGCGGAAAGACCATCGCGCTCAACGCCCACGGCGACGTGGTTCCTCCGGGCGAAGGCTGGATCCACGACCCCTACGGCGGCGAAGTCGAGAACGGCAAGATGTATGGGCGCGCCACTGCGGTCAGCAAATGCGACTTCTCCACCTTCACCTTTGCGGTGCGCGCGCTCGAATCGCTGGGCTTGCCTTTGAAGGGCGGCGTGGAGCTGCACTTCACCTACGACGAGGAGTTCGGTGGTGAGGTCGGCCCAGGCTGGTTGCTCGACAAGGGTTTGACCCAACCCGACCTGATGATCGCCGCCGGCTTCAGTTACCAGGTGGTGGTGGCGCACAACGGCTGTCTGCAGCTCGAAGTGACGGAGCATGGCGAAATGTCGCACGCCGCCATTCCCGACAGCGGTGTCGACGCGCTGCAAGGCGCCACCCACATCCTGAATGCGCTGTACGCGCTCAACGCCGACTACCTCCAGATCACCTCCAAGGTCGAAGGCATCACCCACCCCTACCTGAACGTGGGCCTGATCCAAGGCGGCACAAACACCAACGTGATTCCCGGCAAAGTGGTGCTCAAGGTCGACCGCCGCATGATCCCGGAAGAAGACCCGACAGAGGTCGAAGCCAGCCTGCGCCGCACCATCGAACAGGCGGCCGCCAGCTTCCAGCCGCCGCGCGGTGGCAAGCACATCCGGGTGGACGTCAAGCGCATGCTGCTGGCGCGCGCCATGGTGCCGCTGGCGGGTAACAAGCCCCTGGTCGACGCCTTGCAGCAGCACGGCGGCGAGGTGTTTGGTGAACCCATCCCCGCCATCGGCACGCCGCTCTACACCGACGTTCGCTTGTACGTGGAGCGCGGCATTCCGGGTGTGATTTACGGCGCCGGCCCGCGCACCGTGCTGGAGAGCCACGCCAAGCGCGCCGACGAGCGCATCGACCTGGCCGATCTGCAACGCGCCACCCGGGTGGTGGCCCGCACCCTGCTGGACCTGCTCAAGGCCTGATCGGCGCACGAGGGGAAGGCACAATAGCGCCCCCGGTTACCAACGCGTTACATCCGCCTCTGGAGACATCTCATGACCCCCGCCGAACAAGCCCTGCGCGACGCCGCCCTCGACTACCACCGCTTTCCCCGCCAGGGCAAGATCACCGTCAACCCGACCAAGCCGCTGTCCAACCAGCGCGATTTGTCGCTGGCCTATTCGCCGGGGGTGGCCTACCCCTGCCTGGAAATCCAAGCCGACCCCAACAAGGCCGCCGACTACACCAGCCGGGGCAACCTGGTGGCGGTGATCACCAACGGCACGGCCGTGCTGGGCTTGGGCGACATCGGCCCCTTGGCCGGCAAACCGGTGATGGAGGGCAAAGGCTGCCTGTTCAAGAAATTCGCCGGTATCGACGTGTTCGACATTGAGCTGGCTGAGCGCGATCCGGACAAGCTGGTGGAGATTATCGCCAGCATGGAGCCGACGCTGGGCGGCATCAACCTCGAAGACATCAAGGCGCCCGAATGCTTCTACATTGAGCAAAAGCTGCGCGAACGCATGAACATCCCGGTGTTCCACGACGACCAGCACGGCACCGCCATCATCTCCAGCGCCGCGCTGCTCAACGGGCTGGAGCTGGTGGGCAAGGACATCGGCGCGGTCAAGGTCGCCGTCTCGGGCGCCGGTGCGGCGGCGATTGCCTGCCTGGACGTGATGGTGGGTCTGGGCGTGAACCCGGCCAACATCCTGGTGTGTGATTCCAAGGGCGTGATCCACAGTGAGCGCGACGACGCCAAGGCCGGCAAGCTCGATGTGTCCAAGCAGCGCTACTGCGCCACCACGAGCGCGCGCACCCTGGCCGATGCGGTCAACGGGGCCGATGTGTTCCTGGGTTGCTCAGCACCCGGCGTGATGACGGCCGAGATGGTCAAGACCATGGGCACACAGCCCATCATCTTGGCGCTGGCCAACCCCGAGCCGGAAATTCGTCCCGAACTCGCCAAAGCGGTGCGCCCCGACTGCATCATCGCCACCGGCCGCTCGGACTACCCCAACCAGGTCAACAACGTCCTGTGTTTCCCCTACATCTTCCGCGGCGCGCTCGATTGCGGCGCGACCAAAATCACCGAGGCGATGAAGCTCGCCTGTGTGCGCCAGATCGCCGATCTGGCCAAAGCCGACATCAGCGAAGAGGTGGCCAGCGCTTACGCGGGCCAGGAACTCGTGTTTGGTGCCGACTACCTGATTCCCAAACCGTTTGACTCTCGCCTGATCATGAAGATCGCGCCAGCGGTGGCGCAGGCGGCGGCCGACTCCGGCGTGGCCACCCGACCCATAACCGACATGGACGCCTACCGCGAACAGCTGCAGAGCTTTGTGACGCAGACCGGCATCCTGATGCGCCCCATTTTCAACGCCGCCAAGGCCCTGCCCGCCGACAAAAAACGCGTGGCCTACGCCGACGGCGAAGACGAGCGCGCGCTGCGCGCCGCGCAAATGGCGATCGACGAGCAAATTGCAGCACCCATCCTGATCGGCCGTCCCGCGGTGATCGCCGCGCGCATCGAAAAAGCCGGCCTGCGCATGCGCCTCGGTGTGGATGTGCAAAACGTCAACCCCGAAGACGACCCGCGCTACCGCCAATACTGGGAGCACTACCACCAACTCATGAAGCGCAACGGCGCCTCGCCCGCGGTGGCCAAGGCGGCGGTGCGCCGCTCCAACACCATCATTGGTTCGCTCATGGTCTCGCTGGGCGACGCCGATGCGTTGATCTGCGGCCTGGCTGGCAGCTACATGACGCACTTGGAGCGCATCGACAGCATCCTCGGCAAACGCGCCGGCGTCGGCAATTACGCCGCAGTGAACGCGCTGATGACCGACCGCGGCCCGCTGTTCATCACCGACACCTATGTGAACGAAGACCCAAGCGCTGAGCAACTGGCCGAAATCGCCTTCATGGCCGCACAAGAGGTGCAGCGCTTTGGCATCGTGCCGAAGGTGGCCTTCCTGTCACATTCCAGCTACGGTTCGTCCAAGCGCGCATCGGCGCGAAAAATGCGCTTGGCACGGGACCTGTTTGTGGCGCAACACCCCTACATTGAGTGCGATGGCGAGCTGCACGGCGACGCCGCGCTGGACCCCGACATCCGAAATGTCTACATGGAAGACAGCACCCTCACCGGCACAGCCAATCTGCTGGTCTGCCCCAA
>JBEIEH010000154.1:0-6717 GCA_040383055.1 Burkholderiaceae bacterium
CGCCATGATCAAGGTGGTGGCGCCCAACATGGCCTGCGACATCATCGACATGGCCATGCAAGCTTTTGGCGCAGCCGGCATGAGCGGCGACACACCACTGGCCTACAGCTACGCCAACCAACGCACCCTGCGACTGGCCGACGGCCCAGATGAGGTGCACCGCCAAAGCATCGCCAAGCTCGAACTGGCCAAACACATGGCGGTGCAGCGCGAGGTGGACATGCCGGTCACGCGTGGCTGCTGAACGGACGAGGACGCACCATGATCGACGTTTATTCTTGGCCCACCCCCAACGGCCACAAGGTCCACATCATGCTGGAGGAATGCGGCCTGCGCTTGGGCCGCGACTGGCGGGTCCACCCCATCAACATCGGCACCGGCGATCAGTTCGCGCCCGACTTTCTCAAGATCAGCCCCAACAACAAAATCCCGGCGCTGGTCGACCCGCACGGCCCCGATGGCAAACCGATCAGCTTGTTTGAGTCGGGCGCCATCCTGCTGTATCTGGCCAGCAAAACCGGCAAGCTGCTGCCCAAAACCGACCGCGCCAAATTTGAAGTGCTGCAGTGGCTCATGTTCCAGATGGGGGGTGTGGGGCCCATGCTGGGCCAAGCACACCACTTCCGCATCTACGCACCCGAGACCATCGACTACGCCGTCAACCGCTACACCAACGAAGCCAAACGCCTCTATGGCGTGATGGACAAGCGCCTGCAAAGCAGCCCTTTCATCGGCGGCAAAACGTACAGCGTGGCCGACATCGCCATCTTTCCCTGGCTGCGCAGCTGGCAAAACCAGGGCATCGACTGGGCCGACTACCCCGCGCTCAAGACCTGGTTTGACCGCATCGCGGCCCGACCGGCGGTGCAACGCGGCGTGGCCGTGCTGGCCGATGCGCGCAAACCACTGACGGACGACAAAGCCAGAACCGCCCTTTTTGGGGCAGACCAGTACAAAAAACGCTAAGTCTGGTGCCGCCGGGGCAAAACCCACCACAAAGCGGGGTAGAATCGCAGGCTTAGTCGGAGCGTAGCGCAGCCTGGTAGCGCATCTGCTTTGGGAGCAGAGGGTCGCGAGTTCGAATCCCGCCGCTCCGACCATTCACACCCCGAAAGAGGCCCTCACAAGGGCCTTTTTCATTCCGGCGTCCGATTCGGCGGCGCCGCGCACTGCCCGTAGCTCAACTGGATAGAGCAGCTGCCTTCTAAGCAGCAGGTCGGGGGTTCGAGTCCCTCCGGGCAGGCCATTTTTTTCACACACAGCATCCACCGCAAGGGTTACCCCTCATCGCTCGCTGCCAATGATGCAATATAGTGCACATCACCCACAACTCATGCACTTCAATGCCTAATCGCTGATGGTTTAGACCTAAAGCAAGGGTTATTCATGAGACGGGCGCGGGGGCCTCGCTTCTACAGTGGCGAAGGCCATCCGGCCAAGGAACATATCACCACAGGAGACAACACCATGACCACTTCCCGTCGCGTTCTGCTCAAGCGCGGTGCCGCCATCGTCGGCGCTGCATCCACGGGGATGCTGCTGCCCGAGATCGTCCGAGCCCAGTCCGACAAGGTGCGCGTGGGCTTTATGCTGCCCTACACCGGGGCCTTTGCGCCGCTGGGTGTGGCGATTGAAAACGGCTTTCGCATGGCACTGGGCGAGCAAGGTGGCAAGCTCGGCGGGCGCGAGGTGGAGTTCTTCAAGGTGGACGACGAGTCCAACCCGCCCAAGGGCGTGGAAAACGCGACCCGCCTGGTGCAGCGCGACAAAGTCGACGTGCTGATCGGCACGGTGCATTCGGGTGTGCAGCTGGGCATCCACAAAGTGGCGCGCGACACCGGTGTGCTCAACCTGATTCCGAACGCTGGCGTACACATCGCCACCCGCCAGCAGTGCGCGCCCAATGTGTTCCGCACATCGTTCTCGAACTCGCAGCCCACGCTGGCGCTGGGCAAAGCCATGGTGGACCGCGGCCACAAAAAGGCGGTCTGGATCACCTGGAGCTACGCCGCAGGCGACGAGGCCTTTGAAGGCTTTGAGCAGAGCTACACCGCCGCAGGCGGCACCATCTTGAAAAAGCTCTCGCTGCCCTTCCCCAACGTGGAATTCCAAGCGCTGCTGGCCGAAATTGCGGCCGCCAAACCCGACGCAGTGGCCTGCTTCTTTGCCGGCGGTGGCGCGCCGAAGTTCATGCGCGACTTTGCCGCCGCCGGCCTGAACAAAAACATCCAGCTCTATGGCTCGGGTTTCTTGACCGAAGGTGTGTTGCAAGCCGCCGGAGACGCCGCCGAGGGCGTCATCACCACCTTGCACTACAGCGACTCGCTGGACACGCCGCGCAACAAAAAATTCCGCTTGGACTACGCCAAGACCTTCAAGCTGCAGCCCGATGTGTATGCGGTGCAGGGTTACGACACCGCCCTGCTGCTGATGCAAGGCGCCAATGCGGTCAAAGGTGATCTGTCGAACAAGCGGGCGCTCTACGCCGCCATGCAAGGGGCGACCATCGACAGCCCGCGCGGCAAGTGGACCATGAGCAAGTCCAACAACCCGATTCAGGACATGTACCTGCGCCGGGTTGAAAAGGGCGAAAACAAGGTCATTGGCGTGGCCGCCAAGGCCGTGGCCGACCCCGGCACCGGCTGCCGCATGGGCTAAGCCCCATCCCCCTCAAATCCTCCCCACACGACACGGCCACGCGCCGTGTGGGGATGGCTTTTGTCTGAACGGAACCCTTTGTCATGGATGTTGCGAATTTTTTGATTCAGCTGCTCAACAGCGTGCAGTACGGTCTGCTGCTGTTCATGCTGGCAGCGGGCCTCACGCTGATCTTCGGCATCATGGGCGTGGTCAACTTGGCCCACGGCAGCTTCTACATGCTGGGCGCCTACTTGGCGTGGTCGCTCTCCAGCCAGTTCGGCAGCTTGGCCTTGGCCATTGTGGTGGGCGCCGCGCTGGCGGTGGCCTTTGGCTGGTTGCTCGAATGGGCGCTGTTTCGCCACTTCTACCACCGCGACCACCTCGACCAGGTGCTGCTCACCTTTGGCCTGATCTACATCTTTGAAGAGCTGCGCTCCATCTTCTGGGGTGACGACGTGCAGTCGGTCAATGTGCCCGACATGTTCAATTGGTCCATCCCGCTGACGGACAACCTCTCCTATCCCGTCTACAGGCTGGCCATGTCGGGCGTGTGTCTGCTGCTGGCGCTTGGCCTGTACCTGCTGATTTCCAAGACCCGCTTGGGCATGAAGATCCGCGCCGGCGCCTTCAACCGCGACATGACCGAGGCGCTGGGCGTCAACATCCGGTTGATCCACGGCGTGGTGTTTGCGCTCGGTGTGGGCCTGGCCACGGTGGCCGGCATGATCGCCGCGCCGGTCTCCAGCGTCTACCCCGGCATGGGCAGCTCGGTGCTGATCATGTGTTTTGTGGTGGTGGTGATCGGTGGCATTGGCTCGGTGCGCGGCGCCTTGGTGGCCGCCTTGCTGGTGGGCCTGGTCGACACGTTTGGCAAGGTGCTGGTGCCCCAGCTCGCTGGCATGGCGGTCTATGTGCTGATGGCGCTGGTGCTGCTCTACAAACCCGAAGGACTGTTCAAGCAATGAGCACCGCAAAAGCCCAACTCGAAATCCTGCCCAGCAGCGTCAAGTGGCTGCTGGCTGCGGGTGCGGTCGGCCTCGCCGCCTTTCCGCTGGTGCCGTCTGACAACGCCGGTTTTTATCTGCAAATGCTGTCGCAGATGATGATTCTGGCTATCTTTGCCATGAGCCTCGATCTGCTGCAAGGCGTCACCGGTTTGGTGTCGCTGGGGCACGCGGCCTACTTTGGTCTGGCCGGCTATGCGCTGGCTTTTCTGACCCCGGCCGACACGCCGGCCAGCCTGTGGGTCAGCCTGCCGCTGGCCGCGCTGGGCTCGGGCCTGGCAGCGCTCATCATCGGCTTTTTTGTGGTGCGCACCCACGGCATCTACTTCATCATGGTGACGATGGCGTTTGCGCAGATGGTGTTCTTCATCTTCTTCGACAACCGCTCGCTGGGCGGCTCCGACGGGCTGTATGTGAACTTCCGCCCCGACGCCTCGGCCATTGGTCTCGACCTGGAGAACAAAACCCACTTTTATTACCTAACGCTCGCGCTGCTGGTGCTGATTTACTTCGGCCTGCGCCGGCTGCTGTTTTCGCCCTTTGGGCGGGCGCTGGCCGGCATCCGCGTCAACGAGCACCGCATGCGCGCGGTGGGTTACCACACCTTTGGCTACAAGCTCGCCGCCTTCACCCTGGCCGGCACGCTGGCCGGTGTGGCCGGGTACCTGTGGGCGGCACAAACCGGCTTTGTGAACCCCGAGCTGATGGGCTTTCACATGAGCGCACACGCCATCATGATGATCATCCTGGGCGGCATGGGCAACTTCGCCGGCGCCATCGTCGGGGCCTTCGCCTTTGAATACGTGATGCACTTCTTCAAAGATCTGCCCTATGTGGGCGACTTCCACATTGGCAAACACTGGCAGCTGTGGATGGGCATCTTCATTGTGGCGGTGGTGATCTTGGCGCCGCGTGGTTTGCTGGGCCTGCTGGAGCGGCGCAAAGCCGCCAAGGCCGAGGGAGAACAGCCATGAACCAGACGCACCCGAACCAAGAGCTGCTGCTCGCCGCCCACCACCTGACCAAACGCTTTGGTGGCCTGGCCGCCGTCAACGAGGTGTCGGTCAACCTGTACCGCGACCGCATCCACGCCGTGATCGGCCCCAACGGCGCCGGCAAGTCGACCCTAACCAACCTGCTCTCGGGCGACTTGGCGCCCACCTCGGGCACCATCACCTTGAACGGCGAGCCCACCGCCGGTCACAGCCCGGAGTCGATCTCGCGCCTGGGCCTGGGCCGCAGCTACCAGAAAACCAACATCTTCCTGCCCTTCACCGTGTGGCAGAACGTGCGCCTGGCCGCGCAGTCGCGCGAGCGGCATTCGCCCTTCAACCCGCTGCACTGGTTCACCCGGGCCAGCGGCCTGGCTGCGGTGAACGAGCGCTGCGAACGCGCCATTGAGTTGGCGGGCTTGGCCCACCGCACCCACACCGTGGCCGCGACCATCAGTCACGGCGAACAACGCCAGCTGGAAATCGCCATGACGCTCGCCACCGAGCCCACCGTGCTGCTGCTCGACGAGCCACTGGCCGGCATGGGCCAAGCCGAGGCCGAACGCATGGTCGAGCTGCTGCAGAAACTCAAGAAAGACCACGCCATGATGCTGGTGGAACACGATATGGATGCGGTGTTTGCCTTGGCCGACGAACTGACCGTGATGGTCAACGGCCAGGTCATTGCCAGCGGCAGCCCGCAAGACGTGCGCAACGATGCCGCAGTCCAGGCAGCGTATTTGGGTGAGGAGCACTGAGCATGTCCACCCCCATCATTCAAGCCACACAACTCCACACCCACTACGGCGCCAGCCACATCCTGCGTGGCATCGACTTCACCGTCGGCCAGGGCCAGACCATCGGCCTCATGGGGCGCAACGGCATGGGCAAGTCCACGCTGCTCAAATCGCTCATGGGCCTGGTCAAGCCCAGCGGCGGCACGGTGCACATCAAGGGCACCAACATGACCGGCGCCGACGCCTTCCGCATCGCGCAACAGGGCGTGGCCTATGTGCCCGAAGGGCGCGGCATTTTTGGCAACCTCAGCGTCAAAGAAAACCTGCACATGGCCGCACGCGCCGGCACCCGTGGCCAGCGCGACTGGACCTATGACCGCGTGCTAGAGACCTTTCCGCGCCTGGCCGAACGCCTCAACCACGGCGGCCAGCAGCTCTCGGGCGGCGAGCAGCAAATGCTCACCATCGGCCGCGCGCTCATGACCAACCCCGATGTGCTGATCCTCGACGAAGCCACCGAAGGCCTGGCCCCGCTCATCGCCAAGGAAATCTGGCGCATCTGCAGCCTCATCAAAGACAGCGGCATCAGCAGCGTCATCGTCGACAAAAACTGGAAACACGTCACCCAGATCACCGACCGCAATGTGATCTTGGTCAAGGGCGAGGTGGTGTTTGAAGGCAGCTCGGCAGAGCTGCTGGGCCGCCCCGAAGTGCTGGAGCAGCACCTGGGGGTGTGATCAGCCCGGATCTGTTGCCGCGCCCGATGCGGGCGCCAGCGCCCGGTGCGCCGCACTCGCCGTGTTCACCGGCAAATTGCGCCGTGCGCCCAGGTAGTGGGCGCTGAACACGTCTAGCCAATCGTTGAGCTGCGCGGCCTGCTGCGGGTGGCCCGCCAGTTCCAGACACAGCGCCGCCACCTCGGCGGTGCACAGGTGCAACCCGGTGTGTGAGCGGCGCAGGCGGTAGCGTGACACCACCTCGGGCCGCAGGCTGAGCACCGGCAACGCGTTCAGATACGGGCTTTTGCGAAACATCTTGCGCGCCTCGCTCCAGGTGCCGTCGAGCAGCACCAAGAGCGGGCGCTTGGCACCCGTCGGGCCCATGGCGGGCGGCGGTGGTGCGCTCAGCACCCGTTCGGGCGCGGCGTATTCGCCCGGAAACACCAGCACCGGCTGCCACTGTGGGTCGGCCAGCAGGGCCAGCAAATCCGGGTCAACAGCGGTGCGCGCCCAGCCAAAGGCAAAGGTGTCGCGCACCACGTCCGCAATCAGCCAGCCGGTGTTGCTGGGTTTGATGGCCTCGATGTCGCCCATGATCAGGCACACCCCCACGCTGTCGGTGCAG
>JBEIEH010000155.1:0-6712 GCA_040383055.1 Burkholderiaceae bacterium
CTGTTTGAGATCAAGTCGGCCGACATCTTGCAGCCCGGGCCGGCGGCGCTCACGGATGGGGTGGCGCAGTTGCACCGCATTGTGCGGCGCTGGATGGAGCAGCATGGCTGAGCCCAGAGGTCGCCGCTGGATTGGCGCGCTGGCGCTGAGCCTGGTCGCGGGCGCAGGGCTGGCCCAGCCGGTGGTGGTGCAAGACGACACCGGTCGGCGGGTGGCCCTGGCCCAGCCCGCGCAGCGGGTGGTGAGTGTGTTGCCTTCTTTGACCGAAACGGTGTGTGCGCTGCAGCGCTGCGACCGGCTGGTGGGGGTGGACCGGTATTCCAGCTGGCCGGCGTCGGTGCGGCGCTTGCCGCAGGTGGGCGGTGGCCTGGACCCGAGTGTGGAGGCGGTGCTGGCGCTGCGGCCCGATGTGGTGTTGATGGCGCGCTCGGCGCGCGGTGGTCAGCGCTTGGAGTCGCTGGGTGTGCCGGTGGTGTATCTGGAGCCCCAACAACACGCCGATGTGCGGCGCGCGCTGCAGGTGGTGGGCACGCTGTTGGCGGTGCCGCCGGCCGATGTGCAGCGCGTGTGGAGCGCCATGGACCAAACCCTGACCCAGGCGGCCGAATCGCTGCCAGCGGACCGGCGGCAGCAGCGCGTCTATGTGGAGGTGAGCCCTGCGCCTTATGCGGCGGGCGAGGTCTCGTTTGTGGGTGAAACCCTGCAGCGCTTGGGCCTGCGCAATGTGGTGCCGCGCGAGCGCGGCGCTTTTCCCTTGCTGTCGCCCGAATGGGTGGTGCGCTCGCAACCCGATGTGGTGGTGCTGGGCCAGGTGCATCGGCCGGGTCTGGCGGCGCGCCCGGGTTGGGCGGCGATACCGGCGGTCGCGAAGCAGCGGGTGTGCGCTTTTGACGAGGCCACCTGGGACACCTTGGTGCGCCCTGGGCCGCGCTTGGCCGAGGGCGCGCAGGCGCTGGCGCGGTGTGTGGCGCAACTGCCGCCGCCGCGCTGAGGTGGCTGTGACACGATTGACACCCATGTCGACCCGTCCATCCACCTTCGATTCCGATGGCGCCAGCCCGCGCGGCCTGTGGCTGACCGTGGGCGCGCTGGCGCTGTCGGCGCTTGTGGGTGTGCTGGGGCTGGCGGTGGGCAGCACCGGGTTGGAGCCGGTGTCGGCTTGGGCCAGTGACCCGGTGGCGTGGCAGATTGTGTGGGACATCCGCGCGCCGCGCACCGCAGGCGCGTGGGCGGCGGGAGCCTTGCTTGGGCTGGCGGGCGCGGTGGCTCAAGGCCTGTTTCGCAACCCGCTGGCCGATCCGTTTTTGCTGGGCAGTGCGTCTGGCGCCTCGCTGGGGGTGGCGCTGGCCTTGGCTGGTCTGGGGCTGACGCCTCTGGCTCTGGGGTGGTGGCTGCAGCTCGGGCTCACCGGGGTGGCCTTTGTGGGCGCGGTGCTGGCGGTGTTGCTCACCTTGGTGTTGGCGCGTGGCGTGCAGCACACCTCGCGGTTGTTGCTGGCGGGGGTGGTGGTGGGCATGGTGCTGGGCGCGCTGACCTCTTTGATCGGTTTGCTGGCGCCGCAGACCTTGCAGGCCATGCAGGGTTTTATGCTGGGTTCCACCGCATGGGTGGGCTGGTCGTCGGTCGGCATCATGGCCGGCACTGGCGCCGTGTGTGTGGCTGTGGCCTGGGCTTTGGCCCGCGCGTTGGACGGTTTGAGTCTGGGCGAAGCCACCGCCGCCAGCTTGGGCCTGCGGCTGGGGCCGGTGCGTGTGGCCTTGGTGGCGGTGATGGCGCTGGCCACCGGCACGGCGGTGGCCCACACCGGGCTGGTGGCGTTTGTCGGCTTGGTGGCGCCGCACCTGGTGCGGGCGGTGCTTCGCACCACCCATGCCACGCTGTTGCCCTTGGCCAGTCTGGCGGGCGGCTTGTTGTTGCTGTGCGCCGATGTGCTGGCGCGGTCGCTGTGGGCGCCCAACGAGCTGCCGGTGGGGGTGCTCACCGCGGTGCTGGGTGGCGGCTATTTGTTGTGGCTGATGCACCGGGGGCGCTCATGAGTGGCGCCACTTGTGCTGTGCGCACCCGTGGGCTGACGGTGTCGCTGGGTCGCGGCGCGGCGGCACAGCTGGCGCTGCGCGAGGTGTCGGTGGACATCCGTGCCGGCGCGTGGACGGCGGTGGTGGGGCCCAATGGCGCGGGCAAATCCACCCTGTTGCGCAGTGTGGCCGGCTTGTTGCCTTCAACAGCGGTCCGTGGCGAGGTGGATGTGCTGGGTCGCCCCTTGGCCGATTGGGGCGAGCGCGAGCGCGCGCGCGCCCTGGCCTGGCTGGCGCAGGGCGGTGTGGCCGATCGCGGCGCCGACGATTTGTGTGTGCGCGATGTGGTGATGTTGGGGCGGCTGCCGCACCAAAGCTGGTGGGGTGTGCCGAGCGACGCCGACCACGCTGCGGTGGAGCGCGCGCTGCGCGACACCGGCGCTTGGGCGTGGCGCGAACGGCCTTTGGGCGCTTTGTCGGGCGGTGAGCGCCAGCGCGTGTTGTTGGCGCGTGCGCTGGCGGTGCAAGCGCCGGTGATGCTGATGGACGAGCCCCTAGCCCACCTGGACCCGCCGCACCAGGCCGACTGGCTGGCGCTGGTGCGCGAGCGGGTGCGCGCGGGACAGACGGTGGTGAGCGTGCTGCACGAGATCACTCTGGCCCTGATGGCCGACGAGGTGCTGGTGCTGCGCGATGGCCAACTGCGTTACGCGGGCCCGAGCGACACCCCCGAGGCACGCCAAGCATTGCTGGATGTGTTTGATCAGCGCCTGGCGCTGCACCGTGTGGAAGGCGGCTGGGTGGTGCTGCCACGCTGAAAGTGCGGCTGGACGTGCTCAGCGCGTCTTGTCCTTGAAGCCACAGACCGACGACACCGCACACTGCAGGCACAGCGGCTTGCGCGCCTGGCACACATAACGCCCGTGCAAGATCAGCCAGTGGTGAGCGTCGACCAGGTACTTGGGCGGAATGCGCTTGAGCAGTTGTTGCTCCACCGCCAGAGGCGTTTTGCCGGGCGCCAAACCGGTGCGGTTGCCGACCCGAAAGATGTGGGTGTCCACCGCCATGGTGGGCTCGCCAAAGGCGACGTTGAGCACCACATTGGCCGTTTTGCGGCCCACGCCCGGCAGGGCTTCGAGCGCTTCGCGGCTGCGCGGCACCTCCCCCCCGTGGCGCTCGACCAGGATGCGGCAGGTCTCCATCAGGTGTTTGGCTTTGCTGCGGTACAGGCCAATGGTCTTGATGTACGACTCCAGCCCGTCGAGCCCGAGGTCAAGGATGGCTTGCGGCGTGTTGGCCACCGGGAACAGCCGGCGTGTGGCCTTGTTGACGCCGACGTCGGTGGCCTGGGCCGAGAGCAGCACGGCGCTCAGCAGCTCGAACACGCTGGTGTATTCCAGCTCGGTCACCGGGTGCGGGTTGGCCGCCTGCAGGGTGGCAAAAAAGGTCTCGATCTGAGCGGGCTTCATGGGAAGGAGTCTAGCGCCGGACACCATGGCGGCGGGCCAGGGCGGGAATTGGCGACAATGTGCGCTGATACCCAACACGCTGCGTTCAGAGAGAGACACCATGCCTTTTGAGATTCCCTTTGCCGACCGCCTCAACAACGTGGAAACCTCGGCCATCCGCGAGCTGTTCAAGCTGCTGGGCAAGCCCGGCATCATCAGCTTTGCCGGTGGTTTTCCCGACAGCACCTTGTTTGATGTGGACGGCATCCGCGAAGCGGTCAACATCGCGCTGACCGAAGAAGCCGGCGGCGCGCTGCAATACGGTGCCACCGAGGGTTATGGCCCGCTGCGCGAGCAGATCGCCGCCTTCATGGCGACCAAGGGTGCCAGTGCGCTGAGCCCCGACGACCTGATCGTCACCACCGGCAGCCAGCAGGCGCTGGACCTGATTGGCAAAACCCTGATTTCGCCCGGCGACAAGGTGATCGTAGAAGGTCCGACCTTTCTGGCCACCATCCAGTGCTTCAAGCTCTATGGCGCTGAGCTGATCACCGCGCCAGTGGATGGTGACGGCGTGCGCACCGACGCGCTGGAAGCCCTGATCGCCGAGCACAAGCCCAAGTTTGTGTACCTGATCCCGACCTTTGGCAACCCCAGCGGTGCGCTGCTGAGCGCCGAGCGCCGCCGTTCCGTGCTGGAGATGGCGGTGCGACACAACACTTTGATCGTCGAAGACGACCCTTACGGCGACTTGTATTTTGGTGAGGCGCCGCCGCCCAGCTTGCTGGCCTTGAGCGATGCCGTGCCCGGCAGCCGCGAGCGGCTGGTGCACTGCGGCAGTTTGAGCAAGGTGCTGTCGCCGGGCCTGCGGGTGGGCTGGATGGTGGCGCCGGCGGCGCTGCTGGCCAAGGCCACCATGTGCAAACAGTTCAGCGACGCGCACACCAGCACCTTTGCCCAGGCCACCGCCGCGCAATACCTCAAAGCCGGTCGCATGCCGGCCACGCTGGCTAAAGTGCGCGCGGTCTACGCTGAGCGCGCCGCCTGCATGGGCGCGGCCTTGCGGCGCGAGCTGGGCGAGGCCATCGACTTTGTACCGCCGCAAGGCGGTTTGTTTGTGTGGGCGCGGCTGACCGGCGCAAGCGGCGCCACAGCCGATGGCGCTGAGCTGGCGCGCCGCGCCATCGACCAAGGGGTGGCCTTTGTGCCAGGCGCGCCGTTTTTTGCGCGCCAAGCCGACGCGGCCACGCTGCGCTTGTCGTTTGCCACCGTGGGCCCCGAACGTATCGAAGAGGGTGTGCGCCGCCTGGCCAAAGCCTTGCAGGGCTGAGCCGATAATTGCTAACCATGTTCTTCAACCTCCCCACCCTGTTGACCTGGGCCCGCATCGCGGCCATTCCCCTGATTATCGGGGTGTTTTATCTGGAGGGCTGGAGCACGGCCCAGCAAAACCTGCTGGCCACGGTGCTGTTTGTGGTGTTTGCCGTGACCGACTGGGCCGACGGGTATCTGGCGCGCCGGCTCAACCAGACCTCGGCTTTTGGCGCCTTTTTGGACCCGGTGGCCGACAAGTTTTTGGTCTGCGCTTGTGTGCTGACCTTGGTGCATTTGGACCGCGCCAATGTGTTTGTGGCGCTCATCATCATTGGGCGGGAAATTGCCATTTCCTCGCTGCGCGAATGGATGGCCATCATCGGCGCCACCGGCAAGACAGCGGTGCACATGCTGGGCAAAGTGAAAACCGCGACCCAGATGGTGGCGATTCCGTTTCTGCTCTACAACGGCAAGCTGTTGGGTTGGATCGACACCGCCGAGTGGGGCACTTGGCTGATCTGGGCGTCGGCGGTGCTGACCGTGTGGTCGATGTTGTATTACCTGCAAAAAGCCATTCCGGAGATTCGGGCCAAGTCCCGCTGAGCCGCCATGTCGCAGACGCCCGCCACGGCTTGGATCAAGGCCATACCCGCTGTGTTTGTGCTGATTTGGAGCACTGGCTTCATCGTGGCCCGATACGGCATGCCCTATGCGCCGCCGCTGTCCTTTCTGGCGCTGCGTTACGCCTTGTCGATTCTGTGTTTTCTGCCTTGGATTGTGTGGGCCGGTGTGCGCTGGCCGCAGGGCAGGGCGCAGTGGGGGCATTTGGCGGTCACCGGCATGCTGATGCATGCGGGTTATCTGGGCGGGGTGTGGGTGGCGGTCAAGGCTGGCATGGGCTCGGGTTTGTCGTCCTTGGTGGTGGGCTTGCAGCCGGTGTTGACCGCCATATGGCTTAGCCGCATGGGCGGCGCTGATAGCCGAGTGACGGCACGCCAATGGCTAGGGCTGACTCTGGGCTTCGCGGGCTTGGTCATGGTGGTGTGGCGCAAGTTTGAAGGTGGCACACCGGGCGACACCGCAACCGTCTTCAACCTCATGGCCGCGCTCACCGCGCTGTTGTGCATCACCGTCGGAACGCTCTACCAAAAGCGCTACGTGCAGCGCTGTGATGTGCGCACCGCCAACGCCACCCAGCTCATCGCCGCTTTGCTGGTGACCTTGCCGCTGGCCCTATTGGAGACCGAGCCCATGCAGTGGAACGCCCAGCTCGCTGGCGCCATGGCCTGGTCGGTGCTGGGGCTGACCTTGGGCGGCAGCTCGCTGTTGTACATGCTGATCCAACGCGGCGCGGCCGCCAGTGTCACCAGCCTGATGTACCTGGTGCCGCCTTGCACAGCCGCCATCGCTTGGCTGCTGTTCGCTGAACCGATCACACCTTTGACCCTGTTGGGCACCGCCATCACCGCACTGGGCGTTGGCCTGGTGGTGCGTGCGCCCGCTTCTTCGTCTTCATCATGAGCAAAACCCATCGCATCGCAGTGATTCCCGGTGACGGCATTGGCAAAGAAGTCATGCCCGAAGGCCTTCGTGTGCTGCAGGCCGCAGCCGATCGTTTTGGTATCTGTCTGAAGTTCGACCACTTTGATTTCGCCAGTTGCGACTATTACGACCGCACCGGCCAGATGCTGCCCGACAACTGGAAGGAGCAGATCGGCGGTCACGATGCGATTTATTTTGGCGCGGTGGGTTGGCCCGACCGGGTGCCAGACCACATATCGCTTTGGGGTTCGCTGCTGCTGTTTCGGCGCGAGTTTGACCAGTATGTGAACGTGCGCCCCGCGCGCCTGATGCCGGGCGTGATCGCGCCGGTGGTGCGCCGCGATGGCAGCCCGCGCATGCCCGGCGAGATCGACATGATGATCGTGCGCGAAA
>JBEIEH010000156.1:0-6694 GCA_040383055.1 Burkholderiaceae bacterium
TGCGGGTGTAGTTCAATGGTAGAACGGCAGCTTCCCAAGCTTCATACGAGGGTTCGATTCCCTTCACCCGCTCCACAACACTTCCAAAAGCCAACCCCAGGGTTG
Organism: Burkholderiaceae bacterium; assembly: GCA_040383055.1. Taxonomy (GTDB): domain Bacteria; phylum Pseudomonadota; class Gammaproteobacteria; order Burkholderiales; family Burkholderiaceae_C; genus Hydrogenophaga. The sequence goes on from JBEIEH010000156.1 coordinate 106, forward strand.
GCTTTTTTTATGGCCGCTTCAAGCTGCGCGTGGCCCACAGGCTCACACCCACCAGCGGCAGGCACACGCCAAAGGCCCAGCGAATGCCCCAGTGCTCGGCCACCCAGCCCAAGAGCGGCGGCGCCAGCAAAAACGCCACAAAAGCGAGTTGCGACAGCGCCGCCACGTTGATGGCGGCCGGCCGGTCGTGACGCTGCGCGGCGGCCGACATGGCGAGTGGAAAAATCACACTGGTGCCTGCGCCCATGAGCGCAAAGGCCAGCAGCGACAGCGCTGGGTGCAGCGCCAGCGCCACCAACGTGACACCCAAGACCAACACGCTGAGGGCCAGCCGGGCCACCAGCACGGGCGAATAGCGCTCGACAAACCGGTCGGCGGTGAAGCGGGCAATGCCCTGCGCCAGCGCGCCCACCGCCACCGCCAGCCCTGCCACACCCGGGGACACACCAAACACATCGCGCATATAGATGGACGACCAGTCGATGCCCGCGCCCTCCAGCGTCATGGCCGAAAAGCTCAGAGCCACCAGCACCAGAATCGCTCCCGTGGGGCGGGCAAAACGAGGCGCAGCCACCGGCTCGCCCGTCTGCGGCCGCGCGGGCGATGGCTCAAAACGCCACAACAAAGCGGTGTTGGCCACCAGCACCAGCGCCAGCACCCCGGCCAACTGGGTCTGTGGGGAAATGCCCAGCTGCGCGGCGCCGGCGCCCAGCAGACCAGCGCCAAAAAAACCCAGGCTCCAGAACGCGTGCGCGCGGTTCATGATGCGCCGGCCGATGCGGTGTTCCACCCGATCGGCCTCCACATTGACCATCACCTCGACGGCGCCCACGGCCACACCAGCCGGAAACAGCAGCACAAACAACATCCACGGCGCGCTGGCCCAGGACGCCAGGGCATAGCCCAAGGCCACCGTCGGCACCAACCACAGCAAGGCGCCTCGGTAACCCCAGCGCTCCAACACCGGCGGCCCCCAAGTGAGCGACACCAGCGTGCCAGCGGCGGTGCCGATCAGTGCCATGCCCAAAGCGCCCTCGCCCACGCCCATGGCTTGCTGAATCTCGCCAATGCGCGGGTACAGGCCGCCCAGCGCAAACGCGTAGAGAAAAAACGCGGCAAATACGCGTTGGTGCAGACTCATACCCACCCCAGCAACACCGACACACCCAACACCAAAAAGATGCCAGCAGCCACTGCGTGCACCGCCTTGATGGGCACACGCTGCACAATGGCTTGGCCAAAAAACACCACCGGGGCGTTGGCCAGCATCATGCCCAGCGTGGTGCCCGCCACCACGGCGATCAGTGGTTCGTACTGCGCGCGCCCAGAGCCACGGTAGCGATCTGGGTTTTGTCGCCCATTTCAGCCAAAAAGAAGGCCCACGTGGTGGCAAAGAACACGCCCCAGCCCGGCTTGGCGGTGGCCTCGTCTTCGTCGAGCTTGTCGGGAATCAGCATCCACCCGGCCATGGCAATAAACGATACGCCCAGCACCCAGCGCATGGTGTCCGGCCCCACAGCGGCCATGACCCAGGCGCCCACCGCGCCGGCGATCGCATGGTTGAACACCGTGGCCGCCAAAATGCCCGACACGATGGGCCAGGGGCGCTTAAAACGGGCCGCGAGCACCAGCGACAACAATTGGGTTTTGTCGCCCATTTCGGCGAGGGCCACAATGCCAGTGGACAAAAGAAACGCTTCCACAAATCACTCCACACAACAAAAAACGCCCGCTGGAATCAGCGGGCGCGTGCCTTAGCAGGTGACAGTGTAGCGGCTGCTTCAGATCAGCGGCACACCGGTTTTGCTTTGGATCTCCTCACGCGTGACCCCAGGCGCCAGCTCCACCAGCTTCAGGCCTTCTGGCGTGACGTCCATCACACCCAGATCGGTGATGATGCGGTCCACCACCGCCTTGCCCGTGAGCGGCAGGGTGCACTCGGGCAGGATCTTGAGGTCGGTGGTGCCGTCTTTTTTCTTGGCCACGTGCTCCATCAGCACGATCACGCGCTTCACACCGGCCACCAGATCCATGGCGCCGCCCATGCCTTTGACCATCTTGCCAGGGATCATCCAGTTGGCCAGATCGCCTTGGCCGGTCACCTGCATGGCGCCCAGGATGGACAGGTTGATCTTGCCGCCACGGATCATGGCAAAGCTCTGGTCGCTGCTGAAAATGGCCGAGCCTTTGAGCGTGGTCACGGTCTGCTTGCCGGCGTTGATCAGATCGGCGTCGACCGCGTCTTCGGTCGGGAAGGGGCCAATGCCCAGCATGCCGTTTTCGCTTTGCAGCCACACCTCTTTGTCGGCCGGCACATGGTTGGCCACCAGAGTGGGAATGCCGATGCCCAGGTTGACATAAAAACCGTCTTCCAGTTCGTGGGCGGCGCGCGCCGCCATTTGGTCTTGTGTCCAGGCCATGGTCAGACTCCTGCTTTGTCGGTGATGGTGCGCTTCTCGATGCGCTTTTCGGGGTTCGGGTTGTGCACGATGCGGTGCACATAGATGCCGGGCAGGTGCACATCGTCGGGGTGCAGGTCGCCGGTTTCGACAATCTTCTCGACCTCGACCACACAGATCTTGCCGGCCATAGCCGCTGCGGGGTTGAAGTTGCGCGCGGTGTAGCGGAAACGCAGGTTGCCGCTCTTGTCGGCCACGTCGGCCTTGATCAGCGCCACTTCGGGCACCAGCGAGCGCTCCATGACATAGGTATCGCCATCAAATTCACGCAGCTCTTTGCCCTCGGCCACCATGGTGCCCACACCGGTTTTGGTGAAGAAGGCGGGAATGCCAGCGCCACCGGCGCGCAGTTTTTCGGCCAAGGTGCCCTGAGGCGTGAATTCCAGCTCCAGCTCGCCCGCGAGGTACTGGCGCTCGAACTCTTTGTTCTCGCCGACGTAGCTCGAAATCATCTTTTTGATCTGGCGCGTCTCCAGCAGCTTGCCCAGACCAAAACCGTCCACGCCCGCGTTGTTGGAGATCACGGTCAGGTTCTTCACGCCGCTGTCGCGCAGGGCGTCGATCAGGGCCTCGGGAATGCCGCACAGGCCAAAGCCGCCCACGGCGAGCAGTTGCCCGTCGGCGACGATGCCTTGGAGCGCATCGGCCGCGCTCGGGTACATCTTGTTCACAGCAGAAACCTCCAAAAAAAGGGGATAGGATGGCGCTACGATACTACGTAATTTCATACGTAGGTTTTCGTAAATGGCAACCCCTATACCGGCCAACGCCATCGACACCCCGACCTCACACGCTGGCGTGGATTACCGACTGGCGTTTGACCTGGCGCCGGTGGGGCTTGCTCTCTCGCGCCAGCGCATCATGGTCGATTGCAACCAAGCGCTGTGTGAGATGTTTGGCGCCAGCCGAGATCAATTGGTGGGCCAGAGCTTTCAGCTGCTCTACCCCAGCGCCGACGAGTACGAGCGCACCGGCGCGCGCATAGCGCCCATCCTAGGGCGCAACGGCACCTACGCCGACGACCGCATCATGAAACGGGTCGATGGGCGGCTCAAAGGCGAAACGTTTTGGTGCCACGTCACCGGCCGCGCGCTCGACCCGCAAGACCCCCACGCCGCCGGCATCTGGAGTTTTGAAGACCTGAGCGCCCACCGCCCGGTGCGTACCGAACTGACCGCCCGCGAACGTGAGGTGGCCACCCTGCTGATGAACGGACTGACCAGCAAAGAAATCGGCAAGGCCCTGGCCTTGTCGCCGCGCACGGTGGAGATTTACCGCGCCCGCCTGCTGCGCAAATACCAAGCCCACGGCACGGCGGACCTGGTGCACAAGCTCATGGCGGGCTGAAGATCTGCCCCTTTGGTGCACAGGGGCAATGGTTGTTATTGAGAATAATTCTCAATAACATGGGGTACCGTTTTTTGGAGAACCCCCATGCACCCCACCCACCACGCCGACGAAGAATATGTGCTGCCCACGGCCGAAGCGCTCTTGGCGGGGACCCTGGCACTGATGACCGGGCACGCTCAAAGTCAAGACCCTGAGCAACGCGGACGGATGGCCAACAAAATCCACCGCAATCTGGGCGCGCTGGCCCAACACGTCCATCTGAGCGATCCGTTCAGACGGGTGGTGCAGCGAATGGGGCAGGCCTGGAGCGAATTGACCAGCACACCGTCAAGCCAGCCACGCCCGCTCGCTGGCGCTCGCTGTCCCAGCGGCTGGATGCAGTGAGGGCGTCATGGCGCTTTCACCCCGCATCGACCCCGATCCGGAACACGGCGTGCTCATGCGCCAATGGGCCAAAGCCCAACAGCGCTTTGACGACCTGCAACGCGCCCACTTGGCACAGGTCCAGTCGCTGGAACGCGAGATACAGCGTCTGCGTGGCCTGCTGGGGGCGGCCCACGCCTCAGTGCAGCGCCCGGTAAATCGCGTCGGCCAGTTCGGCCGATATACCGTCCACGGTGCACAGGTCTTCCACGCTGGCCGAGGCGACGCCGCGCACGCCGCCAAAACGCTGCAGCAGGCGGGCGCGTTTTTTTGGCCCGACGCCCGGAATGTCTTCGAGCTTGCTGCCACCGGTGCGCACTTTGGCGCGGGCGGCGCGCATGCCGGTGATGGCAAAGCGGTGGGCTTCGTCGCGGATTTGCGCCACCAGCATCAGCGCGGCCGAGTCGTGGCCGAGGTAGACCTTGGGCCTGCCGTCGGCGAACACCAGTTCTTCCAGGCCCACCTTGCGGCCCTCGCCTTTTTCCACACCGACGATGCGGCCTAGGTCCAAGCCGAGTTGTTCAAACACCTCACGCGCCATGCTCACCTGGCCTTTGCCGCCGTCGATCAGCACCAGGTCGGGCAGGCGCGGGCCGTTCGGTTCGTCGCCACTGGCCTCCAGCAGCTTGCCGTAGCGGCGCAGCAGCACTTGGCGCATGGCGGCGTAGTCGTCGCCGGGGGTGATACCGTCGATGTTGTAGCGCCGGTATTGGGCGTTTTGCATCTTGTGGCCTTCAAACACCACACACGAGGCCTGGGTCGATTCACCGGCGGTGTGTGAAATGTCGAAGCACTCGATGCGCAGGGTGTCGAGTTCGTCGTCGGGCAAGCCCAGCGCCTCGGCCAGCGCCAGGGTGCGGGCCTGCTGTGAGCCCTCTTCGGCCAGCAAGCGGGCGAGCGCAATGGCGGCGTTTTTCTCGGCCATTTCGAGCCAGATGCGGCGGTGCTCGCGCGGGTTGTGCACCGCTCGCACCTTGGTCGCGTTTTGCTCGGTCAGTGCGTCCATCAGCTCGGCGTCGACCGCGTGGCTGGTCACCAGCACCGGCGGCGGCGCGGTGCCGATGTAGTGCTGGGCAATAAAAGCGTGCAGCACTTGCCGCGCGGTGTGCTCTTGCATGTCGACCACCGGCACGGCCTGACCGTCTTCGCCGAGCGCGGCCATCTGCACCGCGTCGTCCACATGCGCGGGAAAGTAAGGCCGGTCGCCTAGGTGGCGTCCGCCACGCACCATGGCCAGGTTCACGCAAGCACGACCGCCCTGCACCTTGACCGCGAGGATGTCCACATCGCGGTCGCTGGCGGTGTCCATGGTTTGCTGGTGCAGCACTTTGGACAGAGCGGCCACCTGGTTGCGGATTTCAGCGGCTTGCTCAAACTCCAACCGCTCGGCGTGGGTCATCATGCGGGCTTCCAGCGCCTTGAGCAGGGTCTGGGTTTCGCCGCACAGAAAGGCCTCGGCGTCGGCCACGTCGGCCGCGTAGTCCTCGGCGCTGATGTGGCCCACACAGGGGCCGCTGCAGCGTTTGATCTGGTAGAGCAGACAGGGCCGCGTGCGGTTGGCGTAGATGGTGTCCTCGCAGGTGCGCAGGCGAAACACCTTCTGCAGCAAAGTGATCGATTCCTTGACCGCCCAGGCGCTCGGATAGGGGCCGTAGTAGCTGTGGCGCTTGTCGACCGCGCCGCGGTAATAGGCCATGCGCGGAAAGGTCTGCGAGGGCGAATCGCTGGCGCTGACTTTGCCTTCGCGCAGGCCGGTGAGCTTTAGATAAGGGTAGCTTTTGTCGTCGCGGAACAGGATGTTGAACTTCGGCGTCAACGTCTTGATCAGGTTGTTTTCCAGCAGCAGCGCCTCGGCCTCGGAGCGCACCACCGTGGTCTCCATGCGCACGATTTTGCTGACCATGTGGCCGATGCGGGTGCCGTCGTGGTTTTTCTGGAAATAACTGCTGACCCGCTTTTTCAGGTTGCGCGCCTTGCCCACGTACAGCAGCTGGTTGGCGGCGTCGAAATAGCGGTAGACGCCGGGCAGCGCGGGCAGCGCCGCGACTTCGACCAACAGGGCGTCGCTGTGGGGCTGCGGCGCGGTGTCGGCCGTGGTGGCGTTGGCCGGCGTGTCGGCGGCCGGTTTGGGCATGTCGTTCATGGGCTCAGGCGGTGCGCGGCTGCGTGTGGGCGCGCAGCCAGTCGGCGAAGGCGTCTTCGGTCAGGTCGCCGGCGGCCAGCGCCAGCGTGGTGAGCACACAGCTGGCGTCGTCGGCCACCAGTTGCTGCCCGTTGAGCCACAGAAAAAGTTCGACTGCGACAAAAGCGGTGCGTTTGTTGACATCGACAAACGGGTGGTTGCGCGCCAGCCCGAA
>JBEIEH010000157.1:0-6685 GCA_040383055.1 Burkholderiaceae bacterium
CACGGCCCATGGGCTGCATGGCACGCCTTGGGGGAGCCCTCCCCCCATCCCGCTCCCGCCAGCGCGAGAAGGGGCCGGGCACGAACTCCGGCCAGAGCAAGGCAGTTCACTCCCTCTCCCGCTGGCGGGAGAGGGCGGGGGTGAGGGGGGAGCGCATCCACACCTACAACGCGCCGCTGCCTTCCAGCTCTTCACCGAGCTGGAGCCGTCCATCCTGTGCCCCATCTCCATGACTTACGCGGTCACGCCCGCGCTCAAAGACAACCCCGCCATTTACCGCGATCTCGCGCCCGGTTTGACCGCCCGCGCCTACGACCCCGCGCTCAAACCCTGGCACCAAAAAGCCGGGCTGACCATGGGCATGGGCATGACCGAGAAGCAGGGCGGCTCAGACGTGCGCGCCAACACCACCCAGGCTGTGCCCGATGGCAGCGACGGCTGGGGCCAGCGCTACCGCGTCACCGGCCACAAATGGTTTTTCTCGGCGCCCATGTGCGACGCGTTTTTGATCCTGGCGCAAACGGCGGGCGGCCTGAGCTGCTTGTTTCTGCCGCGTGTGCTGCCCGACGGCACGTTGAACGAACTGCATATTCAGCGCCTCAAGGACAAGCTGGGCAACAAGGCCAACGCCAGCTCCGAGGTGGAGTTCACCGGGGCCAGCGCCTGGCTGGTGGGCGAGGAGGGGCGCGGTGTGCCACAAATTTTGGCCATGGGCACCATGACGCGGCTCGACTGCGCCTTGGGCACCAGCGCGCTGATGCGCCACGCCCTGTCGATTGCCCTGCATCACACGCGCCAGCGCAAGGCCTTTGGTAAGCCCTTGATCGAACAGCCCTTGATGCAAAACGTGTTGGCCGATCTGGCGCTGGAAAGCGAAGCCGCCACCGCACTCGCGCTGCGTTTGGCGCGCAGCTTTGACCGCGCGGCGCAGAGCGAACACGAGCGCGTGATGCAGCGCCTGCTCACGCCGGTGGCCAAGTTCTGGATCTGCAAACGCGGCAGCCACTTTGCGCAGGAAGCCATGGAATGCCTGGGCGGCAATGGCTATGTGGAAGAGGGCGGCGAGGGCGTGATGGCGCGCATCTACCGCGAAATGCCGGTCAACAGCATCTGGGAGGGTGCGGGCAACATCATGGCCTTGGACCTCTTGCGCGCCTTGCGCAAGGCCGACGCCGCCGCCGCGCTGGCGCAAGAGCTGGCCCCCGCCCAAGGCATGCACAGCGCTTTGGACCACCTGGCCGCCACGTTGCCCACACGGGTGGAAGACATGGCCACCGAGGTCGAAGCCCGGCGCTTGGCGCAAGACGTGGCACTGGCCGTGCAGGCCGCGCTGTTGGCGCAAACCGCACCGTCGGCGGTGTTCTCGGCCTTTTGCGACAGCCGCATCGCCGGCCATTGGGGCCACAGCTTTGGTAGCCTCGGCGCCTCGGCAGACATGCCCGCCGTCATCCAACGCGCCTTGCCTCAATAAATGCAACCTGACCCCATTTTCGGATTTCGCTGCTTGCCGTTTGGCGCGCTGTCGCCGCACACCTTGTACGCACTGCTGCGTTTGCGCAGCGAGGTGTTTGTGGTCGAGCAGCGCTGTGTGTTCCAAGACATGGACGGCGCCGATGGCGATTGTTTGCACCTGCTGTGCGAGGGGGCAGACGGGCGCCTCTTGGCCAGCGCGCGGTTGGTGCCGGCGGGCTTGAAATACGCCGAGGCCAGCATTGGTCGGGTGGTGAGCGATCCCGCAGCCCGGCCCCTGAAACTGGGCCACACGCTCATGGCCGAGGCGGTGCGCCAGTTGCTGCACCTGTGGGGGCCGCAGCCGATCCGCATTGGCGCGCAGGCGCATTTGCAGCACTTTTACCAGCGCCACGGCTTTGTCACCGCGAGCGAGCCCTACGACGAAGACGGCATTGCGCACGTCGAGATGCTGCGCCCCTTGGCACCCTGATCAGTCGCCCAACAGCCGCTCCAGCATGCGCTGGCGGTCGTTCAAAAAACGGCGGCTGATCTGCACATGCTCGGTATCGTCGTAATCCACACGCTGCAGCCCGCGGGCGGAGCATTCGTAAATCCAGGCATCGGGATAGCCCATCAAGATGGGCGAATGGGTCGCGACGATAAACTGCGCGCCCTCGGCCACCAGATCGTGCATGCGTTTGAGGGCGGCGAGTTGGCGCTGCGGCGATAGGGCCGCTTCCGGTTCGTCCAGGATGTACAGCCCTTGCCCCGAAAAACGGTGCAACATCAACGCCATAAAGGACTCGCCGTGCGACTGCTCGTGCAGCGACACGCCGCCATACGCATCGATGATCGGTGGTGCAGACGCAGGCTCGGCGTCCAAATCGTCGATGTGTGTTGCAACATTAAAGAAACTCTCGGCCCGCAAAAAATAGCCGGTTTTGGGGCGGCGCATGCCTTTGGCCACCCGAATGTGTTCGTGCAACACCGAATGTGACGCCCGGGTGTTGAACGCCATATGGCGCGAACCGCCCTCGGCGTTAAAACCCAGCGAGATGGCCAAGGCTTCCAAGATGGTGGATTTGCCCGAACCGTTTTCGCCGATCAAAACCGTCACGCCAGGGTGAAAGTCCAGCGCATCCAGCGCCGCCACCGCCGGCAAGGTGAAGGGAAACAGCGCTGCATCGCCAGGCCGGTCGGCCCGCAAACGCGCGCGGATCACAAATTGCTGAGACAACACCGACATGGGATCTTTCTGATTGTCCCGGCCGACTCGGCACGGCACGGCACGGGTTTCACACCGCATCGATTGTCCCGCGTTGGTGCCATGTGGGGGAGATGTCTCGCATTTGCTTGGGATCACGGCGCGCTGAATTTACAACCGGGTGGTCCATCACCACACAAGGCCTTCCATGATCGAACAGTTTTCTGGCTCCACCGTCGTCATCACCGGCGCTGGCTCGGGCTTTGGCCTGGAGCTGGCGCGCTTGTGCGCCCTGCGCGGCATGCGCCTGGTGCTGGTGGATGTGCAGGCCGACGCGCTGGCCGCCGCCGCCGACGAGCTGACAGGGCAGGGCGCCGAGGTGTTGGCGCAGCGGGTGGACGTGGCCAGCGCCAGCGAGATGCAGGCCCTGGCCGACGCGGTGATGGCGCGGTTTGGCGCGCCGCATCTGGTGTTCAACAACGCGGGAGTGGGCTCGGGCGGTCTGATTTGGGAAAACTCGGTCGCCGATTGGGAATGGGTGCTGGGCGTGAACGTGTGGGGCGTGATCCATGGCGTGCGCTTGTTCACCCCGCTGATGCTGGCCGCAGCACAAGCCGACCCGACTTACCGGGGGCACATCGTCAACACGGCCAGCATGGCCGGCTTGCTGACGCCGCCCAATATGGGGGTGTACAACGTCAGCAAACACGCGGTGGTCAGCCTCACCGAAACGCTGTACCAAGACCTGAAGCTGGTGAGCGACCAGGTGGGCGCCAGCGTGTTGTGCCCGTATTTTGTGCCCACTGGCATTGCCAAAAGCCACCGCAACCGGCCGGCCACGCTCAGCGCCGAGGCGCCCACCCAAAGCCAGCTCATCGGGCAGGCCATGACCGCCAAAGCGGTGGACTCGGGCAAGGTCAGCGCGGCCGACGTGGCGGCGCTGGTGCTTGACGCGGTGCAGCACGACCGCTTCTACATCTACAGCCACCCGCAAGCGCTGGGCAACGCCCGCACCCGTTTTGACGCGGTGGTGGCCGGCGCCAACCCGCCCGATCCGTTTGCCGAGCGGCCCGACATTGGGCGGGCGTTGCGCGAACAGCTCCGGCGCGGCGTCTGAGTCGGTTACAACTTGCAATAATTAATACATTTGTAATCATCAGAAATGACATCTGGCTTCTACAGTGACGCCCGGGCAAACGGTCTGCCCGCCCATCACAAGGAAACAAGATGTCTTTCATATTCAACACTGGGGCCCTGTCCTGCACAGGCTGGCGCTCTTGCGGCGTACTGGCGCTGACCTGCGCTTTGGCGGCGTGCGGCGGTGGCACAGATGCCGGCGCCAACGCCGAACTCACCAAGCTGGAGATCGGCAGCCTGTCGATACCCGAAACCTCGACCCCGGTGTATGTGCAAAGCGGGGAAACCGTTCGTCTGCAAACCCAGGGTCAGGCCACGTTTGAGGTGAGCGGTACCCAAGACGGTCGCCCGGTGGACGCTGGGGTGACGGTGCTGGGTGTGAGCTCAGTGGAGTGGCGTGGCCGCATCGACACCGCGGTGGGGTCGACGGTGGTGATCCGGGTGATCGAGCCGTCGACCGGCGCTGTGGTGGCGGTGATCACCATTGGTGTGGTGGCCCCATACAACCCCAACACCTGCGGCAGCTGGCAAGACGCCCGGCAGCAGTATTTCTGTGAAAAAGCCGCTTATGAGTCGGCGCGCGACAGCACCAACCCAGTGGTCAATCTGACCGAGTTTTTGCGCCGATACCCGCAGTCGGTGTGGAAAAACAACGCCATTTTTGACCGCGATCGCCAAGCGTTTAGGCAAGCCCAATCGGTCAACACGGCCCAAGCGTACTGGCAGTTCATGCAGAGCTACCCGAATGTGGGCTACAGCCCGTTTTTTGTGAACGCCCAGACGGAATACAACGAATGTGTTTCAGTTCGGGGTTGCCGCAGGTTTCAAATCCCTGTTTGATAAGTGAATAGACAACGCATGTAACCCAATTTAGGTAAACTGCGAGCCTGGTGCAGAACATCGGCGTACCAAGGTTCCAAGCTGCGGGCAGTGTTGGGCGGGTGGTGGCGGGTTCGGGCCAGTGAAAAAAAACGCCAGCCCGCCTGGCGATACATCCGCAGGAGAACAATGTGTTGCATTACACCAATTTGGTCTGGCAGGTGGTTGGCTTTCTGATGCTGTTTTCCATCTTGCTGGACGCCTTGGCTTGCGAGATTCGCCAGCGCCACGTGCCACTGACCCACGTGGTCTTGTTGTTGGTGGTGGGCTTGCTGTGGCACGGCGTGGGCATGGCGCAGCCGGGCGAGGGCTTTTTTGGTGCACAAACAGGCCCCGCCGGTGTTTTGTTTGCCGCGCTGGGTGCGGTCACGGCGCTGGTGATTTGCCTGCCGCTGGTGCCTTTGGGGGTGTTGCGCATGTCACAGGCCTGGCTGGCCGCAGGTGTGGGTGCCTTTGCGGGTTTTCAGGCGGTGCTTGATGTGGTGCTGTTTGGTGCAGTCATGTACCTGCTGCTCTACATCGTGGCCAGCGCCACTGGGCCGGGTTATCAGGCGTTCATGCGGCAGCTGGCCCACGCCTTGGAGCATTTGGTGCCGGGTTCGCGCGGCGCGGTGGCTCTCCAACGGCGTGCCCTGACCTTGCCGACCTCTTTGGTCATGGCCAGTGCATTGGGCCTTTATGGCGTGTGGATTGGGGTGGGCTTGTCGCCGATCGTGCGCTTTTGAACCAACCGGCAGAAGCCGCCGAGCGCTGTGGCACACTCTGCCGCTTCGTTCGGTACCCGGGCGCCTGATGGGCGCCTTTTTCTTGCCCCATGCAAAAAATCCTTTCGCAGATCGCCCAAGAAATCAAGGTCAACCTGGCCCAAGTCAAAGCGGCGGTTGATTTGCTTGACGGTGGTGCCACCGTCCCCTTCATTGCCCGTTACCGCAAAGAGGCCACCGGCGGCCTCGACGACATCCAGCTGCGCGAGCTGGAATACCGCCTGGGCTATTTGCGCGAGCTCGAAGACCGGCGCGCAGCGGTCATCAAAAGCATTCAAGAGCAGGGCAAGCTCACGCCTGAGCTGCTGGCCGCGATTGAGGACGCGCCCACCAAACAATAGCTGTAAGACCTGTACCTGCCCTACAAGCCCAAGCGCCGCACCAAAGGCATGATCGCCCGCGAGGCCGGCATTGAGCCCTTGGCCGACAAGCTGCTGGCCGACCCGACGCTGGACCCGGCCGCCGAGGCGCAGGCTTTCACCAGCCCGGCGGGCACGGTGGAAGGCGCCGATTTCAGCACCGTTCCAGCGGTGCTCGACGGTGTGCGCGACATCCTGAGTGAGCGCTGGGCCGAAGACGCGGCGCTGGTGCAGAGCTTGCGCGAATGGCTGTGGACCGAAGGCCTGCTGCAAAGCAAGCTGCTGGCCGGCAAGGACGAAAACCACCCCGATGTGGCCAAGTTCCGCGATTACTTTGATTACGACGAGCCGATTGGCCGCGTGCCCAGCCACCGCGCACTCGCCGTGTTTCGAGGCCGCGCGCTGGAGATCCTGGACGCCAAGCTGGTGTTGCCCGAAATGCCCGAGCCCGGCCAGCCGAGCTTGGCCGAAGGCCGCATTGCGCTGCACCTGGGCTGGAGCCACGCCGGCCGCAAAGCCGACGACCTGTTGCGCAAATGTGTGGCCTGGACCTGGCGTGTCAAGCTGAGCCTGAGCACGGAACGCGACCTGTTCGCCCGCCTGCGCGACAACGCCGAGGCGGTGGCGATCAAGGTGTTTGCCGACAACCTGCGCGACCTGCTGCTGGCCGCGCCCGCCGGCCCCAAAGCCGTGATGGGCCTGGACCCCGGCATCCGCACCGGGGTGAAAGTGGCGGTGGTGGACGCCACCGGCAAGCTGGTGGACACCGCCACCGTCTACCCCCACGAACCGCGCCGCGACTGGGACGGCTCGCTGTTCACCTTGGCCAAGCTCTGTGAAAAACACGGCGTCGACCTGATCGCCATCGGCAACGGCACCGCCAGCCGCGA
>JBEIEH010000158.1:0-6679 GCA_040383055.1 Burkholderiaceae bacterium
CCGCGGGGATCAGCTCCGCCGCGCGCTGCAGGTTGGCGACGTCCACGTCGTAGTCGTGCACGTGCTGTTCGAGTGCGGCCACCAGCTTGGGGCCCTCGGTGTAGGGCACTGAGATGAAGTTCTCGATGGCCATGGTGTCGTTCACCTGGCCGCCAAAGCGCTCGGCGGCCACACCCACGCGAATGCCCTTGCGGGCGGCGTACACCGCCGCCGCCGCACCCGCTGGGCCACCGCCGATCACCAGCACATCAAACGGGTCTTTGGCGTTGAGTTTGGCGGCCTCGCGCTCGCCCGCCTTGGTGTCGAGCTTGGCCACAATCTCTTCGACCGACATGCGACCGGACGCGAACACCTCGCCGTTGCGAAACACCATGGGCACCGCCATGATCTCCCGCTCGGTCACCTCCTGCTGGAAGGCGCCGCCCTCGATGACCACGGTCTGAATCTTGGGGTTGACAATGGCCATGAGCGACAGCGCCTGCACCACGTCCGGGCAGTTGTGGCACGACAAAGACATGTAGACCTCGAACCGGTGCTCAACGTCGAGCGCCTTGACCGAGTCAATAACCTCCTGCTCGACCTTGGGCGGGTGGCCGCCGGTCCACAGCAGCGCCAGCACCAGCGAGGTGAACTCGTGCCCCAGCGGCAGACCGGCAAAGCGCACGCCGGTGGTCTCACCAGCGCGGGCGATCAAAAACGACGGCTTGCGCGCGTCGTTGCCCGAGGTATCGAGCGTGACCTTGTCTGAGAGGCTGGCGATGGTCTGCAGCAACTCGCGCATGTCCACGCCAGTGGCGCTGTCGTCCAGCGAGGCGATCAGCGTGATCGGCTGGCGCAGCATGCCGAGGTATTGCTGCAACTGGGCTTTGAGGGTGTCTTCGAGCATGGTGGACTCCTGAAAAGGAAAAAGAAGAAGCGGAAGACCGCTGATCCATGGGCCTGAACCAAGCCCATGGGGCAGCAGAACTGCCAAGAAGAGAAAAACCAGAAACCACCCCGGAGAGAAGGGAAGTTCGCTCCAGAACATCGCGGAACCGGCTTTGCCAGGCCGCAGGTGTTGCCTCCTTGAGGGGCCTGAGCGCTGCGGCTCCCAAGCTGCCTGCGCAGCTTGGGACAGCGCGAAGTGCCGCAGCCTCTGGCAGCGACCCCGCACGCCCGCGCGGCGCAGGGGTAGTACAACTACCTCAGATCTTGCCCACGAGGTCCAGAGAAGGAGCCAGGGTTTTGGCGCCTTCTTGCCACTTGGCAGGGCACACCTGGCCGGGGTTGGCGGCGGTGTACTGGGCGGCCTTCAACTTGCGCACGGTTTCCTTGACATCGCGGGCGATTTCGTTGGAGTGGATCTCGGCGGTCTTGATGATGCCGTCGGGGTTGATCACGAAGGTGCCACGCAGCGCCAGGCCTTCTTCAGCGATGTGCACGCCAAACGCGTTGGTCAGGGCGTGGGTCGGGTCGCCGACCAAGGGGAACTTGGCCTTGCCCACGGCGGCGGAGGTTTCGTGCCACACCTTGTGCGAGAAGTGGGTGTCGGTGGTCACGATGTAGACCTCGGCACCGGCTTTCTGGAACTCGGCGTAGTTGTCGGCGGCGTCTTCGATCTCGGTCGGGCAGTTGAAGGTGAAAGCGGCCGGCATGAAGATCAGCACGTTCCACTTGCCCTTGAGGCTTTGCTCGGTCACTTCGATGAATTCGCCCTTGCCACTGCGGTTCACAAAAGCGGTGGTTTTGAAGGGCTGAACTTGGGTGTTGATCAGGGACATGGTGCTTCCTTGGGATGGTTAAAAAAATGTCTGTCTAGGGTTAGCACTGCCGGGTTTTCTTGGCAGGGTTTTCCCTTGAACGGTGTGAATCATAGCCCGCATCTATCGCCTGCGCCGATTGATAGTGCAGATAGACCCGATAGGGAAACTTGTGCGATGCAACAACACAATACAAATGCGAGTCGTTCTCATTTGATGTATAATCACCGGACTTAGCCAGCCACAGCGCCTGACGACGTTGGAGCCAGCCACCACCCGCTCAACACCGGATATCGCCATGGCCCGTCGCCCTCGTGCTGCGCTGAACAAGCGCCCGCCCGCCCAAACTCCCACTTCCGCCGCTCTCACCCAACCCGCCGTGCTGCCGTTGGGGGCCCTGCTCTTGGCAGGTTCCATGTCGGCCATGGCGCAGACACCCCACACACCCGTCGGCGGTACGCTGGACACGGTCACCGTGACCGAACAGGCGGAGCCGGGCGAAATCAAAGCCAAAACCACCCTGCAAGCCACCGACACCCGCATCGGCAAAGGCACCCAAGCGCTGCGCGACATTCCACAGACCGTGACGGTGATGACCGAAATGCTGCTGGACGACCGCAACCTCGACGATTTCCGTGAAGTGCTCAAAACCACCGCCGGAGTGACCTTTCAAGCAGGGGAAACCGGTGAAGAGGACGTACGGCTGCGCGGTTTCTCGCTGGGCCAGGCTGGAGACATCTATGTGGATGGCCTAAAAGACGCGCCCCTGATTGAACGCGACACCTTCAACACCGACCGAGTCGAGGTGCTCAAGGGGTCGGCCTCGATGCTGTTTGGCAAAGGGTCGACCGGCGGCGTGGTCAACCAGGTGAGCAAACAACCTTTCATGATGGACCAGAAAGAGGTGGAAATCACCATCGGCTCAGGCAGAGAGAAACGGCTCACCGGCGACTTCAACATCAAAACCGGTGACGACTCCGCTTTGCGCATCAACACCCTGTTGCACGACGCCGATCACTGGGGCGCCACCGTCAACAAGAAGGGGATCGCGCCCAGCTACCGCTGGGGCATTGGTCTGCAAGATGAGTTCTCCATCAGGCTATACCACCTGGAGACCCACAGCACGCCGCTCTACAACCACCCTTGGTTTGACAACAACGGCGAAATCGTCCCAACGCTGCCTGCCAAAAACTATTACGGCTTGGCCAGCGACTACCTGAAAACCCAAAGCACCTACGGCACCTTCAGCCATATCCACCGCTTCGACCGCGACACCGAGCTGAAAACCACGGTGCGGCATGGCAGCTACGAGCGCGATCTGGTGGCCAGCGTGGTGCGTTTTGGTCAAACCAATGGCGCCGCCACCAGCCTGAACAATCCCTACACCAGCAGCACCCCGATCAGCCGAACCCCCAAGGGTCGCGTCGGCTTCAGCGACCTGACCCAAATCCAGAGCGATTTCAGCGACAAGTTCGAGGCCTTTGGCAAACAGCACGCGTTGATCGCGGGGGTTGACCTGAGCACTGAGGACGCCCAACGCAACCAAAGTTATGCCGAAGCCGCCAGCGGACTGACGACGACAGTGGGCACGCCCAACAACGGCGACGTCAACCCCAATGGCCGCGGTCCCCTGGTGCTCAACCGCTTCAAGGCCAAAAACCTGGGCTTGTACGTGCAAGACACCATCGGGCTGACCGAGCGGCTCAAGTTGGTGGCCGGCTTGCGCTTGGACCATTTCAAGGCATCCTATGCCGCGCCTGCCAACGGCAGCACCCCAGCGGCGAGCTTCAGCATCAGCGACAACCTGCTGAGTCCACGCCTGGGCTTTCTGTACCAGCCCAATGCGGCACAGTCGTACTACGCCTCCGTCGGCACCTCGTACAACACCTCCGGAGACACCTACCAGTTCGCGTTGGGCACGTTTGCCCCCAACGCCAACACAGGCGCCATCTCCAACAACCAGCGCATCGCGAACACACCACCCGAGAAAAGCCGCAACTTTGAGCTGGGCGGCAAGTTCGAGCTGTTGGAGCGGAAAGCATCCTTGGGCGTGGCCCTGTTCCACTCGGAAAAGTACAACGAGCGCAACACCGACGAGCCCACGGCCGACTCCTACCTCCTGTCGGGCAAGCGCCACGCCACCGGCATGGAGTTCAACCTCGCCGGTCGCCTGAGCCCGAAATGGGAGATCTTCTACAACCACACGTGGATTCCCACCGCCAAGATCGATCAGGGTCGACCGGCCGGCTCCACTGGCTATGCGCAACAGGAAGGCGACCGCCCGGCCCTGACCCCTAAGCACAGCGCCAGCCTGTGGACCACCTACCGGATGACACCCATGTGGCGCTTCGGGCTGGGCCTGAACCACCGGGGCAAACAGAACCCCGAGGGCAACCGCGCGATGACCGCCAAGGCGTTCACCACGGTGGACGCCATGGCGGAGTACACCGTGACCGACGCCACGACCGTGAAGTTCAACGTCACCAACCTGACCAACCGCCTGTACGCCGACTCCTTGTATCGGGGCTTCTACGCACCCGGCGCGCCACGCACCGTGCAGCTGAGCCTCAAGCACATCTTCTGACCCCCTCGGAACGCCACATGCTGCTGCACCTGACATCCATCCTCACGGCAGATGAAGTCCGCCAAGCTCGCTCATTGCTGGACGATGCACAGGTCTGGATGGACGGCCGCAGCAGCGCAGGCGCCCAGGCGGTTACACAGAAAAAAAATTGGCAATTGTGTCAGGACACTGAGGTCTCGCACACCCTGCAGGCGCTGGTGCTGACCGCCTTGCGGCGCGATGCGCTGTTTTTTTCGGCCGCTTTGCCCCGCAAGATCTTCAATCCGCTGTTCAACCGCTACGACCCACAGGCCAGTCACTACGGTTCCCATGTGGACGGCGCGGTTCTGCACTCACACGCCACACAGGAATGGGTGCGCACAGACCTGTCGTGCACGCTGTTTTTAAGCAACCCCGACGAATACGAAGGCGGTGAGCTGACGGTGGAAGACACTTACGGCAGCCGAGGCGTGAAGCTGCCCGCCGGCGATGCCGTGCTCTACCCCGGCACCAGCGTGCACCAAGTCACCCCCGTCACCCGTGGCGCGCGCATCGCCTCTTTTTTTTGGATCGAAAGCATGGTGCGCAGCGACGAGCAGCGGCGCTTGTTGTTCGAGCTCGACATGAACCTGCTGCGCCTGCGCCAGCGCCACGGCGAAACCGCTGAAACCACCGCCCTCACAGGCACCTACCACAACCTGCTGCGCATGTGGGGCCACACGTGAGCGCAACCACGCTGCCACCCACATTGGCCGCCTACGAACGGCAGGCCCGCGAACGCACAGACCCCACTCACTGGGCCTATGTGCAGGGTGCGGCGGGCGATGGCATCACCCTGGCGCGCAACTCACAAGCCTGGCAAGACATCGCTTTGCGCCCCCGTGTGTTGCGGTCGGTGGCCGGTGGCCACACCCGCACCTCGCTACTGGGCCACACCTGGCCCACACCGCTGCTGGTGGCGCCCATGGCCTACCAGCGCTTGGCGCACCCACACGGGGAGTCGGGCATGGCCATGGCCGCTGCGGCACAGGGTGTGGGCATGGTGCTCAGCGCCTTGGCCAGCGAAACCCTCGAAGCTGTGGCGCAACGGGTGCGTGACCAGGCTGGGCGTGGCCCGCTGTGGTTTCAGCTCTATTGGCAATGCGAGCGCGAGCGGGTCAGCACGCTGGTGCGGCGCGCCGAGGACAGCGGCTACGACGCGCTGGTGCTGACGGTGGACGCCCCGCTGCAAGGCGTGCGCGACGCCCAGCGCGAAGCCGGCTTTCGTTTGCCTGCGAGTGTGGCAGCCGTCAACCTGCCACCGTCACCAGGCGACGAATCACCGCTGACTGCGGGCGAGAGCGCGGTGTTTGACCGCCGCATGGCCCACGCCCCGACCTGGGCCGAGATGGCCGAGCTGTGCGACATGACGCGCCTGCCGGTGGTGCTCAAAGGCATCACCCACCCCTAGGACGCAAGGCTGGCGCAACAACACGGCGCGGCGGGCATCATCGTGTCCAATCACAGCGGGCGGGTGCTCGACACCGTGCCCGCCACCGCCACGCTGCTGCGCGACATCGTCCACACCGTGGGCGACAGCCTGCCGGTACTGGTCGATGGCGGCATCCGTCGAGGCAGCGACGTGTTCAAAGCATTGGCCTTGGGCGCCAGCGCGGTGCTGGTAGGGCGAGCCGCGTGGTATGGCTTGGCTTGCGCCGGAGCTGAAGGTGCCGCCCATGTGCTGCGCCTGCTGCGCGACGAACTCGAAGCCACCATGGCGCTGAGCGGGTGCGCGAGGTGCAGCGACGTGCGCCACGAACACATCGCCGCGCCACATGGTCAGGGTGACCACAAGGACGGCACATGATCACCACCGTTGTCGCACGGGCTGGTGCCTGGGCCAGGCTCGCAACCGTATGGGCGCGGACACCATGAACCGCCCATTGAGCCCCACATTCGAGATATCCTCCGGTGTGTTCCGTCCAGACACCCACGCCACACAAGAAGGCCCACCCGTGACAGGCCAACGCATGCTGATCGTTGCCGCCGTGATGTTGGCTCACGTCGGGAGCCTGTGGGCGCTGCACAGCGGCTTGCTGCACCGCGCGGTTGAGGTGGTGATTCCGGTGGCGGTCGTGGCCGATGTGGTGGAGACAGCAGCACCCCAGCCCGTGACGCAGCAGCCCGCGTCACCAACAACGCCAGCGCAGGCGGTCACACCACACCGCTCAACGCCTCAACCCCCGTTGGCACAGCCATCGCCCTCGCCGGCCTTGCCAACTCAGCCCAGCCCAGCGGCCTCGACCACACCATCCGATGGGCCCCCCGCTGCAGCGGCACCCGCTCCATCCAGTGCGGTACCTGCATCAACGCCAAGCAGCTCGCCGGTGGCGACGCC
>JBEIEH010000159.1:0-6646 GCA_040383055.1 Burkholderiaceae bacterium
TCGTTGCCATGGGCCAAGGCCATCGCATCGGCCTCGGCCACCAGCACACTCCAGTCACCTTGGGCATCCACGGTGGCGGTGTAGCTGATCTGGTTGATCGTGAGCGTCAGCACCTGCCCGACTTCCGCGCCAATGGCCGTGCCGGTCAATGTCCAGCCATTGTCCGCATCGATGCCGGTGCGTTCGGCCAAATTCAGAATGTTGTCGGCGTCGCCCGGCGTGCTGGCGCCGTCGGTCAGCGCGTCGAAGGTGATCACCGGCGCCACCGTGTCCACCCGCACCACACGGCTGGCCTGGACGGCTGCGTTGCCCGCCACGTCGCTCACGTTGGCGGTGACGGTGGTGCTGGCCGCATCGGCTGGCACATCGGCGGCGGCAAACAGGGTCTGCCAGCGACCGTCCTGCCCGACCGTGGCGTTGCGGCTGGCGCTGCCCCAGACCACCGTCACGGTTTGGCCGGCTTCGACGTTGCTGCTGCCGCTCACCAGCGCACCAGCGGCCTTTTCCACCGCATTGACCACGTCGTTGCCCGCCACAGCGTCGATGGTCAAGGTGGGCGCCGTGCCGTCCAGCACAAAGTCCAGCACCTGGGTCGGGCTCACGTTGCCAGCCAGATCGGTCTGGCGCACCTCCACCCGGTAACTGCCTTCTTGTGTGGGCGTGGTGTACGCGCCCCAGGCGCCCGGTCCGGCGCCGTTGTATTGCACCCGGTACTGCACGGTGGCGCCGGCCTCTGCGTTGGTGGGAGCGCTCAAGCCGGCGTTGTTGGTCACGCCATCGCTGTTGAGGGCGCCGCTGTCGTTCAACAACGCGGCGTTGGGCGCCATCGGTGCCGATGTGTCGACCAGCAAACCCGCATCGGCCGCCAAGGCCGAGTGGGTCAGCACCGCCGCTCGGCCCAGACTGGCGTCGCTGGTGAAGCCGCCACGCAGATCCACCGCGTTGGCCAGCACCGACACACCATCGCCGTCGTTCATGTCCGCTGGCACCACCCACTGAAAGCTCAGCTGTGTGCCACCGGAGCCACCCACATACACCGCACTCACCGGCTGAAACGCGCCCGCCTGGCCCACTTGCAAGGTCACTGCAGGGCTGCCGCTCACCACCACCGGCTGGTTGAATTGCACCGTCACCCAGACCGAGTCGCCCGCGTTCAGCAGGCTGTTCTGGGCTCCGCTCGCGCTTAAGTTCAGGCCCGTCACACGGGTCTCGGGCAACACACCCAGCGCCTCTAGGAATGTCTGCTGCTGTGCCGGATCGGGCGGCGTCACGCCCACCAAGGTCAATCGGTCGCCCGAGGGGAACACCAGCACCGTGTTGCCGTTATCCAGCAACACCTGCACATCGCTGCTGTCCACCGGCTGGCCGTTGCCACGGGTCTGGGCGGTCACATCCACCCGGTCGCGGGGCTGCCACTGGCCGTTCACCCACAGCGGCGCCTCAAAGCCGGTCACGGTGTCGTTGCCCGACCCTTGGCCAAAAGTCACCAGGTCATCAAAGCCGTCGTTGCCCAGGTCCAGGCTGTCGTCCCCAGCACCGCCTTCCAGCGTGTCGCGCCCGGCGCCACCCACCAGCGTGTCGGCGCCCTCGCCCCCGATCAATCGGTCGCGGCCCAGACCGCCTTCCAGCACGTCATCGCCCACACCCCCGTTCAGGGTGTCGTCGCCGTCGCTGCCCAGCAGGGTGTCGTTGCCCTCGCCGCCCAGCACGCTGTCGTTGCCGTCGCCGCCTTCCAGCGAATCGCGACCTTCACCACCCAACACCGTGTCGTTGCCGCCCGAGCCGATCACCGTGTCATCACCAGTGCCGCCGTCCAGGCTGTCGTTGCCAGCTCCGCCCACAATGCTGTCGTTGCCGCCACCGCTGCGAATGGTGTCGTTGCCCCCGCCACCCATGATGGTGTCGTTGCCGTCGCCGGTGGTGATCGAATCGTCACCCGAACCGGACTGGATGACATGGTTGCCCGAGCCAGCACCACCGGTGACGATGCGCTCGATGTTGCTGAACTGGATGGTGTAGAGCACCTGGTTCTGCTCGTTGCGCACCACCACCGTGCCAGAGCCGTCGCCGTTTTCTGTCACCTGCAAAGTGCCATCGCCCTCAATCCCGCTCAGGTCCAGCGTGTCGGTGCCCGCACCGCCATCCAGCGTGTCGTTGCCCGGGCTGGCGTAGATCGTGTCGTCGCCGGCGCCAGCGTTGATGCTGTCGTTGCCCTCGCCGCCATCGATCTCGTCGTTGCCTTCGCCGCCGATGAGGGTGTCGTCGCCCGCGCCACCGTACAGCGTGTCCTTGCCTTCACCACCGTCTAGGCTGTCGTCGCCGCCGCCGCCGCTCAGGCTGTCGCTGCCACCGCCGCCGCTCAAGGTGTCGCCGCCGCCGCCGCCGGTGAGGTTGTCACTGCCGCCACCACCGCCAATATCCACCGGCAGATCGGTACCGCCCGAGCTGCCACTTGGGCCAGTCACCACCCGTTCGATGTTGCTGAAGTTGGTGGCGTAGAGCACTTGGTTTTGCTCGTTGCTCACCACCACCGTGCCCGAGCCGTCGCCGTTTTGGGTCACGCGCACCCGGCCGTCGCCCATGATGCGGCTCAGATCCAGCGTGTCGGTGCCCGGCCCGCCGTCAATCGTGTCATTGCCCCTGCTGGCGTAAATGGTGTCGTCGCCGCTACCGGCATCGATACGGTCGTCACCGGGCGTGCCTGGCAAGGTGTCGCCGCCGCTGCCGCCCTGCGTGTTCGTGTCGTCCGCCAACCGCTGAAGCTCAGCCGCCGAATCGAGGCCGCTGCCATCGGACGGTGTCGCCGCCATGCGCGCGTGCAGCTCGTCCAGATTGCTGTCATCGACACCCTGCACCCCGAGCAGCCGAAGCTCTTCCAGCGTCGGCGCGCCGCCCAGTCCCCGGCCGGTCAACACCGATCGGCTGGCTTGGGCCAGCTGCTGCAGGTCACTCACGCTGTCCACCGCATCGCGAGGCAAACGGTCGATGGCGCTGGACATCAAACGCCGCTCAGCGTCGCTCCAGTTGCCCTGCACACCAATGAGCGACAGCTGCTCGCTCGTCAGCACCAATGGCGAACCCGCCACCCCGTCGGCCGCTGTGTAAATGCTGTCCCACACCGCCTGGCGCTGCGCCTGGGTGTTGTCCACCACCAGGCCGATCTGCTGCGCAAACACATCGGGATTGACCTGCGCCGCCTTGGCGCCCGCCACCAGCTCGTGCATGGCGCCATCCCAGGTTTGTGGGCTGCGCATGGCCTGGGCCAGCATGTCCACCGCATCGGTGGTGGCCACCCCGAGAGTGCGCTCCACCCCGGACACCGCCGCCAGCGCGCGGCCATACGCATTGGCGGCCGAATTGGCTTGGCCATCGCGTTCAACCACCGGCACCACCGGGCTGGCCAACAAGTCTTCGCCTTGCAAGCCAAACACTTGCGCGACACGGCCATTGACGGCCTGCACGTCCTGCGCCACGTTGCCCGTGGGCCACTGTGCAGCGCTCAGCTGCGTTGCCGCGGCGCCCTGATCGCCGCCGCTCATGTTCAACTGCCGCACCCCCAGTTCGGTGAGCGGGTTGATGTTCACCACATAGCGACCGGGACCATCCACCCAGCCCACCGCGCGCAAATCGGCTTGCAGATCCAACGGGCGCTGTTGCGCCTCGTCCAAATAGTCTTCGTCGCCCGAGCCGTCGTCCACGTCGTAGACCTTCAGCAACAAGGCGCCTACATAAGACGACTCCAGCCGAAACTCGTAATGCCCCTGTGCATCGACAACGGCAGAGCCCAGCACCTCGCCATCAAACCCGTACACCCGCACCCACAAACCATGCCCGTCGATCACCGGCCCGGCCACGATCCCACCCTCGATCACCAAGGTGGCCAAACCTTCGACAAGACCCTGCAGATCGGACAAGCTGTCAACGCCACCAGAGCGCGCCACACCATCCAAAAAATCCACCCAGTTGCTCGGCCGAAGCCCCGACACACCCAAGGCTTGCACATCCTCCAGCGTCAAACTGGCCTGTCCGCCGCCCGCCACCGACAACAGCGCGTCGATCACCCGCAACAGCGACTGAAGATCGTCCACAGACGCCAGCTGGGCAGCGCCCACCATCGGCCCGTTGAGAACACTGTTCAGAAGGATGACGTTGGAGGCTGTCACCCCCACGACCCCCAACACGGCATAGTCCTGCGGCGCCAGCGCCACATTGTTGGCGTCAGCGGCAGACTGCAACACGCTCCAGTCCGGACCCACAGCGCCATCCGATCCTCCGATCGATGCCGCACTCGCGGCACCGATAGCCACACCCGTCACCGCCCCCAGCGGCCCCAACGCACCCATGAGCGGCAAACCCACGGCGCCAGCGCCCATGTTGACGGTGGTTTGACTCAAACTCCATAGGCTAGATTGGCCAGGCATCAAATCGGCCACATCGGCCAAACCATGAACGGGATGCGCCTCATAAGCCACCCATTGGCCGTCGCCGCTCAAAGCCACAATGCCTTGAGCGACAGGCTCGCCATTGAAATAGCCCTCCAACTCTGCGCTATCCGACCTGCCTTGGTCGTCCATGAAATCCAGCACCAAGGTGTTGCCACGGCGGCGAATCAACACGCGCTGCGGCGCTAGCCCAGTGGACAGCTCAAGCAGCTGGTAGCGAACACCGGGGAGCGACTGCAAACGCACTCCCTGCGAAGCCCCCATTTCCAGCGTGTGCTCAGACAACACCTGTTGTCCCCGCACCACCCGAATAACCACTTGCCGATCCATCTGCTTGTCCTCGCTGAAAGCCGTCCATTGCACCGCTTCGGAAACACCCTACCGAAGTACTAGCGATGAATATGAAATGCCAATCTCTTGATATTAATTATTTAACATCAACTACGATTCTAATTTTATCATTTTCAGATAAATAAAAGCAGCAGTATTTGCAGATTGAGCATTCATTTTTGGCAAATGCAATAGACCCGGATGGCGCTGCACGACAAATCGCAACCCCTCAAGGCAATGAAGTGGGTTTGAGTGAATATTTCACAAACCACCCTTTGTCATCAGATCCAACTTAAATGAGTCCTATAGACTTCAATTTTTCGCAACCAAGGCCGCATGGCCATCAGGGATCCCCATGGTTTTCACAAGTCCTCGTTTTGCAGCGGTCGCAGCCACTGCCTCTCTTTTTGTATTGACCGCCTGCGGCGGCGGCGGTGGCGCCAGCCCCGACACCGCCAACCTCAGTGGCACCGTGGCCGTGGGCGCACCGTTGGCCAACGCCACCATCGCCCTGAAAGACGCCAATGGCGACACGCGCGAAGCCACCGCCAACAGCCAAGGCGAATACACCATCGCCAACATCGGTGCCCTCAAAGCGCCGTTCATCATTCGGGCCACCGGCACAGCCGGAGGCGAGGTGTATGAACTGTTCAGCGCCAGCACCGCTTTGAACGCTGGCGACAACACGCTCAACGTCACACCCGCCACCACCGCCGTGCTGACCCAGGTGCTCGGCAAGGCACCGGCTCAAGCGTTCAGCGACACCAACAGCGTCGCCGCCATTGACGCAGGCGAATTCCAGCGCGCCAAAACCCGTCTGGCGCAAGCGCTTGATGACGTCTTCGCTGCGCTGGGCACGCCAGCCAATCAAAAAGACCTTTTTTCAGCCCGCTTCAAAGCCGACAACACCGGTCTGGACAAAGTGCTGGACCTCATCCATTTCGAGGCCGACCCGCAAGGCATGCTCAAAGTTCAAAACAAGAGCAACGGCCAATACATTGCCATCAGCAAAACCGCTTCGGCGGCTCCTGGGGTTTTGCCAGCTCCCGCCAGCAAGGTGCTGAATCTGGACACCCGCGGCATCAACACCCTGATCGCCAACATCAACACACGCCTGCGCGCTGGCCAAAACAGCTACCAAGAGCTGACCGACTTGATCGACCCCGCATTCCTGCTGGGCGGCTACAACGCCACCACCTTCTTTGGCGAGGAGTGGGAAAGCGATACCGCCAACCTGCAACTCAGCTCTTTCGTCATTCAACGTTGCGACACATCGAGCGTGTGTGGCGGCTACTTGACCGCAACCAATGGAGGGGGCAGCACCGAGCAGCTCTACATGATGTTCCGTTTCAGCGGCGGACAATGGCGTCTGTACGGCGACCAAAAGCCCATCGATTACGACCTGTACCCCATGGTGCAGGTGCGCAACCAAGTGAATGCCGACGGCAGTGTGCAAACCAGCGTCACGTCTGGTGTTTATTTTGAAGTGGAGACCAAACCGCTCCGCAACTCATACGTCGCTGGTGCCGTTCTTGAAGTCAGCTTGGACGGTGGCACCACATGGCGAGAAAAAATTCGTTTGGTGTTGAGCAGCCTCTGTGGTCACGCGCTTGTATTAACTGCAAACGGAAGTTGCGGAGACAACCTGTTTGTGCTGGGGGCTGCTGATATCGCCGAACTCAACACGGCTAGCCAAAACGGTGTACTGCGAGCACGGGTCAAGTTGTTTGCCCCTAACAACAGCTTGCTCGACATCAGCTACGTGTTCGAAAACATGGGCTTCGCCACCACCGCTCAAGCCACGGCAAACGCCGAGGCCCTGGGTGTCAGCGTCAAGCCCCGCACATTGCTGGACGGCAAACGCATCGAGTTCA
>JBEIEH010000160.1:0-6632 GCA_040383055.1 Burkholderiaceae bacterium
GCATTGACCTCAGCGATCTCAGCGACCATGCGTTCGATGGTGGCGCGGTTGATACCAAAAGCGTCGTCGCCCATGAGGGCTTCACCGGAGAGTTTGAGAAGGATGCGTTGGTAAGCGGGCATGGAAATCTCTGGCAATGCGGATGTGGTCGGGATACAAGCCACTCGCGAGTGTAGCGGGGAAGCCCAGGGCTTGGCAGATGCAACAACGGGCCTTTCGGCCCGTTGTCAACACAGGGTCACAAGCCGCATCACGCGCCTTTGGCGGCAGCCACTTGGGCGGCCACTTCGGCGGCAAAGTCGTCTTGTTTCTTCTCAATGCCCTCGCCCACGACAAACATGGTGAAGGCCTTGACTGTGGTGCCGGCGGCCTTGAGCATCTGCTCGACCGTCTGCTTGTCGTTTTTGACAAAAGGCTGGTTGAACAGCGACACCTCTTTGAGGTACTTCTGCACCGAACCTTCGATCATCTTGGCGGCGATGTCGGCGGGCTTGCCCGATTCAGCGGCCTTGGCGGTGGCGACCGAGCGCTCGCGCTCGATCAGCTCGGCTGGCACATCGCTCGAGGTCAAAGCCACTGGCTTCATGGCGGCAATGTGCATCGCGGTGTCTTTGGCGGCGTTGGCGTCGCCATCGAACTCCACCATCACACCAATGCGCACACCGTGCAAATAAGCCGACAGGGCTCCGCCGTCGGCATAGCGCTTGAAGCGGCGAATCGACATGTTCTCTCCGATTTTGCCGATCAGGCCCTTGCGCACTTCTTCCACCGTGGGACCGAAGCTTTCCATCGACAGCGGCAACTCGCCCAGCGCCGCGACATCGGCAGGGTTGTGCTTGACCACGAGGTCTGCCACATGGTTGCAGAAGGCCAAGAACAAGTCGTTCTTGGACACAAAGTCGGTTTCGCAGTTGATTTCCACCAAGGCGCCCACGTTGCCTTCGATGGCCGAGGCCACCACGCCTTCAGCCGTGACACGGCTGGCGGCCTTGCCGGCCTTGCTGCCCAGCTTGACGCGCAGGATCTCTTCCGCTTTGGCCATGTCGCCATCGGCTTCGGTCAGGGCTTTTTTGCACTCCATCATGGGTGCGTCGGTCTTGGCGCGCAGTTCTGCGACCATGCTTGCGGTGATTGCCATTGTGTTCACTCCATCCGTCTTGGGATTTCAGTTGAGGCCCAACCCAAAGGGCTGCGCCAGCGATTCATTTGAAAAAAGGGGCACAAGGCCCCTCTGTTGTGCCGAAGCGGCGCGATTAAGCGGCGTCTTGCACTTCGACGAATTCGTCGGCGGCCTCAGCGGACTTGACCACTTCGTTTACAGCATTGGCGCGGCCTTCGAGAATCGCGTCAGCGATGCCACGGGCGTACAGCGCCACAGCGCGCGACGAGTCGTCATTGCCGGGGATCACGTAGTCAATGCCTTCGGGCGAGTGGTTGGTATCAACCACACCGACCAGCGGAATGCCCAGCTTCTTGGCTTCGAGCACAGCGATTTTGTGAAAACCCACGTCCACCACAAAAATGGCGTCGGGCAAGGCCGGCATGTCTTGGATACCGCCGATGTCTTTTTCGAGCTTCTCCATTTCGCGCACAAACATGAGCTGCTCTTTCTTGCTCATGCTGTCCAGACCAGCTTCCTTCTGGGCTTGCATATCTTTGAGGCGCTTGATCGAGGTCTTGACCGTCTTAAAGTTGGTCAGCATACCGCCTAGCCAACGCTGGTCCACAAACGGCACACCGGCGCGCTGCGCTTCAGCGGCCACGATGTCGCGCGACTGGCGCTTGGTACCCACCATCAAAATGGTGCCGCGGTTGGCTGAGAGCTGGCGCACAAATTTTTGCGCTTCTTCGAACATCGGCAACGTCTTTTCGAGGTTGACGATGTGAATCTTGTTGCGATGACCGAAGATATACGGGGCCATCTTGGGGTTCCAGAAGCGGGTTTGGTGACCGAAGTGGACACCGGCTTCCAGCATTTCGCGCATGGAGATCGACATGATGCAGTTCCTGAGGTTGGTTCTGAAATCCAGCCCCGATTGACAACCCGATATGCACGCCAAACGCTGCGATCGAATTGCCAACACCCGGGTGGGCTGGTTTGAGATTACTTTGCCAGCGCTCACACGACATGCGCGAGCTACTCTGAGCAAAGCCTTAAGAGTATAACAGGCTCAACATGACTCGCCTGCCCTCTCCTCTCCACCGCCCCCAGCACCTGGCGCTGCTGCACGGGCTAAGTGCCACACGTCAGATCGAACAAAGCGCGCTGCGGCACGCCCCACACCAGGGTTTGATCGAGCCCGCAGGCGTGGCGGCGGCGCAGCTGGCACGGGCCATCGCACCCCACGCGCGCCGGGTGGTGGTGGTCTGCGGCCCCGGCCACAACGGCGCCGATGGTCTGATCGCAGCCCGCGCCCTGCGACAGTGGGGCGTCCACGACGTGCTGGCTGTGGACCTCGCGCCAGCCAGTCCAACCCCAGCGCGCCAATGGGCACAACAAGAAGCCTTGGCAGCCGGGGTCGAGCTGACCCGCGACTGGCCAAGCAGCGGCGCGGATGTGGTGATCGACGCGCTCTTGGGCATTGGCGCCCGCAGGCCCTTGTCGACCGACATGGCGACAGGTTGCGAATGGCTGAACCGCCTTGCATGCCCGGTTCTGTGCATCGATGTCCCCAGCGGCTTGGACTGCGACACCGGGCTGCCCTTGTTTGATGCCCTCGCGCCACCGGGTGAGCGACACACATTGAGTCTACTGACCCTCAAACCGGGCCTGTTCACTGGCATGGGCCGCGACCTGGCGGGTCACATCTGGCACCATGCACTGGGCTGCGAGCCGCTGCTGGATAGCACCCCGTCCACCGCGCGCCTGTGGGCGCCAGGCGACAAGGTCTGGGCCTCGCAACCTGCAGCTCACCACAGCCACAAAGGCAGCCATGGCGATGTGATGGTGGTGGGCGGCGATATGGGCCAACACAGCGGGCAGCGCATGGTGGGGGCAGCGGTGCTGGCGGCACGCGCTGCATTGCATGCGGGCGCTGGGCGGGTGTATCTGGGTTTGGTCGGCACCGACGGTGCTGCGCCCATGTGGATGGATCCAACGGAGCCGGGACTGATGCTTCGCCGAGCTGACCGTGCGGTGCACATGCCCACGGACACTGTTTTGGTGTGCGGTTGTGGTGGAGGTGAGGCTTTGGCCGATGTGCTACCAGCGTTGCTGGCCAGCGAACACCCCTTGGTACTGGACGCCGACGCGCTGAACCTGATCGCGCGCGACGCGCAAGCCCAGAGCGTCATGGATCAGCGGGCACATCAGCGCCGCTTCACCGTGATCACCCCCCACCCTCTCGAAGCGGCTCGTCTGTCGGGCTTATGCACCGACGAAGTGCAAGCACAGCGTTTGCTGGTCGCCACCCAGCTCAGCCAGCGTTGGCGCTGTGTGACCGTGCTCAAAGGCTCGGGCACAGTGGTGAGCGACTCAGACGGCGAGATCACCATCAACGTCAGTGGCAACGGCCGCTTGGCCACTGCCGGCACCGGCGATGTGCTGGCCGGCATGATCGGCGCAGCACTGGCCCGAGGTGGGTGTTCAGTCACCGCCGCGCGCCAAGCCGTCTACGCCCATGGACTGTTGGCAAATCAGTGGCCAGCGCATGAGGCGTTGACGGCCACGCGCTTGACAGCGGTAACACGCGCGATCAACTGATTGGACATCAAGCAAGCACCATTAGGCCCACTTGCAGCAACACAATCAATACCAAGACCGACAAATCAACGCCACCCACCAAGGGAATGGCACGTCGCAAAGGCCGCAGAAACGGCGAGCACAGGCGGTCCAGCTTGGCCTGAATGGGTGAGTCGGGCTGTACCCACGACAGCACCGCATAGGCCAGCAACAACACCGTCAAACCTTGGAAAGCGGTGCGAAGCAAAAAACTCACCGCCTTGACCACAATCCCCAAAGCAATTGTCACGTTGCCATAAACAGCTCCGCCGCTCATCAGCGAGGCGCCGATCAGCCACATGCCACCGTAGGCCAAGCACAACAAGAAAGCTGCCATCAGACTGCCCCAATCAAGAGCGCTTTGCGCCATCGATCGAGGCAAGATGCGGCGAAGCGGCCCCACCAGCCAATCGGTCACCGCCAAGGCGAACACCCCTGGTTGATCGCGCATGTTCATGCGCAAGCCATTCATCCAAGCGCGCAGCAAGCAGCACGCCACCAACACAAAAAACACCGTATCGAGCACAAACCAAAGCGCTTGCATGCCGTGTTGACCTCAACTCAAGAAATGAACATTGGCGCAAGTATGCCTGCAGGGGGTAGCGCTCAGCAGCGACGTGTGCTGTCAGCGCTTGCTTTTGCGCGCAGGGTGCCCACTCTTGGCTCCCCCACTGGCGCGCCCTGATTTGCGCGGGGGTGCACGCCCTTCATCTGGTTGACGCAGCAAAGCGGCCGAGGCGCGTCTCGCGGGCTTGACGCTGCGCTCGCCCTGTTTATCGCGCATGGCTCGCGGTTGCACATCGTCGCCTGGCGTGACCAAACGAAAGTCGATACGGCGGCCGTCCAAGTCCACCCGGCTCACTTGCACCTGTACCCGGGTGCCCAGGCCATAGCGGATACCGGTGCGCTCGCCGCGCAGCTCTTGGCGCGCTTCGTCAAAGCGGAAATACTCGCCCCCCAACTCGGTGATGTGCACCAAGCCTTCGACGTACATGGCGTCCAGAGTCACAAACAAACCAAAACTGGTCGCCGAAGACACCACGCCCGAGAACTCTTCGCCCAGGTGCTCGCGCATGTACTTGCACTTGAGCCACGCCTCCACATCGCGGCTGGCCTCGTCGGCGCGGCGCTCGTTGGCGCTGCAGTGCAGGCCCGCGGCCTGCCACGCTTGCACCTCGGCACTGGGTTTGCGCGGTGCGGCGCCGGTGGCCGCGGGTTTGCGCGAGGCCAAGCGTTTGCTCAGCTTGGCATGTGCCTCGCCCGGCGTGGGCAAAGCGGGCAAGCGGTAGGTGTGCCCACTCAAGATCGACTTGATCACCCGGTGCACAAGCAGGTCCGGATAACGGCGAATCGGGCTGGTGAAGTGGGTGTAGGCGGAAAACGCCAAACCAAAGTGCCCGGCGTTTTGTGGTGTGTAGATCGCCTGCTGCATGGAACGCAGCAGCATGGTGTGAATTTGCTGCGCGTCTGGCCGCTCTTTTGTGGCCTTTGCGATTTTCTGGAAGTCGCTCGGGTGCGGCGCATCGCCAATCGTCAGCGGCACCGCCATCGCCTTGAGATAGCTGCGCAGCATCTCTTGCTTCTCGGGCGTGGGTCCCTCGTGCACCCGAAACAGCCCCACACGTTTGTGCTGTTCGATGAAGTCGGC
Source organism: Burkholderiaceae bacterium (assembly GCA_040383055.1). Taxonomy (GTDB): domain Bacteria; phylum Pseudomonadota; class Gammaproteobacteria; order Burkholderiales; family Burkholderiaceae_C; genus Hydrogenophaga. The sequence continues at coordinate 5,370 of JBEIEH010000160.1, forward strand.
CGAGCAGACGTTGGCGGCCAGCATCGCCTCCTCGATCAAGCGATGGGCCTCGTTGCGGGTGCGTGGCACGATGCGCTCGATGCGCCCAGACTCGTCGCACACGATCTGGGTTTCGGTGGTCTCAAAGTCGACCGCGCCGCGCACATCGCGCGCCGCCAACAAGGCGCGGTACACATCGTGCAGGTTCAGCACATGCGGCACCAGCGCCTTGCGCTGCTGTGCCTCTGGGCCACGGGTGTTTTGCAAAATCGCCGCCACCTCGGTGTAGGTGAAACGCGCGTGGCTGTGCATCACCGCTGGGTAGAACTGGTAAGCGTGTATCTCGCCTTTCGCGGTGATCAACATGTCGCAGACCATGCACAGTCGGTCCACATCGGGGTTGAGCGAACACAAGCCGTTCGACAGCTTCTCGGGCAACATGGGAATCACCCGGCGCGGGAAATACACCGAAGTGGCGCGGTCGTAGGCGTCCACATCAATCGGCTCGCCGGTTTGCACATAGTGACTCACATCGGCAATCGCCACCAACAAACGCCAGCCCTTGGCCCGCCCCACCCGCGCGGGTTCGCAATACACCGCATCGTCGAAATCGCGCGCGTCTTCACCGTCGATGGTGACCAAGGCCACATCGCGCAAATCCACCCGCTGCTTCAAATCGGTTTTGCGCACCTTGTCGGGCAAGGCTCGCGCAGCGGCCAAAGCGGCGTCCGAAAACACATGTGGAACACCGTATTTGCGCACCGCAATCTCAATCTCCATACCGGGGTCGTCGATAGCGCCCAGCACCTCGGTCACGCGGCCCACCGGCTGCCCATACAAAGCCGGCGGCTCGGTCAGTTCGACCACCACCACTTGGCCTGGCAACGCCGAACCCGTGGCGCCTTTGGGAATCAACACATCTTGTCCATAGCGCTTGTCTTCCGGCGCCACCAGCCAGACACCACTTTCTTGCAACAAGCGACCAATGATCGGCGTGGTTGACCGCTCCAAGATTTCGGTGACTCTTCCTTCCGGCCGGCCTCGTCGGTCTAGGCGCACCACCCGAACCTTCACTCGATCTTTGTGCAGCACCGCGCGCATTTCATTGGGCGGCAGGTAGATGTCAGGCTGCCCATCGTCACAAGACACAAAGCCGTGTCCATCGCGGTGACCGGCCACGACACCCACAGTTTCAGCCATCAGGTTGTTTTTTTCTTTCACGTGTTTTTCTGTGTTATAATTCAAGGATTCCTGAAAGCCCAGGTGGCGGAATTGGTAGACGCA
>JBEIEH010000161.1:0-6588 GCA_040383055.1 Burkholderiaceae bacterium
TCATTGGTTACCTGACGATCGAGCCGATGCTGTTCGGCGACTTCCTGAAAGACGCGATCACCATCAATGCGCAGGCCCACCCGTCGGTGGCTGAGTTCGCCAAGATCTTCCACGGTCCAGTGGCCATGGTGTCGCACGCGTTGCATACCCCGCCCCTGTACTTGGCCGTTGCAGGCGCGGTCAGCGCTTGGTACATGTACCTGATCAACCCGGCGGTACCGGCGGCCTTTGCCCGCGCGTTGCGCCCCCTTATCACTGTGCTGGAAAACAAGTACTACCTGGACTGGTTCAACGAAAACGTGCTCGCGCGTGGCGCTCGTACGCTGGGTGTTGGTTTATGGAAGGGTGGCGACCGCGGCGTGATCGAGACCGGTGTGGTCAATGCCAGTTGGAAACTGGTCGGCTCGGTGTCTGCGGTGGTGCGCCACCTGCAGTCGGGCTATCTGTACCACTACGCGCTGGTGATGATTGTGGGGGTGTTGGCCTTCATGACTTACTTCGTCTGGCTCGCCAAATAAGGAGAACAAGAACATGGGTTTGCTGAGCCTTGCGATTTGGACGCCGATTTTTTTCGGGGCGGTCCTGCTGGCCTTGGGCAACAACCGCCACGCCAATGTGGTGCGTTGGATCGCTCTCTTGGGCGCGCTGATCAGCCTGCTGGTCGCGTTGCCTGTGTACACCGGGTTTGAGGTCGGTTCGGCCGGCATGCAGATGGTCGAAAAAGCCGTCTGGGTGCCCGCATTCAACATTCATTACCACTTGGGCGTGGATGGCATCTCGTTGTGGCTGATCTTGTTGACCGCCTTTATCACCCTGATTGTGGTGATTGCCGGTTGGGAGGTGATCACCGAGCGTGTCAATCAGTACATGGGCGCCTTCCTGATTCTGTCGGGCCTGATGATTGGCGTGTTCGCGGCGCAGGACGCGATGCTGTTCTACGTGTTCTTCGAAGCCACGCTGATTCCGATGTACCTGATCATCGGCATCTGGGGCGGCCCGAACAAAATCTACGCCGCCTTCAAGTTCTTCCTCTACACATTGCTGGGCTCCTTGCTCATGCTGGTGGCGCTGATTTACCTGTATGTGGCGTCTGGCAACAGCTTCGATCTGGCCACTTGGTACAAGCTGCCGCTGGGCAGCACCGCGCAGACCTTGCTGTTCTTCGCGTTCTTTGCTGCTTTTGCGGTGAAAGTGCCGATGTGGCCGGTGCACACCTGGCTGCCCGATGTGCACGTGGAAGCGCCCACCGGTGGCTCGGCCGTGCTGGCGGCCATCATGCTCAAGCTCGGCGCCTACGGTTTCCTGCGTTTTTCCATGCCCATCGCCCCCGACGCCTCGCACGAATGGGCGTGGTTAATGGTCACTTTGTCGCTTGTGGCTGTGATCTACGTCGGTCTGGTCGCCATGGTGCAGCAAGACATGAAAAAGCTGGTGGCCTACTCGTCGGTCGCGCACATGGGCTTTGTGAGTCTGGGCTTCTTCCTCTTCAACGAGTTGGGGGTGTCTGGCGCCATCGTTCAGATGATCGCCCACGGTTTTGTGTCGGCCGCCATGTTCCTGGGCATTGGCGTGTTGTACGACCGGGTGCATTCGCGCGAGATCGCCTCTTATGGTGGTGTGGTCAATACCATGCCGCGCTTTGCCGCCTTCGCATTGCTGTTCACCATGGCCAACTGTGGCCTGCCGGGCACCGCGGGTTTTGTGGGTGAGTGGATGGTGATTTTGGGTGCGGTGAAGGTCAATTTCTGGATCGGCATGCTCGCCGCATCGGCCCTGATTTTTGGCGCCGCCTATTCGCTGTGGATGTTCAAGCGCGTGTACCTGGGGGAGCCCGGAAACGACGATGTCCGTGGTCTGACCGACATCAATGGCCGCGAATTTCTGGTCATGGCTTTGTTGGCCGTGATGGTGCTCTACATGGGCGTGCATCCCAAGCCCTTCACCGACGTGATCGACCCGTCTGTGACCCAGCTGCTCAGCCATGTGGCGCAGTCCAAGCTGAAGTAAACCGATTGATGAGAACAGAACATGATTGATCAACTCAGCTGGGTGGCCGCTTACCCTGAAATCCTGTTGCTGGTGATGGCATGCGCCATCGCACTGGCCGATCTGTACGTCAAGTCGCCGCTGCGCACCGCGACCTACGGACTGTCTGTTGCCACCTTGGGTGGTGTGGCGTGGTTGACAGCCGTGTACGCCAGCAACGGTCAGACCGTCAGCGGCTTTGGCGGGATGATCGTGAGCGATCCGTTTGCCAACTGGCTCAAGTGTTTTGCTGCGCTGGCTATGCTTGTGACGCTGGTCTACGGGCGGGCCTACGCTGGTGCGCGCGACATGCTGCGCGGCGGTGAACTGTTTGTTCTGGGTCTGCTGTCGCTGGCGGGCATGTTCGTGATGATCTCGGGTCAGAACTTCCTGGTGATCTATCTAGGCTTGGAATTGCTCACCCTGTCGGGCTATGCCTTGGTGGCCTTGCGCCGCGACGACTTGGCCGCCACCGAAGCCGCCATGAAGTATTTCGTGTTGGGTGCGTTGGCCAGCGGTTTCTTGCTCTATGGACTGTCGATGGTCTATGGTGCCACCGGTTCTTTGGCCTTGCCCGAGGTGATGAAAGCCATCGCCGGTGGTGAAGCGACGCTCAAGGCTTCGCATCAGGTGCTGGTGTTGGGCCTGGTGTTCGTGGTGGCAGGCTTGGCCTTCAAGCTGGGCGTGGTGCCTTTCCACATGTGGGTGCCCGATGTCTACCACGGCGCCCCCACAGCGGTGACGCTGATGATCGGTGGTGCGCCCAAGCTGGCCGCTTTTGCCATCGTCATCCGCCTGTTGGTCGAAGGCATGGGCCCGGCCGCTTTTGATTGGCAAGGCATGCTGACGGTGTTGGCGGTGGTGTCGCTGCTGGTGGGTAACCTCGCTGCTATCGCGCAGACCAACCTCAAGCGCATGTTGGCGTTTTCCACCATCGCCCAAATGGGTTTCTTGCTGCTGGCCCTGGTGGCCGGTGTGGTCGACGGCAACCAAGGCAATATGGCCAACGCCTACGCCTCGGGTATGTTTTATGTCATCACCTATGTGCTGACCACCTTGGGCACTTTCGGTGTCATTCTGCTGCTTTCCCGCAATGGCTTTGAGTCCGAGGAGATCGCCGATTTGGCCGGTCTCAACCAGCGCAGCCCGCTCTACGCTGGCGTGATGGCGATCTGCATGTTCTCGCTCGCCGGTGTGCCCCCGATGGTGGGCTTCTACGCCAAGCTGTCGGTGTTGCAGGCCTTGCTGGCCGCACCCAGTGCCTTCTATGTGGGCTTGGCCGTGTTTGCGGTGATGATGTCTTTGGTCGGCGCGTTCTACTACCTGCGTTTGGTCAAAGTCATGTACTTCGATGAACCAATCCAAACCGCTGGCATCGAAGCCGGCACCGACGTGCGTGCTGTCCTGTCGGTCAACGGCGCTTTGGTGTTGTTGCTGGGGGTGGTGCCTGGTGGTCTGATGGCGCTGTGCGCACAGGCGATTGCCCAGTTGCTGGCCTGACGGCGGTTTCTGGAGTTTTGATATGTCCCATGACACGGCCGTCTGGCTGGTGCTGGCGGTGGCCCTGATCGGGGCCAACCTGCCGTTTGTCAATAACCGCTGGCTGGCGTTGTGGCCCAAGACTGAGCCCAAGCACTTGGGGCACCATGTGCTGGAGCTGGTGGCGCTGTACATGGTGGTTGGGGCCGTGGGGCTGGGGCTGGAGCATTACGGTGGCCAGATCTATCCCCAAGGCTGGGAGTTTTACGCCACCACAGCGTGTTTGTTCCTGACCTTGGCATTCCCTGGTTTTGTCTGGCGCTACTTGTACAAACCGAAGCATTGATCGCATGTCGGATCATCTGATCGAACAGGCCCTGTCCCGCGAGTCGGTGTTGCAGGGCCATTTTTTGCGCGTGGTGCGGGACACCGTTCGCCTGCCCGATGGCGCCACCGCCACCCGCGAATACGTGCTGCACCCTGGGGCTGTGATGGTCATTCCCTGTCTTGACGACGGCAAGGTGGTGCTGGAGCGGCAATACCGCCACCCCATGCGCGAGGTCATGATTGAGTTTCCCGCCGGCAAACTCGATGCCGGTGAAGCGCCACTGGCCTGCGCCCAGCGCGAGCTGCGAGAAGAGACCGGCTACCAAGCGCGAGAATGGGCTTACGCTGGGTGTCACGCGCCCACCATCGCCTACTCGGACGAACGCATTCACATTTGGTTTGCTCGCGGCCTGACGCTGGGCGAGCGCCGTCTCGACGCGGGCGAATTCCTCGATGTTTTCGCCGCCACCCCTGCCGAGCTGCTGCAGGCTTGCCGCGATGGCTGTATCACCGACGGCAAGACGCTCACCGGTGTCCTGTGGCTCACTCAAGTGTTGCGCGGAGATTGGACGCTGGACTGGCAGACCACACCGGACAATGTGGCCTCATGAAAGTGTTGAACCTCCAATGCGAGCACCAGCACAGTTTTGAAGGCTGGTTCGCTTCCGAAGACGACTTTCTGCAGCAGCTCGACCGTGGGGTGCTCACCTGCCCGGTGTGTGGCTCTGCCACGGTGCGCAAAACGCTCTCGGCCCCGCGTTTGAACCTCAAGTCCAGCCGCGCCAGCGAGCCGCAGGCGCCCGCCAAGGCCGATGCCACACCGGTGTCGCATGTGCCCGCACAGCTGCAGGCCAAGTGGTTGCAAGCGGTGCGCACCCTGATGGCCAATACCGAGGACGTGGGCGAGCGTTTTGCTACCGAGGTGCGCGCCATGCACTACGGCGATGCTGAGGAACGCGCGGTGCGCGGCCAAGCCACACCACAGCAGGCAATAGAGCTGATCGAGGAGGGCATCGAGGTGCTGCCGTTGCCCGCACTCGACGTGTTCAAAGAGCCGCTGCAATAAGCGGTGCTGCACAGCAAAAAGGGTGGCTGAGCCACCCTTTTTGCTGTGCTTGGCATTTTTTGGCGAAAGGCCAGCGGCGGGCTCGCGCCCGCGCTTCGCACTTCCTCTCTCAAGAGAAGAAGTTTTTGGCCTTTTGGCGAAAGGCCAAGTCTTCACTGCGCTCAGCTTTTCTTACGAAAAGAAATTCTTGGCCTTTTCAAACCACCCTTGGTCGTTGGGGCTGTGTTTGTGGCCGTTTTTCTTGAACGACTCGTCTAGCTCCTTGAGCAGCTTGCGCTGGTGTTCGGTGAGTTTGACCGGGGTTTCCACCGCAATGTGGCAATACAGATCGCCGGGGTAGCTGGAGCGCACCCCTTTGATGCCCTTGCCGCGCAGGCGGAAGGTTTTGCCGCTTTGGGTGCCTTCGGGAATGTCGATGGTCGCTTTGCCGCCGAGTGTGGGCACATCAATTTCGCCCCCCAGTGCGGCGGTGGTCATGCTCACCGGCACCTGGCAGTGCAGATCGTCGCCGTCGCGTTCAAAGATGTCGTGTTTGCGCAGGCGAATCTCGATGTACAGATCGCCCGGCGGGCCGCCGTTTTGTCCCGGCTCACCGTTGCCTGTGCTGCGGATGCGCTGGCCGTCGTCGATGCCGGCGGGTATTTTGATTTCCAGCGTTTTCTGCTGCTTGATCTTGCCTTGACCGCCGCAGGTGGTGCAGGGGTCTGGAATGATTTTGCCGGTGCCCCGGCAGTGCGGGCAGGTCTGCTGCACGCTGAAGAAACCCTGGCGCATCTGCACCACCCCTTGGCCGTTGCAGGTGCTGCAGGTTTTGGGGCTCGTGCCGGGCTTGGCGCCGCTGCCGTGGCAGGTGCCGCACTCGTCCCACGAGGGAATCTTGATCTGGGTTTCTTTGCCATTGGCCGCTTCTTCCAGCGAGATTTCCATGGCGTAGGACAAGTCGCTGCCGCGAAACACTTGGCGCCCGCCGCCCTGGCGACCGCGTCCGCCCCCAAAGATGTCGCCAAAGATGTCGCCAAAGGCTTCCGAGAAACCCCCGAAGCCTTCACCACCACCGCCGCCTCCGCGCATGTTCGGGTCCACGCCCGCGTGGCCGTATTGGTCATAGGCCGCCTTTTTCTGCGCGTCGGACAAGACCTCGTAGGCCTCTTTGGCTTCTTTGAACTTTTCTTCGGCCGCCGCCGCCGCTTCACCCTGGTTGCGGTCGGGGTGGTACTTCATCGCGAGCTTGCGATAAGCCTTTTTGATCTCGTCTTCCGAAGCGTTCTTGGGCACGCCCAGCACTTCGTAAAAATCGCGTTTCGCCATGGTGGTTCAGTCGGGTGTATTAGCACAAACGCCGCGTGAGACGCACCCAGGGGTGTGTTGCACGCGGCGAGGGGAGGGCGCCTGTGTCAGCGCCACGGCCTGTCAGTCTTTCTTGACCTCTTTGACTTCGGCGTCCACCACGTCGTCGTCGGCGGGCTTGGACCCACCGGCGTTGCCGGCGGCGGCCGCGCCTTCGGCGCCTTGTTGGGCTTGCATGTCGGCGTAGACCTTTTCGCCCAGCTTCTGGCTGGCCTTCATCAAGGTCTCGGTCTTGGCGTCGATGTCGGCCTTGTCTTCGGTCTTGACGGCTTCTTCCAGCCCTTTGAGCGCGGCCTCAATCGCCTCTTTTTCGCCGGCGTCGAGTTTGTCGCCGTGCTCCGACA
>JBEIEH010000162.1:0-6578 GCA_040383055.1 Burkholderiaceae bacterium
CCGGCATGCCCGACGAGGCCGATGTGGCCACCGAGGTGCCCGAGCTGGACCTGTTCCACCCTTGGGCGATCGACAGCCAGCGCGCGTTTGAGATCGCCCTGGCCTGCGAAGACGCGGCCCTGCGCACCAGCAAAAATATCAGCAACAGCGAAGGCGCAGGCGTGTCGGCCCAGCAGTCGCACTTTTTCACCGCCCACATGCGTGGTGGCGAACGCAACCGCCCCGGCATCTTCAGCGGGGGCTACGCCAGCTCGCGCCACAGCCTGTCGGTGTCGCCCATTGCCGGCAAGGGCGCAGGCATGCAGCGCGATTATTGGTACAGCAGCGAACGCTCGGCCGACGACCTGGCCAGCCCTGAAGCGGTGGGCCGCTACGCCGCCGAACGCGCACTCTCGCGGCTCAACAGCCGCAAACTGCCCACGCTCGAATGCCCGGTGCTGTTTGAGTCGCCCATGGCGGTGGGCCTGCTCGGCGCCTTGGTGCAGGCCACCAGCGGCGGCGCGCTCTACCGCAACACCACCTTTTTGCCCGGCAGCCTGGGCAAGCAGGTCATGGCCAAACACCTGGACATTTTGGAAGACCCCCATGTGCTGCGCGGCAAGGCCAGTGCCCCGTTCGACGACGAAGGCGTGCGCACCCAGCGCCGCAAGGTGCTGAGCGCGGGCAAGTTGCAAACGTACTTCTTGTCCAGTTATTCGGCGCGCAAGCTGGGCATGCGCACCACTGGCCACGCCGGCGGCTCACACAACCTGTTCATGACCAGCCGCCTGACCCGGCCTGAGGACGATCTGGACGCGATGATCCGCAAGCTCGGTCGCGGCCTGCTGGTGACCGAACTGATGGGGCAGGGCGTCAACTACGTCACCGGCGACTATTCGCGCGGCGCCGCCGGCTTCTGGGTCGAAGACGGCCAGATCGCCTACCCGGTGCACGAAATCACCATCGCTGGCAACTTGAAGGACATGTTCAAGGGCATTGAGGCCATGGGCGCTGACGCCTACACCTTTGGCGGCAAAACGGTGGGCTCCATCCTCGTCAACCGCATGAAAATCGCGGGCACCTGATCGGCCACGCCATGCCGGTCGAACTGCTGGCGCTGCTGGCTTCGCTTTGTTGGGCCTTTTCCAGCCTGTTCTCGGCCGGGCCGTCGCAGCGCTTGGGCGCATTCGCCTTCAGCCGCTGGCGCATGATGGTCGCGGCCAGCCTGCTGTGGGCGCTCGCGGCGTGGAGCGGCGGCGCGGCCACGCTGCACGGCAGCGCCTGGCTGCTGCTCGCCATTTCGGGGGTGATCGGCATTTCGCTCGGCGACACCGCGCTGTTCGCCTGCATGAACCGCCTCGGTCCGCGCCGCTCGGGCATTTTGTTCGCCACCCATGCGCTCATGTCGGCGGTGCTGGCCTGGGCCTGGCTGGACGAGCGTTTGTCTGCTGCGGGTGTGGTGGGCGCGGCGCTGCTGGTGTCGGGCGTGATGCTGGCGGTGGCCTTTGGCAAACGCGCCGACGAAGGCCACGGCTGGGAACAAACCCAGGGCTCGCTGCGCTGGGGCGTGGCGCTGGGCCTGCTGGCCGCGCTGTGTCAGGCGGTGGCCACCCTGATGCTCAAACCGCTCATGAGCACCGGTGTGGACGCGGTGGCCGCCAGCGCCATGCGCATGAGCGCCGCGCTGGGCGCGCACCTGCTGCTGGTGGCGCTGTGGCAGGGCGCCCGCGCCAAGGCGTCCGTTCGCGGCAGCGATCTGTTTCAAATCGCCATGAGCGCCATCTTGGCCATGGTGGTCGGCATGACGCTGATCCTGCAAGCCCTCAAATACGGTCAGGCCAACCTGGTGGCCTTGCTGTCGTCGGTGACGCCAGTGATGATCTTGCCGCTGCTGTGGGTGGTCTACCGCAAGCCGCCGGCTTGGGGCGGCTGGGCCGGTGCGGTGGGCGTGGTCGCCGGCACCAGCCTCTTGCTCAGCCGTTGAGCGGACGCCCGGCTCAGCCGGCCAGCGCTGCCTTGACGGCCGCACTCACCTGGCCCATGTCGGCCTTGCCGGCCAGACGGGTTTTGACCGCACCCATCACCTTGCCCATGTCGCCGGGACCGCTGGCGCCCAGCTCGGCCACGATGGCGCGCACCTCGGCCGCCACCTCGTCGGCCGACAGGCGCTGGGGCAGATAGGCCTGCAGCACCGCCAGCTCAGCCGCCTCTTTGGCCGCCAGATCCGCGCGCCCGCCTTGTTCAAACGCGGTGATCGAGTCCTTGCGCTGCTTGACCATTTTGTCGATCACCGCCACCACCGCCGCGTCGTCCAGCTCAATGCGCTCGTCCACCTCTTTTTGTTTGATGGCAGACGTCAGCAGGCGGATGGTGCCCAGGCGCTCGCTGTCTTTGGCGCGCATGGCGGCTTTCATGTCGTCGGTGATCTGGTCCTTGAGGCTCATGGGGGGCTCCGAGAAAGGAAAGAAAGAGGAGGGCAAGAAACAAAAAAGCCCGCTGAGCGTCCTCGGCGGGCTTTGTTCGCAGTGCGAAGGCTCAGTAGAGCTTCTTGGGCAGCTGCATGGAGCGCACGCGCTTGTAGTGGCGCTTGACGGCGGCGGCCTTCTTGCGCTTGCGCTCTGCGGTCGGCTTTTCATAGAACTCGCGGGCACGCAAGTCGGTCAGCAGACCCAGTTTTTCGATGGTGCGCTTGAAGCGGCGCAGGGCCACGTCGAACGGCTCGTTGTCTTTTACACGGATGGTCGTCATCAGTCGAAAATTTCCAGAATGTGCAGTGAGAGGAGGTTGGGGAAGATCGGGCCCCGACCTCATCGCTGCGGTTTTCCCCGTCTCAGAACTAGTATTGGCCGACGGGGATTTGCCAGCAAAGCCTTGGATTATAGCGAGTTTTGCTTGACAAACCACGCGCCTCGCGCTCAGTTGGCCAGCAAACCCTGCAACAGCTTTTTCAACCGTTGGCTGTCCGCCTGCCCCAGGCGGGCGAGCACGCGGTCTTCGTGGGCTTTGGCCAGGGGCAGCAGCGGGGCCACGCGGTTGGCGCCTGCGGGGCTTAGGCGCACCAGGGTTTGGCGGCGGTCGGTGGGGTTGTCTTCGCGCAGCAGCAGGCCTTGGGCTTGCAGGCGGTCCAGCAGTTTGGTCACGGTGGGTTGTTGGGCCAGCACGCGGTCGCACAGATCGCGCACGGCCAGGGGGCCGTTGCCCGCCAAGCTGGCCAGCACCCGCCATTCCAGCACCGACAGGCCGTGTGCCGCCACCTCGGCGTGGAATTCGGCCGACACCCGGTGGCTGGCGCGCGCCAGCAAATAGGCCAGATAGTCGTCCACAAAGGGGGCGCTGTTGTCGGCGGGTGGGGGTGGTTTGGGTGGGCTCATGGCGGGTTTGTGCTGCCCCATTTTGCCTGAAATTTCATATAAACTGATTTCCACACCCGGCCCCCGCCCGGGCGCCTGGAGACACCCGCATGCTGATAGAGCGCATTGAACACAAATGGCTGCTGGCCTTTGAAAAAGCGCTGACCCTGTGCCAGTTGGCGCCGGGCCAGCGGGTGGCGCTGCTGAGCGAAACGCAGTCGCGCCGGGTCAATGTGGAGCTGGCCCGCCTGGCCGCCGAGCGCTTGGGCGCGCAGGTGTTTGAGCTGACGCTCACCACGCCGGCGTTGACCGCACCCGCGCCGGTGCGATCCACCGGCGCCAGCGACGCGATCGCTGGCAACCCGGCGGTGGTGGCTGCGCTGGCCCGCTGCGACCTGGTGATCGACTGCACCGTTGAGGGCCTGCTGCACGCGCCCGAGCTGCCGCAGATCTTGGCCGGGGCCGACGGCCTGCGCCCTCGGGTGTACATGGTGTCCAACGAACACCCCGAAATCCTGGAGCGCACCTTGCCCACGCCCGCGCTGGAGCCGCTGGTGCGCGCCGCCATGAAGCGTCTGCGCGCTTCTGCCCAGATGCAGGTCACATCGGCCGCCGGCACCCAGCTCACGGTATCGCTGGCCGGCGCCACGGTGGGTGGCGTCTGGGGCTACGCCAACAAACCCGGCATGGTGTCGCACTGGCCGGGCGGGCTGGCGCTGGCCTTTCCGGCGGCGGGCACGGTCAACGGCACACTGGTGCGGGCGCCGGGCGATGTGCACCGGCCCTTCAAGAGCGACCTGCGCCAGGCGGTGACGCTGCAGATCGAGAACGACGGCATCGTCGCGGTAGAGGGGCAGGGCGTCGACGCCGAGCTGATGCGCAGCTATTGGCGAGCCTGGGAAGACGCCGAAGGCCACCGCGCCTGCTACGCGGTGTCGCATGTGGGCTTTGGCCTGAACGCCGCCGCGCGCTGGGACGCGCTCAATTTCTACGACAAACGCGACTGCAACGGCACCGAGCTGCGCGCCTTTGCCGGCAACTTTTTGTATTCCACCGGCGCCAACGAAGTCGCTGGCCGCCACACCCTGGGCCACTTCGACCTGCCGATGCGCGGCTGCACCGTGGCGCTGGACGGCACCGTGGTGGTGGACGCCGGCCAGGTGCGCGCCGAGGCGCTGGTATGAGCGCTGTGCCCACGGCCTTGTCCGCCGGCCAGCCGCGCACCGACCGGCCCAGTGTGGTGCTGCTGCACGGCATCGGCGGGCGGGCGTTCGGCTGGCAGGCCCAGCTCGACGCACTGGCGGCCCAGGGCTGGCACGCCCTGGCTTGGGACATGCCGGGTTATGGCAACAGCCCGATGGTCGAGCCGTGCACGTTTGACGCGCTGGCCAATGCGTTGGCGGCGTTGCTCGACACGCAAGGGCTGGACAAAGCCGTGATCGTGGGCCACAGCCTGGGCGGCATGGTGGCGTTACAGCTCTGGGCGCGCCACCCGCAGCGCGTGGCGGCGCTGATGCTGACCGGCAGCAGCCCCGCGTTTGGCCACGGCAGCGGCGACTTTCAGCAACAGTTTCTGGCCCAGCGCCTGGCGCCGCTGGACGCCGGGCAGACGCTGGCCCAGGTGGCCGAGCGCCTGATCCCCGCCATGGTGGCGCCCGGCTTTGCCGGCCCGGGCCTGGCGCTGGCGCAGGCGTGTATGGGGTCGATTGCGCCGGCCAGCTACCGCGCGGCGCTGCACGCACTGGTCACGTTCGAGCAGCGAGCGGCCCTGCCCACCATCACCGTGCCCACGCTGTGCTTGGCCGGCGAACACGACCGCACCGCCAGCCCCACGGTGGTGCGTCGCATGGCCGAGAAGATTCCTGGCGCGCGTTATCTGGAGCTGCACGGCGCTGGCCACCTGATGAACTTTGAGCAGCCCGAGGCCTTCACCGAGGCCCTGCTGGGCTTTCTGCACACCACACAAGAGAAGACACAGCCATGAACACCCCAGCCGCCATGCGCGAGGTCATGCCGAACCTGATGCCGATCGCCGGCGACGACTACCCCACCACCGACGACCAGCGCCGCCTGCTGGCGCTGGCGCAGACATTGGGCCGCGAGAAATTCGCCCCGCGCGCGGCCGAGCTCGACCGCACCGCGCAGTTTCCATTCGCCAATTACGCCGACATGCGCGAAGCCGGCCTGCTGGGCCTGTGTGTGCCCAAGGCCCACGGCGGGCAGGGGGCCGACTACGCCACCTATGCGCTGGTGTCGGCCGAGATCGGCCGCTGGTGCGGCGCCACCGCGCTCACCTTCAATATGCACGTCTGCACCACGCTCTGGAGCGGCCTGTTGTCTGAAGACCTGGACATGACGCCCGAACAACGCGCCTTGCACCACCAACGCCAGCAAGTGCATTTCAAGCGCGTGGTGCAAGACGGCGCGATCTACGCCCAGCCGTTTTCCGAAGGCGGGGCGGCCGCGGCCGGCGCCACCGCCTTTGGCACCACCGCCGAAAAAGTGGAGGGCGGCTGGAAGGTCAATGGCAAGAAGATCTTCGCCTCGCTGTCGGATGCGGCCGACTACTTCGGTGTGCTCTGCACCGAGAAAAAAGCCGGTGAAGACCTCTCGCGCCGCGACACGCTCTACCTGGCCGTGCCGCGCAACGCGCCCGGCGTCACCGTCGAAGGCGACTGGGACCCGCTGGGCATGCGCGCCACCGTCTCGCGCACCCTGCTGTTCAAGGTCGTGTTTGTGCCCGACGACGCGGCCCTCATGCCGCAGGGCGTGTACTTTCAGGCCGCCAGCCGCTGGCCCCACATGTTCATGACGCTTTCGCCCACCTACATGGGCATTGCGCAGGCGGCTTATGACTTCACCGTGGCCTATTTGCGTGGCGAAGTGCCGGGCACCGGGCCGGTCAAGCGCCGGCAGTTCGCCACCAAACAGGTGGCCGTGGCCGAGATGTTCATCAAGCTCGAACAGACGCGTAACCTGTTCCTGCGCGCCATCGAGGATGCGCGGGTGGACCCGCCCAAATCGGCCCGCCTGCGCGCCTACGCCGCGCAGTACACCATCATGGAAAACGCGCAAGACATCGCGCGCCTGGCCATCCGCACCTGCGGCGGCCAGTCCATGCTCAAAAGCCTGCCGCTGGAGCGCCTGTACCGCGACGCGCGCTGCGGCTCGCTGATGCTGCCGTGGACGGCCGAGCTCTGCGTCGACCGCCTGGGCCGCGAGTGCCTGTACGAGGCCGGCGAGCGCGAC
>JBEIEH010000163.1:0-6520 GCA_040383055.1 Burkholderiaceae bacterium
CACCACCGCGCCCCTGAGCGTGGTGTCGCCACCGGATTCGATCTGCACCGTTTCGCCGCTGACTTGGGTGTTGGTGAACGTGGTGCCGTCGCCCGCGCCCTGGCCTTGGCCCCGGCTGGCGCTTGCGGTGGCGCTGATGCCGGAGGTGGCAAAGGTCACACCCACGCTGCCGCTCTTGCTGCTTTGGCTGTTGGTTTCGGTTTGGGTGTTTCTCGCGGCCAGCAAACGCACTTCGTCTTCGGCGCTCAGGCGGGTGGTGTCGCCGGCTTTGACGGTGCTGCCCTGGATGGTGATGTCACTTTCTTTGCCCGCACCGCGGGCCGTGATGTTGACATCGCCCCCGGCGGTGACGCTGCTGCCCCGGGCGCTGTCGCTGCTCTGGCTGCTGTTGCTTTGGCTTTTGCTCGAACCCAGGCTCACGCTCACGCTGATGTCGGCGGCTTTTGCCATGTCGGTGCCCTGGGCCAGTGCGTCGCCCAGCTTGGTGGCTTGGTCGGCCAGCTCTTTGGCCTGCAGGGCAGCGGTGGCCGCGCCCAGCAGTTGCATGCGTTCGCTCTTGGTGTCGCCGGCGGCCTCCACTGTCTTGGCCAACGCCTGCGCGGACTGCACGATGGGCACATTCACCGCCACGGTGAGGCCACTTTGTTTTGCCTTTTGTTCTGTCTGGCTGCTGGCGGCCTCGCGCGCTTCCTCAATGGTCACGCGCTGCGCGCTGATGTTGACATCACCCCCCGGGGCCACCACGTCGCTGCCGCGCTGGGTGTAGGTTTGGCCGGCGCTTAAGCGCACGTCGCCCGCAATCGCGCCCACGGTGCTGGCGGCGGCGGTGGTCTGGGTGTTTTGTGCGTCGGTGCTTTGCTGTTGTTTGCCGATGGTGAAGCCAATGCCACCCGAGCCGAACAGGCCGCTCTTCTTGGTTTCATTGAAGTCGCTGCCGCTTTGGGTGTTTTGCGCGGCTTCGATGTTGAGGTTGCCACCAGCGTTGATGTCCAGGCGCTGGTCGGCCAGTACGTTGGAGCCGACGATGCGGGTGTCGGCGCCACTGGTGATGGCCACGCTTTGACCGCCAAGTTCGCTGGCTTGGGCGGTGGTGGACTCGCTGCTGAAAGTGCCGCGTGAGGTGCTCTGCCGGCCTTCGGCCAGGCTCTCGCTGTTCTCTCCGGCTTCGATCAGCACGTTGCCGCCGGCGTTGACCGTGAGCGCGCCTTTTGCGTTGACGTCTGCGGCGCGCATGGCCACGTTGTTGCCCGCCTCGATGTTGACCGCACCGCCGCCGCTGATCTGCGTGCCCACCTCGGCGCTGCTGCTCTGGCGCAGATAGTTGTTGGCGCTCCAGGTGATGTTCTGGCTGCTGCCCACGTCCACTGTCTTGAGGTTCACATCGCCACCGGCGCTGATCTGGGTCAGGCCGCTGCCTGCGTTGCGCAGCTGCGCGGCAGTCAGGTTGATGTCGCCCCCGGCGCTGGCCAGCAGCTCACCGGCTGAGCCGCTCACGTAGATGCCCGCCACGCGGTCGATGCCTTGCTGGCTGAAGCTGTTGGCGCCAGCGGTGTTTTGGCTGCTCTGTGTGGTGCTAGTGACGTTGATGTTGCCCCCGGCCGTGGCCACCGCCGCACTGCTGGCGCGCACCTGCCCGCCAGTGATGTTGATGTCCTCACGCGCACTGAGCAGGGCCTTGTCGCCCTGAATCAGGCCGCTGTTGCTGATGTTTTGCGCGCTGATATCGACCAGCTTGCGGCCCATGATGGTGCCGCTGTTGTTCACATCACCGCTCAAAGCCATGCGCACTTCGTTGGCGCTGATGACGGCGCCGCCGCCAAAGAGCTGGCCGTTGTGGGCCAGGTCGCCAGCCTTAGGCGCCAGATAGACCTGGGGCACAAGGGCGGTGGTGGTGCTGCCGTCGGGCAGGGTCACGGTTTGCGCCACCAGCCAGACCATGTCGCTGGTGAGCTGGGCCACCTGAGCTGCATTCAGGGCAATGCCCGGGCGCAGCTGCTGGGCCTTGGCAAAGGTGGCGCCGGCGGTCATGAGCGCCATGTACTGCGCTTCGTCGGATCGGTAATCGCCCAGGAAGCGGTAGCCGGTGAGGGCGGCCACTTGCTCGCGGATGAGCTTTTGCTTCGGCAGGCGCACGAGGCATCAGTCGGGCTTTTTGTCTTGCCCAGTCAAACCCGCCAACGAGGCGTTGATCTCATCCCCGGTGATGACCTCGTCGGACTCTTCGTAGCCTTCGGGCTTGTTGTAGTCGTATTCGATCTTGAACTGGCCGTCGGGAAACAGCGTGAACGTCAGGCCCCAGATGCGCTGGCCTGTGGTGCGAAGGAGGTCATCGCGGAGTAGAAAACACGGATCGCTGATTGCCTTCACATATTTGGATTCATCAACGCTTACGGCCGAGTGCACTGAGAATGCACTGCTTACCATCGAGTTACGAATATCTGCGTGGAGCTCAAGTCGTTGCCATCCGGCATCACCCGCTGCAAATCTCATTTTTCCCGCAATAAGTCCATATGCATCTTCAATTGAACTCATAACTACTCCTTGCTTACTGCTTAAATTCAAAGGGTCTCGGCTTGCCATTAATGTAGGCAACAACTGTGAACTCGCTAGGCCTCACCCCGCCCGAAGCCGGATACCCCACATCGATCTTCACCGTCACCGACTTGCCTGCCTTCAACTCGTTGCGCAAGAAATTCTCCATGTCCTTCCAATCTTGTCGGTTGAGCGTGGCCGCCTGCGGCACGATGTTGATTCGGTCTCCAGCGCCGCCCAGGCTCGACGCGATCAGGTGCCCGCCGTCGTCGCCCGCACAACCACTGCGCCCCGCGCAGCCTTGCTGGTACGTGTTGCGGTCCATCGTGCTGGGCGACAAGGTCCCCGTCACCTCTTTGACCCGGCCGCTGCCATCTGTGATGTATGCATGCCCATTGTCCAACACATACGCCGTGCTCGGCGACAGCGTGCCCGTGGTGCCCGTGTTGATTCTCGGGTCCCAGTTGCCTTTGCTGCCTGCGGGCACCTCCACCACCGCCTTCACATCGGCGCGAGTGGTCAATTGCTGAAGCCGCGCCGCATCGGCGGCGTTGTCGGCCAATTGCCCCACCCGTTTCACCGTACCAGCAGGGCCACCCATGGGGGTGTTGCTGAGCACCTCGCCCACCATCTGCGCAACAAACTTGCCGTCACCGCGCTCGTAAGCCAGAGCAAGTTGTTCGCGTTGCGCGGGCGACATCGCGCCCACCAAGCCGAGCCAGAAATCCGGCCCTTGGACCGCTTCCCAGACTGCACCCAGGGTTTGGCGTATCTCTTGCTGGGCCTGTGGGTCACCCTTGATGAACGCGTCAAACCCTCGTTTTGCGCCAGCCGCAAGCCCTTGCACGCTGTCGGCCACACTGCCGGCGACACCCTGCACCACGTTCCACACCGTGAAGTCGCCCATGGTCTGCCGAGCCAGTGCGATGGTCTCGTCGCGCTCGCTCGTGTAGGTGTGGGTGATGGTCGGCGCGTTGAGGTCTTTGCGGATGTATTCGGCCGCAGCCTGCCGCACCGCTTGCGTTGCCTGCTGACATTGGGCCGATTGGCTGCCCTCGCAGCGAGCCAGCTCCAGATTGCGTTCTCTGTCCAACGTTTCCAAGCGACGAATATCGCTTTCGCACTGGTTGTCACACTGGCCGAGCAGGCGCTTTTCTTTCAGGGCGGCCAAACGCGCGGCTTCGGCGTGCGCCAAGTAGTTGTTCAACGCCGCATTGGCCCCGGTGGTGGCTGCGGTGTTGACGCTCGCCGCGCTCCCATCGCCGGTGGCCAGCGCCCCGGCCAAGCCACCCATGAGGCCGGCAAAGGCCACGGTGTTGGCGCTCTTGCTCGGGTCGCCGTTGGGGTTGTACCACTGGGCAGCGAGTTCACCGACCACCGCCCCGACCGCGCCTGCGCTGCAGCCCGCGCCGCCGCCTTGGCCCGCCGCCCCGGCCACACAGCCGGCCAGGGCGTGCGCCAGCGCCTTGAGCGCTGGGCTGTCGGCCGTCACATCGCCAATCCAGTTGGCGGTTTGTCCTGCTGCGGTGCTCACCAGCGCCCCCACCAACGCGGTCTGGATGCTGTCCTCCAGGCTCGCGCCGGTCAGCGCGCTGTTGATGGCGGCGCTGGCCACGTTGTTGATCGCGGCTTTGGCCAGGTTGGCGCCAAAGTCCGCCGTCTGCGGTGTGATGCTCGCCAGCGTCTGCCCGTTGATCGTTAAGCTGTTGGACAGCCCGTTCAAGGCCCCTGCGGTGGCCATGCTCAGCAGCAGGCTCTTCAAGCTGTCTTTGCTGCCCAGCTCGCGCAGGGTTTTGCCAATGTCGCCGCCGTTGTTGATCAGGCTCACGCTGGCGCTCGCAGCCAGCCCGGCAAAGCCGGCGGCGGGTGCGCTTGTTTTTGCGGTCAGCCGCCTTCTACAAGCCACACCACGGCTGACGGTACACGGCATCACTCCGGGCGCTTGGGCGACAGCGCTGCATAGGGTTCAGCAAACGGCTGCCAGATGTCAAAGCCCTGCATGAACGGCCACGGCTCTTCGTATGTCTGCAGTGGCTGCACCGGCAGCCATTCCTGCGGAATCCAAGGGGTGTCCAGCTCCAGTTCGTAGCCGGCACGCCAGGCCAGTTTGGCAAACAGCGTGGCATACGAGTCGATCAAATCCCAGGTAATGCCCGACTGCTGCAGCTGGCGCGTCTTGCGCTCCTTTGGGGTGACTTTTTCTAACAGCACCGCCGTCATGCCCGCCTTGTCGCCTTTGGCCAGCGACAAATAGAAACGATGGTCGATCAGGTAAGAGCGGTCTTTCTTGATCTGTTCTTGCATGGCCAGGATGCGTTCGCAGCGCTCACCCAGTTCATCCCAACGGGCGTTGAGCGCCAGCCACGACTGGTAGCGGTAGAACATCCAGTTCTTCGGGTCGTCTTTGTCGCCGCCGCTGACATCCTTGGGCAACTCATACGGCAAGCTGAACCGCCGGTACCACTCAATCACTTCTTCGTTGTCGCTGATCAAAGGGCGCAGCAAGTCTTCGGTGAGATAGTCACTGAGGGTTTCATGCTCCCACATGATGCGCGCCTTGGCCGACACATAAGCCCACTGCTTCATGCTCGCCATGTCGTGGTCGCGGAAGTACGCAAGCATGGCGCGGACCAAGCAATCACCTGAAAGACTGCCCAAACAGCCAGAGCGCGACCCTTGTCCTGTTCCGAGCATCTGATTTCTCGTCTCGAACCATTCCAAGCCTTCATCTGTCATGAAGTTCAGCAACCCAGTTATTCCCTTGGCTTTGCTTTCTGCGTGGTCTTTCAAGTACATGGCAGCTCCGTTCAACGCTTGGGGGTGTCAGGCACATCAACCCGAACGATTTTCAACTCGCCAGTGCTTTTGTCCACAAAAGCAACGGCTTTTACCAATGTCTTATTCGCGATCGCTCGCTGTAGCGTTAGACCGGTGGCGGAACCTTGCTCTGTAAGCCGCTGAGCAATCACATCCAAGGAATCATCCGACAACTGCATCACCCCACCCGCCGCCCTCGGGTCCAAGCTGGTCGATCCATTGATCGCCAACTGCTTGCTGTCGATGACCATGGTCTTGGTCACGCCATCAGCCGGGTCCACGAATTGCACCACATGATCGAGGCCGTTTTCTCCTCGGTACTTGGTGCCGTCAAGCACCTTCATGGCCGGATCGCTCTTGATCACATCGTTGACCAGACTCTCGGTCTTCACACCGAACTTGTCGCCGTTGGCCACCACGTCGCTGATCATCAGCCGCTGCGCCAGCGTATCGGTTTGCACCACCGCCGCGTCGCCCAGCTTGGTTTTGCTCAGATTGCCGCTCAGGCTGGGCTTGACGCCCGGCAGGCCCGCTGTGGCGTCCATGCTCAGGGCTTGCCTAAAGAGCTGGTTGGCCTCGGAGATATTGCCAGCCTTGAACAACGCTTTGCCCAGCTTGAGCGCCTGGACAACGCCGTCACCCACTGGGCCGCCTGCCGTGCCGACCATGGCCAAGACGTAGTCAAACGGTGTCTCGGCTTCTACGAATCCCTTGGCATCGCCAATCACAGGCACAAAGTCCAGCAGGGTGCTGCCCAATGCATTGAGCGCCGCCTGGTTTTTGGCCTGGCAGCTGGGCGAGTTGGCGCAAATCTTTTGAATGTCGGCCTTGAGCGCGTTGATCGCCGTCAGCCTCGCGCTGGCGTTCAAATCGCTGCCGCCCAAGTAGCGATCGGGCAGTTGTCCGCTCAGCACCAGATCGGTCTGTGTCCGACTTCCAGCAAGAGCGGTGTTGATGTGGGTACGGCAGGCCGCGCTGCTGAGGTCTTTGCACGCCTCACGCATCGCGGCGTCCTGAACCGCCCCGGGTTTGAACTGACCCCCAGAAGTTGGACGTTTACGTTTCCGCCGATCGGGCGGTGCTTCTCAATCGGTACTCTACCGGACTTAGCCCCTGTAGACCCAGCTTGATGCGCTGGTGGTTGTAGTAGTGGACGTAATCATGCACGCCC
>JBEIEH010000164.1:0-6491 GCA_040383055.1 Burkholderiaceae bacterium
CCATTCCACCGTCCAGCGAATGCAGTTGCTCAAGCTCTCCAGCGTGCTGGCCGCGCACCACAGCCGCTCTTCCTGGAACTGCTGCATCTGGTAGACAAAACCTTGGCCTTCGGCGCCAATGCGGTAGCGCTGGGGCACACGCACATTGTCAAAGTACAGCAGCCCGGTGTCGCTGCTCATCATGCCGATCTTGCGGATTTTTTTGCCCACCTCAATGCCCGGGCGCAGCCGCCCGTTCTCGCGCAGCGGCACCATCACCAGGCTTTTGTTTTTGTGCGCCGGGCCTTCGCTGGTGTTGACCAGCATGCACATCCAGTCGGCCTGCAGGCTGTTGGTGATCCACATCTTCTGCCCGCTGATGACGTAGTCGTCGCCGTCCTTGCGCGCCACCGTCTTGATGCCCGCCACATCGCTGCCCGCAGCGGGCTCGCTCACGCCAATGCAGCCACTTGCTCGCCGCTGATGGCGGGCGCCAAAAACTGCGCGCGAAGCTCGTCGCTGCCAAAGCGCGCCAGCGCGGGCGTGGCCATGTCGGTCTGCACCCCAATGGCCATGGGCACACCGCCGCATTCGATGTGGCCCAGCGTCTCGGCCATGGCCAGGCCGTAGCTGTAGTCCAGCCCCGCGCCGCCATAGGCCTCGGGCTTGGTCAAGCCCAGCAGGCCCAGCTTGCCCATTTCGCGAAACACCTCGTGCGCGGGAAACATTTCGGCCGCTTCCCATTCGTCCACATGCGGGTTGATCACGTCGTCGATAAAGCGCTTGAGCGTGCTCTGGATCTGGCGGTGTTCGTGGGTGAATTGCATGGCGGACCTCCTGGGGCGGGGTTCAGGGCACAAGTTCAAAGGAGGCCACCGCGTGGGCCTGGCCGTTCAGGGCCAGTTCCACCCGGTGGCTGCCGGGGTAATGGGTGCGCGTCGTCATCTGGCGCAGCGACAGGGTTTTTTCCAGCACACAGCTGCCTCCCGGGGCCAGGGTGATGGTGCTGCCCTTGAAGACCTTGGCGCTGGTCTGGCCGTCGGCCTTCACGTAATGCACCCGCCAGTCGGCCAGCGCGCTGGCGCTCGTTGTGCTGGGGTTGTGCAGCGTGGCCTGCAGCCGCACGCTGGCGCCGATGCGCGGGCGCGGTGGTTGTGCGGCGCCGTTCTTGACCCGCAGCGCACTCACGCCCGCGTGGCCCATCAAGGCCAGCGCCTGCGGGTGGCCGGCTTTCACCAGACTGCGCAGCGCATGCTTGATCAGCGCGGCCCGCGCAGGCGGCGCCTTCACGCCCCAATCGGCCGCCAGCGACAGCAGCAGTTCCGGGTGGTCTTTGCCAATGTCGTTGAGGTGGTTGGCCACCGAGCGCCGCACATACGACGACGGGTCGTCGCGCAGGGCGTGCAGCAGCGGCAAGGCGGGGCTGGGGTCGCGCACAAAGTCGCTCAGCCGCGCGGCCCAGGGCAGGCGCGGTCGAGTGGCCTCGCTGGCGGCGCGCCGCACATGGGCGTTGGCGTCTTGCGCCCATCGCGCCAGGTGCGTCAGCGTGGCCTGGGGGTGCCGCTGCAGATAGGGCCGCAGGCTGAACTCGGCCGTGAAGCGCTGCGTGAGCGCGTGCTGCGCGTCCATCGCGATGTCCAAGTGGTCCAAGCCGCGCTGCGCGATGTACAGGCTGTGCGGCAAATAAAAAAAGCCGCTGGGCACATCGCCCGCCGCCACCGGCTCGCCTTTGGCGTCCAGCGCCATCGGTGCGCCCATGCTCGCCACCAGCAGCGGTGCGGCCTCGGCAAAGTCGCTCGGCAGGTGCCGCACCAAGGCATCGGCCAAGCGCTGGCCGCGCGCCATCAGCGGCAGGTCGTCGAAGTCGGCGCCCGCGCTTTTCACCAAAGCGGTGGGCTTGATGCCGGCGCCGGCGCGCGCTAGGTGCTCGCCCAGCAGCTGGGGTGCGTGGGCGGGGATCAGGTGGTTCAGTGTGGTGGCCATGCGGCGATGGTAGGGGCAAGCGCTGTCAGCGCCCGGGCCAGTTGGGCGCGCGTTTGTCGTTGAACGCGGCCAGGCCTTCGCGCGCGTCTTCGCTCAGCGCGGTCAGCGCGATCTGGCTTTCAGTGAAGGCCATGGCCTGTTCAAAGGTCATGGCCTCGATGGCGCGCAGCGCGTACTTGCCACGCCGCAGCGCGGTGGGCGCCTTGTCCACCAGCCGGGCCAGCAGGGCGTCGGTGGCGGTGTCGAGTTCGCCCGCCGGCACCACGCGGTTGAGCAGGCCGGCGCTCAGCGCGGTCTGTGCGCCAAAGGGCTCGCCGGTGAGCGACCATTCATGCACCCAGCGCGGTGCCACCAGGCGCTGCAGCAGGGCCATCACCTGCATCGGAAACACCCCCACCTTCACCTCCGGCAGGCCAAACAGCGCGGCTTCGCTGGCCACCGCCAGATCGGCCAAACACAACAAGCCCATGCCACCGGCCAAACACGCGCCATTGACCCGCGCCACGATGGGCAGCGTGGCCGCGTGCGCTTCGCGCAGCAGGTTGGCGTAGTCGCTGCGCGGCTGCGACACGTCCACGGCAAAAGCCGCGCCAGGTTGCAGGTCGGCCCCCGCACAAAAGGCCTTGTCGCCCACGCCGGTGATCACCACCGCCCGCACACCCGCGGTGGCGTGCGCCTGGGCCAGCCCCAGTCGCAGGCCGGTGATCACATCGGCGTTGAGCGCGTTGCGCTTGTCCGGCCGGTTGATCGCCAGTTGCAGCACGGTGTGCCCGGCCACCTGCCGGGTGTCGATCAGCACGGCCGGAGCGCTCATGGCGTGGCCTCCGGCGTTATCTCCACCAGCACCCGGGCGGCGCTCACCTGATCGCCCGGCTGCACATGCACCGCGCGCACCACACCACGGGTGTTGGCGCTGTGCCGGTGTTCCATCTTCATGGCCTCCAGCGTCAGCACGGTGTCGCCGCGCTGCACCGCTTGGCCCAGCGCCACATGCAGCGCCACCACGCGCCCGTTCATGGCCGCGCGCACTTGGCCGTCGCCGCTGTCGCTCGCGCGTTGCGCCGCCTTCAGGCGCTCATCGCACACACACCAGGTGTCCCCCAGCGACTGCAGCCACACGGTGTGGGGCTCGCTGTCGCAGCGCGCCCAGTCCACGCTGCGCTGCACACCGTCGAGTGCCAGCCGCCAGCGGCCGGGCTCTCGGGCCAGCACCGCCACCGTGTGGGCGGTCTCGCCATTGGCGGTGTGGATCCGCAGCCGCCAGCTGTCGCCCTCGCGGGTGGCGGTGGCTTCCAGCAAGCCGCTGCCGCAGCGGTAGCGCAGGCGCACCGGGTGGCGCGCGGCCAGGGGATGGTGTTCGTCGCTGTCGCATTCCAGCAGGGCCAGCGCACCCACCGCGGCCTGGCGCTCGGCCTTGCCCACGCTGTCGCTCAGCAGCGCCTCGCCGTGCTCGCCAATAAAGGCGGTGGTGGCGCCACCCGCCGCCCACACCGGGTGGCGAAGGCAGGCGGCCAAATAGGCTTGGTTGGTCGGCAGGCCCAGCGCCACCGTGTCTTGCAGGCCGGCGATCAGGCGACGGCGTGCGCTCTCGCGGTCCGGACCATGCGCAATCAGCTTGGCCACCATCGAGTCGTACCACGGGGGAATGTCGCAGCCGTCTTGCAAAGCGCTCTCGGTGCGCAATCGATCGTCGGCGCGCCAGCGCAGCACCCGCCCGCTCTGCGGCACAAAGCCCTGGGCCGGGTCTTCGGCGCACAGGCGCACCTCAATGGCGTGGCCATCCAACCGCACATCGGCCTGGCTCAGCGGCAGCGGTTCGCCGGCGGCCACCTGCAGCTGCAGCGCCACCAGGTCCAGGCCCGTGATGGCTTCGGTGACCGGGTGCTCCACCTGCAGGCGGGTGTTCATTTCCAGGAAATAGAAGTTGGCCCCCACGCTCCGCCGCTGCGCTGGGTCTCTGCCCCCCGAGGGGGCGCCGTCGCCTTGGGGCGGCCCGGCGGCGACGGTGTGGCTGCCTTCGTGTGTTTCTTCTAGCAAAAATTCCAGCGTGCCCACACCTTCGTAGCCCAGCGCCTGCACCGCCCGCACCGCCACCGCGCCCATGCGTTCGCGCAGCTCGGGGCCCACGGCGGGCGAGGGCGCTTCTTCAATGATTTTTTGGTGTCGCCGCTGCACCGAGCAATCGCGCTCACCCAGGTGAATGGCGTTGCCATACCGGTCGGCCAGCACCTGGATTTCAATGTGCCGGGGCCGCAGCACCGCGCGCTCCAGCAGCACGCTGGCGTCGCCAAAAGCGTTGAGCGCCTCGCTCTGCGCGCTGGCCAGCGCAGCGGCAAAGCCGTCGGCGCTCTCCACCAGGCGCATGCCGCGCCCGCCGCCGCCCGCGCAGGCTTTGATCATCAGCGGGTAGCCCACCCGCTCGGACTCGGTCTGCAGGCGCTCGGCGCTTTGGTCCTCGCCGTCGTAGCCCGGAATGCAGGGCACACCGGCCGCGGCCATGCGGCGTTTGGCGCCGGCCTTGTGCCCCATGGCGGCCATGGCCTCGGGCGAGGGGCCAATGAACACCAGCCCCGCCTCGCGGCAGGCGCGGGCAAAGTCGGGGTTCTCGGCCAAAAAGCCGTAGCCCGGGTGCACCGCGTCGGCGCCGGTGCGTTGGGCCGCCTCGATCAGCGCAGGGATGTTCAGGTAACTCTCGCGCGGCGCCGCGCCGCCAATGCACACCGCCAGGTCGGCCTCGCGCACATGGCGGCTGTCGGCGTCGGCGCTGGAGTACACCGCCACCGTGCGGTAGCCCAGCGCCCGTGCGCTGCGCATCACCCGCAAGGCAATCTCGCCCCGGTTGGCCACCAATACCGTGGTGAATGGTGTTTTCATGGGCGCATCACTCCAAACGACAGGCGCTGCGGCGTGCGCGCCTCGGCTTCGCGGCAAACAGCCAGCACCTCGGCCAGCACGGCGCGGGTGTCGCGTGGGTCGATCACCCCGTCGTCCAGCAGCAGCGCGCTGGTGGCAAACACACTCATCTGCCGCTCAAAGCGCTCGACGATGCCGGCCTTGAGCGCGGCGATCTTCTCGGTGTCCACTTGGCCGGTCTTGCGCTGCATGGCGGCTGCCGTCACCAGCGCCATGGTCTCGGCCGCCTGCTCAGGGCCCATGACGGCGGTGCGCGCGTTGGGCCACGAGAAACAAAACCGCGGCGCAAAACCGCGCCCGCACATGCCGTAGTTGCCCGCGCCAAACGACGCACCGCAGTACAGCGTGATCTGCGGCACCGTGGCGTTGGTCACCGCCTGAATCATCTTGCTGCCGTGTTTGATGATGCCGCCTTGCTCGTGCTCCTTGCCCACCATAAAACCGGTGGTGTTGTTCAGGTACAGAATGGGCGTGCGGCTTTGGCAGCAGGCGGCAATGAAGTGCGTGGCCTTGTTGGCGCCGGCCGAGTCGATCGGCCCGTTGTTGGTGATCACGCCCAGCGCCCAGCCGCCCAGGCGGATGTGGCCACACACCGTGGCGCCGCCAAAGTGTTCGCCAAACGGCAAAAAGTCCGAGTCGTCGGCGATGTGCGCAATCACCTGCCGCATGTCCACCGGCTGTTTGGGGTCGGCTGGCATGATGGCCAGCAAGCCCTCGGCGTCGCAGCGCGGCGCGCGTGGGGGCACCGGTGGGGGCGTGGTGTGGCGCGGCCAGTCCATGCCCGCCAAGATGTCGCGCGCCATGCGAATGCCGTCGCGGTCGTCTTCGGCCAGGTAGTCGCCCAGGCCCGACACATGGGTGTGCATCACCGCGCCGCCCAGTTCTTCTTCGGTGGCCACCTCGCCGGTGGCGGCCTTGAGCAGCGGCGGCCCCGCCAAAAACGCGCGCGATTTGCCGCGAATCAGCACCACATAGTCCGACAGCCCAGTCTGGTAGGCCCCACCTGCGGTGGACGAACCGTGCGTGACCGTGATCACCGGCAGCCCAGCGGCCGACAGCCGCGCCAGGTTGCGAAAGGTGCTGCCGCCGCGAATGAAATCCTCCACCCGATACGCCATCAGGTTGGCGCCCGCGCTCTCCACCAGCTGCACATAGGGCAGACGGTTATCCAAGGCCATCTCTTGCGCGCGCAGCAGTTTGTCCAGGCCCATGGGCTGCAGCGCCCCGGCGTCGATGCCGGCGTCCGACACCAGCACCATGCAACGCACGCCCGACACAAAGCCAATGCCGGTGATGATGCCGCCGCCCGGCACACTGGCGTTGGAGTCGGGTTTGTCCATGCCCAGCCCGGCCAGGGTCGACATCTCCAGAAAGGGCGCGCCGGGGTCCAGCAGCAGGCCCAGGCGGTCGCGCGGCAGCAGCTGACCACGCGCCTCAAAACGTTCGCGCGCGGCGGCCGACGCCGCCACCGTGCGCGCTTCGCAGGCCCGCACCCGTTCCAGCAGGCCCAGCATGTGGGCGCGGTTGTTGTTGTACGCCGCGCTCCCAGGGGCAAACAGCGATTCCACGACAGGCATGGCACAGACCCTCACAGACAAGATGGGCCCATGCTAGGC
>JBEIEH010000165.1:0-6457 GCA_040383055.1 Burkholderiaceae bacterium
CGGTCTGAAATCCCACCTTCCAGAAACGCAGAATCTCTTTGTACAACAGGGTTTGCCAGCCGGTCATGTGTGTGCCTCCATGACCTGCAGAAACACGTCTTCCAGATCGGGTTTGCGAATCTCCACGTCTTCCACTGGCACACCACATTCGCGCAGCCGGGCCAACCATGACTCGACGTCGGCCGCGCGCGCCGCTGGCAGCTGCACCATGCGGCCGGTGATGCGGGCAGCATCGCGGATGGCCTCGGGTAGCGCACTGTCGGTTTTGAAGCACAACACACTGGCGCTGGCGCGCGAGAGCAGCGCTGCGGTGCTGTCGAGCGCCACCACCTGGCCTTGTTTGAGCATGGCGATGCGGCCACACAAGGCCTCTGCCTCTTCCAGGTAATGGGTGGTCAGCAACACGGTGCTGCCTTGGCGGTTGAGCTGCGACACAAACTGCCACAGCGTTTGGCGCAGCTCCACGTCCACACCAGCGGTGGGCTCGTCGAGCACGATGACCGGTGGCTTGTGCACCAAGGCTTGGGCCACCAGCACACGGCGCTTCATGCCGCCTGAGAGCTGCCGCATATTGGCCTGCGCTTTGTCGGCCAAGCCTAGGCCTTCGAGCAGCTCGTCGATCCAAGCTCCGTTGTGGCGAATACCGAAATAGCCCGACTGGATGACCAAGGTTTCTCGCACGCTGAAAAACGGGTCGAACACCAGCTCTTGTGGCACCACGCCAAGCAGGCGCCGCGCCTGGGCGTAGTCGCTCTGCACATCGTGGCCGTGCACCGTGACCTGCCCGGCGCTGGGCTTGGACAATCCCGCGAGCAGCGATATGAGCGTGGTTTTTCCAGCGCCGTTAGGACCCAGCAAGCCAAAAAATTCACCTGGCTCGATGTCAAACGACACGCTATCGAGCGCGCGCAACGGGCCTCTGGGCGTGTTGTAACTCTTGCTGGCTTGGCGAAACGAAACAGCGGGCATGGGGAATAAAAAGGCGCTGACCTCGCAAACGCTCCACAAGGCCTTGCGTGGTCATCAGCGAAAACCCCGATTTTACTGGGCTTCCTTGGGGGAGCGCAGGGGACGCAGAAGGGCTCAGACCGTGCGCTGATCGGGTGTCAGTCGCGGTGAGAGCAAGCCGTCGATGCCGTAGAGCGCGGCCAAATCGGACAAACGGCCCGATGCGCCGTGCCAGACCAGCGCACAACCGCGCGCGTGGGCCTCGCGGCGCAAGGCCAACAACAACGCCAAAGCAGACGAATCGAACTGCGCCAAGGCACTCGCGTCCACCCGGCACTCACCGGTGCATTGGGTCAGCGCAGCCTGCGCCTGCGGCCAAAACGCAGGCACATCATCCGAAAGCAAGCGGGCGGGAAGAACCAAAGCGCAGACATCGACCATGGCGCGATCAACCCGGGCGGGCTGGCGATTTGTTGCGCTGAGCCAAGGTCGCAATCAATCCGTCAATGCCCTTGGCGTTGATTTCTTGGGCGAACTGGCCACGGTAGGTCTCGACCAGCCACACACCCAACACATTGAGGTCGTAAATCTTCCAACCCTGGGGAGTTCTCTCCAGACGGTAGTCGAGCTGGATGGGTTCCCCGCGGCCGCGCACTTCGGAACGCACCACCACCTCGGTGTCGGTGGGCTGGGCGCGCAAAGGCTTGAACGCAACGGTGAGGTTTTTCACCTCGGTCAGGGCGCCAGCGTAGGTGCGCACCAACAATTGTTTAAAGCCGTCCTGCAGCTGGGCCTGTTGCTCAGGCGTAGCTTGGCGCCAGTGCCGCCCCACCGCCGAGGCGGTCATGCGGTTGAAGTTGACGTTCGGCATCAGCTTGGTGTCGACGATGGCCATGATGCGACCCATGTCGTTGGCCAACGATGGATCGGCCTTGAAGGTATTGAGCACATCGTTGGACACACGCTTGACCAGCGCGTCGGGCGCTTCGTCGTTGGCCCATGCCAGCCAAGGCGTAGCGGCCGCGCACAGAGGCAAGAGCTTGAGCAGGTGACGTCGTTGCATGCAAATTTCTCCGTTGGTCGGGCACATCGGCAAGGGGCACTGTAGCGCCGGTGTCGATGCCCCCACAGGTTCAATTGTTGGTTTCTGTATCGGGACTTGTGCTGCGCTCGGGCAGGCCAATGCCCTGCTCGATCAGGTCTTGGATCTGGCTCTGCCGCCGCTGCAGGTACACATCGCGGGTAAAGCTATAGGGGTCGAGCGAGACATCGCCGAGCAAACTGGTGGCACGCAGCAGGTTGGCACGCTTTTCCACCGCGCGCAGGGCTTGCAGTGCGTTGCGGTCGGACACATCGTCCAAGCCTTGCACCAAGTCGCCCCGGTTTTCGATGGTGGTGCCCAGCAAGTCTCGCCCACTGCTCGGACCCAACAAGGGCAACACGATGTAAGGACCTGCTGGCATGCCCCATCGGCCCAATGTTTGACCAAAGTCCAGCTCGGTACGAGGAATGCCCATTTCTGAGGCCAAATCCAGCACGCCGCCCAATCCGAACACGGTGTTGACATTGAAGCGCATGAAGTTCTCAACCGCTTCTTGCGGACGCAGCTGAGCCAACGCGTTGATGGACGACCAAAGGTCTTTGAGATTGCCAAAGAAGTTGTGCACCCCGGTGCGAACCGCATCGGGTGTGACGTCGCGGTACACGGTTGCCACGGGTTTGAGCACCACCGTGTCGACTTTTTCATTGAAACCGTAAATGCCACGGTTCAAGGGCTCCAGCGGATCGTGCGGCACCGCCGTTGGGCCAGAGGCGCAGCCCGCCAGCGTCAGCGCCAACACCCACAACCCAAGCAAGCCCACGCCGCCCCAAAAAAACAATCGCGCTCAGTTTTGTCATGCTCTCACCCCCTGAAACAGCTGCCTCACTGCGGCGCAGGCGCTTTGTCCTCGCTCGCTTTGTTGAACAAGAATTGACCAATCAGGTTTTCCAAGACCAGCGCAGACTGGGTCTGGGTGATGACCGCGCCTTGAGCCCAGTTGTCGGGCTCGCCGCCGGCCTCAATGCCGATGTACTGCTCGCCCAGCAAACCGCTGGTGAGGATTTTCAACGAGCTGTCTTTGGGAAATCCGTAACGGCTCTCCAGCGCCAGCACCACGTCGGCCTGGAAGGTCTGGTCGTTGAAGCGGATGCTCTCGACCCGGCCCACCACCACCCCCGCGCTCTTGACCGCCGCCTGAGGTTTGAGTCCACCCGCGTTGTCAAAACGGGCCGTGACTTGGTAGGTTTTTTCGAAACTCAGGCTCAGCAGGTTGGCCGACTTCAGGGCCAAGAACAACAGCGCCACCGCTCCCAGCAGCACAAACAAACCCACCCAGACATCGTTGCGTGAACGTTCCATGTTCGCTCCATCAAATCGTGAACATCAGGGCGGTCAGCACAAAGTCCAGACCGAGCACCGCCAGCGAGGCCATCACCACCGTGCGGGTGGTGGCGCGCGACACCCCTTCGGGTGTGGGCTGTGCCACATAACCCTGCAGCAAGGCCACAAAACTCACCGTGAAACCAAAGACCAAGCTCTTGAGCACACCGTTGCCGAGATCGCTAAAGACATCGACCCCGCCTTGCATTTGGCCCCAGAACGCGCCGCTGTCGACGCCAATCATCAGCACACCGACCACCCAGCCACCCAAAATACCCACCGCGCTGAACACCGCCGCCAGCAAGGGCATGGCCATCACCCCGGCCCAAAAGCGGGGTGCCAGCACCCGCTGAACCGGGTCGACCGCCATCATTTCCATGGCCGATAGTTGCTCACCGGCTTTCATCAAGCCAATTTCAGCGGTGAGCGCTGTGCCCGCTCGACCCGCAAACAAGAGAGCGGCCACCACAGGACCGAGTTCGCGCAACAGCGACAGCGCCACCATCAAACCCAAGGCCTCGGCCGAGCCATAGCGCTGCAAGATGTAATAGCCCTGCAAGCTGAGCACAAAGCCCACAAACAGACCTGAAACGGCAATGATGGCCAGGGAATAGTTGCCAAGAAAATGCACCTGATCGGCCAGCAAGCGACCACGGCGCAGGGTGGGCAACAGCAAGCCCAGCAAGCGCAGAAACAGGCGCGCGCTCCAGCCCACATCGGCTGTCCAACGCCGCACGCCGCCACCGATATGGGCCAACCAGTCGCTCACAACACGATCCTCCGTGTTGCGCACTGCTGGGCTGCGCGCTTTGGGAACGGTCTGGCGGAGCTCATGCACGCCTCCCGTGGCCAAAGTCGGCCTCCAGATCAGGCCCGGGGTGGTGAAAGCGCACCGGGCCATCGGCCTGCGCGTTGACAAACTGGTGCACCAGCGGATCGCGGCTGTGGCGCACCTCCTCAGGGGAGCCTTGGGCCGCAATGCGGCCGTTGGCCAAGATCACCACTTGGTCGGCGATGTGAAAGGTCTCGTCCAAATCGTGCGACACCACGATGCTGGTCAGTCCCATGGCATCGTTGAGACGGCGAATCAGCCGCGCCGAGGTGCCGAGTGAGATCTGGTAGAGCCCAGCAAAAGGCTCGTCGTACATGATGAGATCGGGGTCGAGCGCAATGGCACGGGCCAAGGCCACCCGGCGCGCCATGCCACCCGACAACTCGCGAGGCATCAGGTCACGCGCGCCGCGCAAACCCACCGCGTGCAGCTTCATCAACACAATGTCGCGCACCATGTCGTCGGCCAAGCGGGTGTGCTCGCGCAACGGGAAGGCGACGTTGTCGAAGACCGACATATCGGTGAACAAGGCGCCAAACTGAAACAACATACCCATGCGCCGACGGGCGAGAAACAAGGCCTTCTGGTCCATCGCGCCCACGTCTTGGCCGTCGAACAAGGTCTGCCCCGACTGGCCCCGAATCTGCCCGCCAATGAGCTTCAAGATGGTGGTTTTTCCGCCGCCGGACGCGCCCATGATGGCGGTCACCTTGCCCCGGGGCACCTGCAGCGTCACCCGGTCGAGGATGGCCCGCTCACCGTAGGCAAAGGTGAGGTCGCGCAGTTCAACCAAAGGGACAGAGGCGGTCATGGAGGAGCAAAGAAAAAGCCGACCGCACAGGCGACCGGCTTTTGAATGATAAAGGATTCGGGGAAAACCCCGATATCCAGTGCAAGGTTCAGCGCGGCAGGTCGGAATAACCCATCAGGTACTCGTCCACCGCACGCGCGGCCTGGCGGCCTTCGCGGATGGCCCAGACCACCAAGCTCTGGCCACGGCGCATGTCGCCGGCGGCAAACACCTTGTCCACATTGGTGGCGTAGCCGCCGGTGAAGTCGGTGCTGGCCTTGGCGTTGCCCCGGCCGTCTTTGTCGACGCCAAAGGTGTCCAGAATGGTGGCCACCGGGTTCACAAAGCCCATGGCCAGCAGCACCAGATCGGCCTTGTATTCCTTTTCGGTGCCCGGCACTTCAACCAGCTTGCCGTCTTTCATTTCCACGTTCACGGTGGTCAAACCGGTGACCTTGCCGCCTTTGCCAGTGAAGGCTTTGGTGGAAATGGCGAACTCGCGCTTCAAAATGCCTTTATCGGCGCTTTCGTCGTGGCTGGAGCTGGTGCGCAGCTTGAGCGGCCAGTAGGGCCAAACCAAAGGCTTGTTTTCCTGTTCGGGCGGCTGGGGCATCACCTCAAACTGGGTGACGCTGGCCGCGCCGTGGCGGGTGCTGGTGCCCACACAGTCGCTACCGGTGTCGCCACCGCCAATCACGATCACGTGTTTGCCGTCGGCGCGCAGCTGGCCTTTGAGCTTGTCGCCGGCGTTGACCTTGTTTTGCTGCGGCAAAAACTCCATGGCGAAGTGCACGCCATCGAGCTCACGGCCAGCCACCGGCAGGTCGCGGCTTTGCTCGGAGCCACCACACAGCAGCACCGCGTCGAACTCGGCCTTGAGCTGCTCGGCGCTGATCACGGTTTTGGCGTCGTTGGTGACCTTGCAGCCTTCGGGCATGGCGCCGATCAGGGTGCTGGTCTTGAACACCACACCTTCGGCTTCCATCTGCGCCACTCGACGATCGATGTGCGACTTCTCCATCTTGAAGTCGGGGATACCGTAGCGCAACAGACCACCGATGCGGCTGTTCTTTTCGAACACGGTCACGGCGTGGCCAGCGCGCGCGAGCTGTTGGGCAGCGGCCAGGCCGGCCGGGCCAGAGCCCACCACAGCGACCTTCTTGCCGGTTTTGTGCTGGGGCGGCTGCGGCTGCACCCAGCCTTCGGCCCAAGCGCGGTCGATGATGGCGTGCTCAATCGACTTGATGCCCACCGCGTCGCCGGTCACGTGGCCCACACAAGCGGCCTCGCAAGGCGCCGGGCAGATGCGGCCGGTGAACTCGGGAAAGTTGTTGGTGCTGTGCAGCACCCGGATGGCGTTGTGCCAGTCGCCCTGATACACCAGATCATTGAAGTCCGGAATGATGTTGTTGACCGGGCAGCCGTTGTTGCAAAACGGCGTTCCGCAGTCCATGCAGCGCGCGCC
>JBEIEH010000166.1:0-6432 GCA_040383055.1 Burkholderiaceae bacterium
CAAAGGCAATGTGGGCGTGATGCCGCTGCCGGCCATGGCCGGTGGCAAGTCGGCCACCTGCATGGGCGGCTGGCAGTGGGCCATGAACGCTTTCAGCAAGAACAAGGACGCTGCGGGTGGCCTGATCAAGTTCTTGGCGTCCAAAGAAGCCAGCGCTTTTGTGGCGCGCGAAGGCTCCATCCTGCCGGTGTTCCAGAGCGTTTACCGCGACGCCGAAGTGAACAAGGCGGTGCCTTGGTTCCAATCGGCCCTGCCGGTGGTGCTGGGTGCCCAGAGCCGCCCCATGGTGGACGACTACGGCCAGGTGTCGGACATCATCCGCACCACCACCAGCGCGGTGTTGGCCCGCACCAAAACGCCTGAAGCCGGTGTCGATGAAATCGCCGCCCGCGTCGGCCGCCTGATGCGCTGATTCGACTTTTCACTCCGCCCCCAGCCCTGGGCGGGCCACACCGCCCAGGGCTTTTTTTCGGTTGCTGCACATGCTCTCCAGACTCAAGGACCCGAGCGAAAAAACCCTGGCCGTCATGCTCTTGGCGCCCGCTTTTTTTTTGCTTTTGATGATCGTGGTCTACCCGATCGGCAAGCTCATCTACAACAGCGTGTTCGACATCGACAAAACCGGTGCTTTCATTGGTTTCGTCAACTATGTGGACGTGTGGCAAGACCCGCTGTTTTGGAACGCCACCAAAAACACCTTGCTCATCACCCTGATCACCGTGCCCGGCGCGCTGGTGGTGGGACTGGGTTTGGCCATGCTGGCCAACCTGCCGTTCAAACGCAAATGGCCGGTGCGCCTGTCGCTGCTGCTGCCGTGGGCGCTGCCGCTGTCGTTTGCCGGTTTGATCTTCGCTTGGTTCTTCAACACCGACTACGGCGTGGTCAACGACGTGTTGTTGCGCCTGGGGGTTATCGACGAGGCCACCAGTTGGCTGCTCAAACCCAACTGGGCCTTTGCCGCCATCTGCCTGACCATCATCTGGAAAACCTCGTCTTTCATGGCGCTGATTTTGCTGGCCGGTTTGCAGATGATCCCGCGCTCGCTCTATGAGGCCGCTGAGGTGGACGGCGCCAACAAGTGGCAGCAGTTCTGGCAGATCACCATCCCCATGCTCATGCCCAGCATCATCGTCGCGTTGATCTTTCGCACCATCACCGCGCTGCAGACCTTTGACATTCCCTACACCATGACCCGTGGGGGCCCCGGCGAGGCCACCGAAACCCTGGCCATGCTGATCCACAAATACACCATCGACTATTCCGACATCGCCTATGGATCGACCTTGGCGGTGTTTATGTTTGTCATCTCGCTGGCCGTGACCGGCTTTTATCTGCACCACATCGGGAAAAACGCGTCATGAGCAGCCCACACGTTGGTTTTTGGACATCCCCCATGCTGCGCTGGGCGGCGGCGGGCATGGTGGTCATCAACGGCTTTTTTCCGGCGGTGTGGATTTTGTTCACCTCGCTCAAGACCGAAACCGAGCTGGTGCAAAAGCCCATCACCTGGTGGCCGGCCGAGCCCACGATGGAGAACTACATCCGCGCCTTTGCCGACCAGCCGCTGCTGCACTACTTGAAGAACAGCTTTTTGGTGGCCACCGGCGCCACCGTGCTGTCGCTGCTGGTGGCGGCGTTTGCGGCTTATGCCATTGCGCGGCTGAACTTGAAGCGCCGCCAACTCATCCTGACCTGCATTGTCGCGTCCAGCATGTTCCCGCTCGTCACGTTGCTGGTGCCGATTTTTGAAACCATGCGCGCCCTGGGCTGGCTCAACACCTACATCGCGCTCATCCTTCCCTATGTGGTGCTCAACTTGCCGGTGTGCACGCTGGTGCTGGTGAGCTTTTTCCAAAGCATCCCACGCGATCTGGAAAACGCCGCCATGATCGACGGCTGCACCCGCCTGGGCGCCTTGTGGCGGGTGGTGGTGCCACTGGCCGCACCGGGCGTGTTCACCGCCGGCATCTTGGCCTTTGTCAACGCCTGGGACGAATTCCTGCTGGCACTCTCGCTCAACTCCAGCCCGGCGGTGCGCACCGTGCCGGTGGGCATCACCCTGTACCAAGGCGAATTCACCTTTCCCTGGCCCATCATCTCGGCCGCACTCATCGTCGCCATCGTGCCCATTGCGGTGCTGATCGCGGTGTTCCAAGAGCGGGTGGTCGGGGGCTTGACCCAAGGCGGCTTGAAGGGTTGATCGGCGAGATGGCACAAATCTGACAAAGTGATGATATCGATGTCATTTTGTTATTTGTGCTTTATTCGTTAAATATTTCGCGCACAAAGGAGCCGTAAAGTACTCTAAAAAGACAGGTGTTGTCATACCATATCGTCACCAAACGTCAGAGCCGATCTGACTGTGTCGCAAGTGGCTGCCCGGTACGGCAGCGTTTATTTAGGTGACGATATGAACACAAACCGAGCGCTCGCTCAGGACGCCAGCCGTCAGATTCAACAACAGAGCAGCGATGCGGCTGCCGCCAAGGTGCTGCTGGCCAAGCGCAACAAACTGGCCCCAGCCGTGGTGGACGCCGCCACCGAAGAGCCGGTTGCCGCCCAAAGCCAAGCCGAAGACCAGCCGTCTGCCCAAGCCCCCGTGGACACCGGCAGCGCCCGTGTGGCCGATGCGGCTTGGGTCTATCCAGCGGCCGAAGAGCGCGCGCAAGGCCTGATCCAGGGACCCGTGTCGTATCTCAGCGGCGTGGTGGGCGCTTCGTCGGTCGGGTCGGGGGGATCAGTGGGTAACGCACTGTTCGGCAGCCCTATGACACTCGCAGTGCAGTCCTCCTTGGTTAATG
This sequence comes from Burkholderiaceae bacterium, assembly GCA_040383055.1. Taxonomy (GTDB): domain Bacteria; phylum Pseudomonadota; class Gammaproteobacteria; order Burkholderiales; family Burkholderiaceae_C; genus Hydrogenophaga. The sequence goes on from JBEIEH010000166.1 coordinate 2,802, forward strand.
CACCAGTGGTTGAGGTTATCGAGGGTTCCGGTCATCTGAGCTCGGCGGATGTGGGTACCGCTACCCCAAGCATTCCGCTTGCAGAAAGCTCCATCGCTTCCGTGTCCACCGGCCAAATCGCTTCGGTCGCGGCAGAAGTGACTTCCCGGCTAAAGGCCGCAGCGTTGAAGATCAACGGCATCGTCGACAACAGCGGTGCCATGCGCGTGCTGTACAGCGATGGCGCGACATTGGGCGACACCACCCCCGTGCTCTCGGGTGTGGCCGGTGCCAATCTGCGCATTGTGGTGCGCGACAAGGCCAGCGGCACCACCTTGGGGCTGGCCACCACCGATGCCAATGGCGCGTGGTCGTTGGAGCTGCCCAGCATGACCACCGGTCGGCATGAGGTTGTTGTTCAAACCATTGCCGCTGATCGCCAAGAAACCTCTTTGAGCTTTCAGATCTCCGACACCAGCGCCGCGCTGGTCAAAACCGCCTCCACGTCCACGCTGCAAGTCACGGGCTGGGAAGACAGCGCCTACGTGTTTTCGACCAACGATCTCAACAGCCTTCGCCAGAGCACCGGCATCAACCTCATCAGCGAAATTGTCATCAACCAGCTGCCCACCGAAGGGACTTTGCAGTTCCTCAACGCCAGCAAGCAGTGGGTGGCGGTCACCGCTGGGCAGAGCATCAGCACCCGAGACTTCCGCGCAGGAGGCCTGCGCTTTGTGCCCGATGCCAATGAGTCGGGTTCGTCTTTCTTTAATGCCCCTGGCGTGGGCAACAAGAAAAACATCTACGCCGAGATCGATCTCGATGTGGTGGGCGCCAGCGCCGCCTCGTCCAATGGCGATGTCACCCTGCAAATGGTCATCAATCCCCTGACGGCTTCGCTCGGTGCGGGCAAATCGGTGTCGCGCAGTGTCACCACCTATGAAACCGTGGCCACGCAGTCCACGATGTACCGCACCATTCTGGACGACACCCGTGTCTCGGGTGACTCGGTCGGCCACGACTGGCGCATCCGCTACAAACTCTCTAACGGCCAAGAAGGCGATATCGACATCAACGACAGCAAAGGCTGGACCGACGGCAACGACCGCGTGGTCTACCAAGGCAGCCAGCATGTGGGCGTGACCGACCTCATGCTGTACCAGTCGGGCAAAAGCAGCCTGTGGTTGTCCCAGAAGAACGGCGGTTTTAACTACACCAACGTCAGCAACATTGGTCTCGAAGACTGCTACGGCATTTTTGGCTGGGGCTGGTTCTCCGATTGGAACGATGGCTACGTGAGCGTGCGTGTGGAGTCTTTCCAGCAACAAACGGGCACCACCCAGCGCGCCACCACCACCACCGTGCAGGACACCCAATTTGGTGTGAATGTGAGCAACGCATCGCAGTACGCCAAAGACAACCCCAACGCTTGCTTCAACATTGTGTTGACCGGTGGCAGCAACTACCAATTGCGCGATGCGTCCGACAAGGTCCTGATGACTGGCGCCGGCACTTTCCAGGCCACCGTGGCCCAGATCAACGCCGGCCTCAAGGTGCATGTGTTCAACGGTGGCAGCGCCCCCAGCGTCGACACCCGTTTTGTCAGCACCACCAGCCCCCTGGTGATCGACCTCAATGGCGACGGTGTGCACACCATCGCGGTGGACGACGGCGTGGCCTTTGACATCGACGCCAGCGGTCACGCCAAGCAGGTGGGTTGGGTGGATGCGAACGACGGCTTGTTGGTGTTGGACCTCAACGGCAACGGCCACATCGACGACGGCCGCGAACTCTTTGGCAACCACACCGCGCTCAACGCCGGTGGCACCGCCGCCGATGGCTGGCAAGCCCTGGCGCAGTACGACGTCAACCTCGACGGCGTGATCTCCAAGGCCGACGCTGTGTTCGACCGTCTGCAGATCTGGGTCGACGCCAACACCGACGGCGTGACCGACGCTGGCGAGCTGCACAGCTTGCTGAGCCTGGGCATTGCCAGCATTGGCCTGCAGCACGATGGCAGCCAGACGGTGCAAAACGGCAACCTGCTGTCTGGCCTGGCGCAAGCCAGCACCGAAGACGGTGCGCAACTGCAAGTGACCGACGTCTGGCTGCAAACCCGCGCTCTGGACGAACAACTGGCCGTGAACGCCGCCGTGGTGATCTGACCACCGGGGGCCAGTCCTCCGTCATGGCGAGCCACCATCTAAGCCCCGCACCTGTGGTGTGGGGCTTTTTTGTGCCCTCGGGTATTGGCCGCAGCCCCCGCGCTGTGTTGGCTTGACGGTTATCCTGTGCGCCCCTTTGTTTTCACGGATACCCAGACCCCATGAGCAGCAAACCCGTTTTGTCCGACACCGCCCTCGACCAACTGTTTCGCCACGCCCAAACGGTGCACGCGTTTCGGCCCGAGCCGGTGTCGGACGACACCCTCAAAGCCCTGTACGACCTGTTGAAATGGGCGCCCACTGCGTTTAACGCGCAGCCGGGCCGGTATGTGTTCATCAAGAGCGAGGCCGCCAAAGCCCGCCTGTTGCCAGCCCTGATGGCCGGCAACGTGCCCCAGGTGCAAAGCGCCGCCGCCACCGTGATCGTGGCGCAAGACAGCCGCTTTTTTGAGCACCTGCCCACCCAGTTTCCGGCCTACGACGCCAAGCCTTTGTTTGAGGGCAACGCCGCGCTGGCCGAGAGCACCGCGTTTCGCAATAGCAGCCTGCAGGGCGCCTACCTGATCATGGCGGCGCGGTCGCTGGGGCTGGACGTGGGCGTGATGTCTGGCTTTGACGCCGCCAAGGTCAACGCCGAGTTCTTTCCCGATGGCCGCTGGCGCGCCAATTTCCTGATCAACCTGGGCGTGGCCGACCCGGCTGGCATCTACCCGCGCGGCCCGCGTTTGGCGTTTGACGAGGCGGCGCAGATCCTCTGACGCACCGGTCTGCGGCGGCGCACCTGGGCCTGTCGTTTACCCGCTTGCCCCAGGCGGGGTGGGGCGCTTGTAATGGGCGCTTTTCAGGAGGAGACCACCCATGACCCGCGCACCCCACACCCCCGCCCTTCGTTTTGGCCTGCTGGCCTCGGCTTGGGTGCTGGCCGCTTGCCAGCAGCTGCCCAGCCAAACGGCAGCTCCGGTCAACCCCGAAGGCGCTTCTGGCACCCGGGCGCCCGGTGCGGGCCACAGCGCCCAGCGCTTTGCGGTGGCCGCCGCCAACCCCCTGGCCACCGAGGCGGGTTACCGCATCTTGCAGGCCGGTGGCTCGGCGGTGGACGCCGCCATTGCGGTGCAAATGGTGCTGACGCTGGTGGAGCCGCAGTCCAGCGGCATTGGCGGCGGTGCGTTTTTGATGCACTTCGACGGCCAGCGCACCCAAGCCTTTGACGGTCGCGAAACCGCGCCGGCCGCCGCCACCGACAAGCTCTTTTTGCAAGCCGACGGCAAGCCCATGCCCTTTATGGCCGGTGTGGTGGGCGGCCGCTCGGTGGGCACACCCGGTGTGTTGCGCATGCTGCACCTGGCCCACCAGCAGCACGGCCGCCTGCCGTGGGCGCGGCTGTTTGAGCCCGCGATTGCTTTGGCCGAAGCCGGCTTTGCGGTCAGCCCTCGGCTGCACACCTTGCTCAAGGCCGAGACCGCGCTCAAACAAGACCCCACCGCCGC
>JBEIEH010000167.1:0-6420 GCA_040383055.1 Burkholderiaceae bacterium
ATCGACGCCATCTTGTTCGTCGGCCGCCGCTCAACCACCGTGCAGCTTGTGACCGAGGCGCGCAGCTGGACCGAAGGCGTCTACATGGCCGCCACAATGGGGTCTGATACCACCGCCGCCGCCTTTGGCGCGCAAGGCGTGGTACGCCGCGACCCGTTTGCCTTGCTGCCCTTCTGTGGCTACAACATGAGCGACTACTTCCAGCACTGGCTCAACTTGGGCCAACAGGCCCAAGCCGCTGGCCACACCCTGCCCGCGCTGTACTGCGTCAACTGGTTCCGCAAAGATGCCAACGGTCAGTTCGTTTGGCCCGGCTACGGCGACAACATGCGCGTGCTCAAGTGGGTGATCGACCGCCTCGAAGGCAAAGCCCAGGGCGAGCAGACCATGTTTGGCGTGGCCCCGGCCTACGCCGAAATCAACTGGAACGGCCTGTCCTTCAGCGCCGAGCAGTTCGCTCAAGTCACCAGCATCGACAAGGCGGCCTGGATGGACGAATTCAAGCTGCACGACGAGCACTTCGCCAAGCTGGCCCAGCGCCTGCCCCAAGCGCTGCTCGACACCCGCGCCGACTTGGAAAAGCGCCTGACCGCGGCCTGATGCACCGAACACGGGCGCTGGCCGCAAGCCAGCCGCCCGTTGGGGTGGGTGCCACACCCGGCGCCTGCCTCCAACGCCCCCGGCCACACGGTCTGGGCGAAAAAAAAGCCACCGCAACCCGGTGGCTTTTTTTGTGGGCGCGGCCCGATCAGATGTAGTACAGGCGGTGGCTCTGGCGGTACTGGGTGGCCAAACGCTCCAGATACGACTGGCGGCGCAGCGGCAACACCACACCGTTGTCCAGCCCCAAGGGGGCCAAGGCCATAGCGTCGGCGGCTTGCAGTTCGGCGGCGCGGGCGCGGGCCTGCACCAGTTCGGCCATCACGCGGTGGTCGCTTTTGGCCAAGTCCCACAGGCGGGCGTCGGCGCGGGCTTGGGCGCGCTCACGGGCCCAGGTGTCCAAACCGTGGACCGCGCGCTGTGCCAGCTGGCGCGCTGGCGCAGCCAGCAAAGCGGTAGCAGCAAACACCACCGCCCACAACGCCACCCAGGCGAGGAACAGGTGGCCATCGGCCCAAGTGCTGATGAAATGGTCGGCGATCACCACCAGGGCGGCGACCATGGCGGCCAGCAACAAAGCGGCCAGCGCACGGGCGTTTTCTGGACGGACACCCGACGAACGGCGGGTGGCGGCGGCCACCGGCGACAGGGGGTACAAAGCGGTGTTGTTCATGCGTTTCTCCCAAGAAATATCCAACGATGGGTGCAATCCTAGGGGAAACCCTGATATGTGGCCAATTTATTTTGCTAATGTCATATATTCATGTGACAAATGTCATTTTCATCAACCATGCCAGATCGACTTTTCCGGCAACTCGACCTGAACCTGTTGCGTGTGTTCGACGAGGTGATGGCCGAGCGCAACCTCACCCGCGCGGCAGACCGCCTGTCCATGACCCAGCCAGCGGTCAGCAACGCCCTGCGGCGCCTGCGCGAGGCCTTGGGCGACGAACTGGTGCGGCGCAGCGGCCACGGTATCGAGCCCACGCCCCGTGCTCTGGCCTTGTGGCCCACGGTGCGCGAAGCGCTGGCGCAGCTGCGGCAATCGCTGTCGCCGGGCGACTTTGATCCGTCGGCCGCCAGCAACGCTTTTGTGCTGACCATGGCCGATGCCACCGCCGCGCAGCTCATCCCGCCGCTGGTGAATATTTTGGAAAACGAAGCCCCTGGGGTGAACCTGCGGGCGGTACCGCTGACCACTCGCGACCCTCGGCAACTGTTGGAAAACGGCACCGCCGATCTGGCGATTGGGCACTTCCCGGGGGTGCTGGCCGAACTGGGCGCCCAGCACCTGACCGACACACCGCGCGCGTTTGAGCACCAACGCCTGTACTCCGGCCACTATGTGGTGGTGATGCGGCGCGACCACCCGCTGGCCAGCGCACCGCTGACGCTGGACGCGTACTGCGCCGCGCGCCACCTGCTGGTGAGCTTTTCGGGCCGGGCTTTTGGTTTTGTGGACGAGGCGCTGGCGGCGGTGTCGCGCCGGCGCCGGGTGGTGCTGACGGTCAACCAGTTCTTCACCGCCGGACGGGTGGTGGCCAGCACCGATTTGTTGACCGTGTTGCCGCGGCACTTTGTGGAGGCCACGGGCATGGCCGATGGGCTGGTGTGGCAAGAATTGCCACTGGCCGTGCCTGCCGTGCATGTGGACGCCTTGTGGCACCGACAAAACGGGCACAGCCTGGCGCACCGCTGGCTGCGGGCGGCCTTGGTGCGCGCGGCGGTTCAATTGCCCGCGCAGGAAGGCTTCGCGTGAAAGTCCAACTGCTGAGCGACTTGCACCTAGAGGCCAACCCGCAGGCCCAGTTCAGCCCGGCGCCTGGCGCCGAGCTGCTGGTGCTGGCGGGCGACATCGGCTCGTACCAAGACCGCACCCAAGGCCCACCGCTGGCCGAACCCGACTGGGGCTTGCAGCGCTTTTCGCCACTGCCGCAATACGCCGGCTGGCCGGTGCCGGTGCTGTTTGTGCCCGGCAACCACGAATACGACGGCCGCGACTGGGACGAGACCCACCGCGCCTTGCGCGCCACCTGTGAGCGGCTCGGCCTGATTTGGTTGGAGCGCGAGGTGTGGACGCACCGTGGCGTGCGCTTTGTCGGCACCACCCTGTGGAGCGACTACGACGCACTGCCGCAACACCCGCGCGACAAGCTCTACCGCGCGGCCAACTTTCACCTGCACAAGATGGCCACACAGCGGCGCGGCTCGCTGTTCGACGCCGCCGCCATGCGCGAGCTGGCGCTCGAATGCCAAGCGTGGTTGCGCCACGCGCTGTCGCAGCCTTTTGACGGCACCACCGTGGCGGTGACGCACTTCGCGCCCACCCTGCACAGCGCCGATCCGCGCTATGGCCTGACCCCCGGCACGGCCGCGTTTTGCAACGCGCTCGACGACCTGCTGCCGCTGGCCGATGTCTGGATGCACGGCCACCTGCACTGCCCGCAAGACCAGCGCGTGGGCCGCTGCCGCATCGTCGCCAACCCGCTGGGCTATGCCAACAAAGGCGAACAAGCGGCCTTTGCACCCACCGCCTGTGTGTCTGTCCCAGATCAAAGTGCGGCGACCCACGGCGCACGTACACTGCAGGCTTGCAACATTCTTTCAGGAGACCCTCAATGAAGATTCTGTTGGCCGTTGACGGCAGCGCGTACACCAAAAAAATGCTGGCCTACCTGACCACGCACGACGAAGTGTTCAGCGCCAAAAACGACTACACGCTGATCAATGTGCAATCGCCCCTGCCGCCCCGGGCCCGCGCGGCCGTGGGCGCCGAGGTGGTGAACGCCTATTACGCCGAAGAAGCGACCAAAGCCACCGCCACCGTGGTGAAGTTTTTGCAACGCCACGGCATTGAGCCCAAGCTCATCACCAAAGTGGGCGCGGCCGGCGAGGTGATCGCCAAAACCGCCACCAGCGGCAAATTCGACATGCTGGTCATGGGCTCGCACGGCCACAGCGCGCTGGGCAATCTGATCAGGGGCTCGGTGGCCACCCGCGTGCTGGCCGACAGCAAAGTGCCGGTGCTGCTGGTGCGCTAAAACGTGCGCCGCGTGGTTTCAGCGGCTGCACAGGCCGCTGAAACAGGTGCGCAACACCATGTCGATGATCTCGTCGTCGCTGTACTGCTCGGAGCCCTTCAGGAAGCCGAGCACCGGGTCGCAGGCCCGGGCGTACAAGGTGTAGAGCACCGCAATCGGCGGCAGTTCGGCGTCTAAGCTGCCATCGGCCTGGGCGGCCTCAATCCAAGCGCCCAGCGTGTCGCTCACCGTCATCAGGCCATCCATGTAATCGGTGTTGGCCGCCAGTGCGGTGCGCAGACTGGAGTTTTCGCTCGGCAGCGAAGGCATTTCGCCGGCCAGCTGCAGCCCCATGGTCCAACGGGCGGTGGCGCGCAGGCGTTCCAGCGGCGGCTGCGCCACGTCCACCTCAGCCAAGAATGACACCGCGCGCTGCATGACACGCGCCATGGCGGTGGCCGCCAAGTCTTCTTTGCTGGGGAAATGCTTGTACAAGCTGGCCTTGGCAATGCCCACCTCTGCGGCCACTTCGTCAACCGTCATGGCGTCAAAGCCTTTGTCGGCGAGCAGCCGGTTGACCGCCGCGATGATGGCGTCTTCCCGGGCCAGATGCATTTGCTGGCGAAAGCTCAGCTTCGGATTCGGGGCGGTGCTGACGGCGGCCATGGCTCACTAACAAAAGAGGGGAACACCGCCCGATTGTGCCCCACTTCTACCCAAGAGGGTGCAAAGCGACTTTGTCGCCTGAAATGCGACTGCGCGGTCACTCTTGCGCCGGTGGCGGCTTGAGTTGCAAGCGCGCGGCGGTGCGCAGGGCCGCGCTGAGGCCATCAAGCACATCGGAATTGAGGTTCCAGCAGTGCCAGTACAGCGCCACGCCCAAGTGGTGGCGCGGCACCAAACGCACCAGGTCGCCCCGGGCCAGGTCGTCGCGCACCGCCAGTTCGGGCAACACGCTCACGCCCCAGCCGGCTTTCACCGCGTTGACCATGGCGTGGGTGCTGGGCACAAAAAACTGCTTGAGCATGACGCGCGACAAACCAAAGGCGCGCATCACAAATTCATAAGGCAGGTGGTCTTTGCGGTTGAAGGTGATGAAGGGCACGGTGTGGAAGTTGTGCGCCGTCAGCCCGCGTGGGCAATGCTGCGCCGCGTAGGCGGGCTGCGCCACCATCACATAGTCCATCACCCCCAGCGGCTCCATGCGGCAGCCGCGCAAGGCCTGACCCAGCGACGTGACGCAGCCCAGCACCTGGCCTTCGCGCAACCACTCGTGGGTGAACTCTTGGTCGTCGGCAATGATTTCGATCGGCAGCCCAGCTTGCGCCAGCCCATTGAGCGCAGGCAAGGCCCAGGTGGCGATGCTGTCGGCGTTGATGGCCACCGAAATGCTGTCTTCGTCGCGCCCGCCACCGGCGGTGCTGGGCGCCAGTTCGCGCAGATCGCGCTCTAAGTCGGCGCGCAAGAGCCGCATCATCTTGGCGTGCTTGAGCAGCAGTTGCCCCGCCGCCGTGGCCTTGAGTGGGCGGCTGCGGACGATCAACACCGTGCCCACCTGCGCCTCCAGCGCCCGCAGCCGCTGCGACACCGCCGACTGGGTGATGGACAAGCGGTTGGCCGCGCGCTCAAAACCACCTTCTTCAATGATGGCGGCTAGGCATTCCAAGGCGTCGGGGTCGAAGGTGCTCATCGGTGTCTCCGAATGATTGTTTTATTAGCTTAACTGATCAATATCGATCTAGTTTAATTCAGCTTCTCAAACGCGACCATCCTTTTCATACTCGCGTCCATGTGCGGCGGCCCCGGTGGGCACGCCCAGCCACCAGGAGTTGGACATGCATGTGATCGTGATGGGCGCAGGGGTGATCGGGGTCAGCACCGCTTGGCATTTGCTGCAACAAGGCCACCGCGTGACGCTGGTGGACCGCCAAGCCGACGCCGCGCTGGAAACCAGTTTTGGCAACGCGGCGCAAATTTCGGTGAGCTATTGCGAGCCTTGGGCCAACCGCGAAGCACCGCTCAAGGCGCTGAAATGGCTGTTCGACCCCGAAGGCCCGCTCAAATTCCGCCCCCAGCTCGACCCCGCCCAGTGGCGCTGGGGCCTGCAGTTTTTGGCGCAGTGCAACGACAGCGCCTTTGAGCGCAATGTGGCGCAGATCGTGGCGCTGGGGCGCTACAGCCACGATGCCCTCAAGCGCTTGGTGGCCGACACCGGCATTGAGTACCAGCGCATCACCAAGGGCATTGCTCATTACTACACCAGCCAACAAGGGCTGGACGACGCGGGCTCGGCCGCCGAGCTGATGCGCCGCCACGGCGTGAACCGCCGGGTGGTCGGCCGCGACGAGCTGCTGCGCATTGAGCCCGCGCTCAAGGCCTATGGCGACAAGGTGGTGGGCGGCACCTACACCGAAAGCGACGAATCGGGCGACTGCCGCGTGTTCACCCAAGCGCTGCTGCGCCGCTGCGAAGCGCTGGGCATGGAAAGCGTGATGTCGCACGACATTGAGCGGCTGCAGACCGACGGCGGCGCTTTCCGCTCGGTGCGGGTGCGCTCGCGCGCCGACGGCGCGGTGCGCGAGCTGCGCGCCGACGCCGCTGTGGTGGCCTGCGGCAGCTACAGCACCGCGCTGATGCGCCAGGTGGGCGTACGCCTGCCGATTTACACGGGCAAAGGCTACAGCGCCACGCTGCGCCTGCTGCGCCCCGACGCCGCGCCGCAAGTGAGTCTGCTGGACGACCAGCTCAAGATCGCCATCTCGCGCCTGGGCGACCAGCTGCGCGTGGCCGGCACCATCGA
>JBEIEH010000168.1:0-6324 GCA_040383055.1 Burkholderiaceae bacterium
GAGCACCGCTACAGCACGGAGCAGTTGCGGCACCACTACCAGCATTCGCTGATTGCCATCCGGGCCTGGGCGGCGCCAGCGGACGAGCCGAGCACCCCTGGCCTCAGCGGTAAGGGTTGCTGAGGCCCAGCCCCGCCAGGATGGCGATTTCGTGTGCCTCCATGGCCTCGGCGTCGGCCTCGCTGGTTTCGTGGTCCCAGCCCTGGGCATGCAGGGTGCCGTGCACCAGCAGGTGGGTGTAGTGCGCGGCCAGGGTTTTGCCCTGTTCTTTGGCCTCGCGCGCCACCACCGGCGCGCACAGCACCAAATCGGCCATCACCAGCGGCTCGGTGGCGTAGTCGAAGGTCAGCACATTGGTGGCGTAGTCTTTGCCTCGGTAGCTCTGGTTGAGCGCGCGGCCCTCGTCCTCGCCCACAATGCGCACGGTGATTTCGGCGTCGGCGTCCAGTGCGTGGCGAATGGCGCGGATCACCTTGTGGCGCGGCAGCGCGGCGCGGTGCCGCGCGGTGTAGGGGATGTCGCCAAACTGCAGCGACAAGCTCAAGTCGTTCAAGCGTTGGCTCATGCGGCGCTCCCGCGTTTGTCGTAGGCGTCCACAATGCGCGCCACCAGCGGGTGGCGCACCACATCGGCGCTGGTCAGGCGGTTGATGGCCACGCCGTTGACCCGTTTGAGCACACGTTCGGCGTCCACCAGACCCGACAGCTGCGTGCGCGGCAGATCGACCTGGCTCACATCGCCAGTGACCACGGCCTTGCTGCCAAAACCGATGCGGGTCAGGAACATCTTCATTTGCTCAGGCGTGGTGTTTTGCGCCTCGTCCAGAATCACAAAAGCGTGGTTCAGCGTGCGCCCGCGCATGAACGCCAGAGGTGCAATTTCAATCTGGTTGCGTTCGAAGGCCTTCTGCACCTTGTCGCTGCCCATCAGGTCGTAGAGCGCGTCGTACAGTGGCCGCAAATAGGGGTCGACCTTTTGCGCCAAATCGCCGGGCAAAAAGCCCAGGTGCTCACCCGCTTCCACCGCCGGGCGCGTCAGCACAATGCGCTGCACCGCGCCACGCTCCAGCGCGTCGACCGCACAGGCCACCGCCAGATAGGTTTTGCCGGTGCCCGCCGGCCCGATGCCAAAGGTGATGTCGTGGCTGGCCATGTTCTCCAGATAGCGCGCTTGGTTGGCGGTGCGCCCGCGCACCTCGCCACGGCGGGTTTGCATGGCCAGCGGCTCGCCCCCGGCCACCGGGACCGCCGTGTCGCCGGCCAGCATCAGCTGCACCTGCTCTTCGGGGATGGGCTTTTTGGCCATTTCGTACAGCGCCTGGATCACCTCCATCGCCTGCTGCGCTTTGGCCTTGGGCCCTTCGACGCGAAACTGCTCAAAGCGGTGCGCCACCTTGACTTGCAGCGCCTCTTCAATGCGGCGGATGTGCCCGTCCAGCGGCCCGCACAAATGCGCCATGCGTTCGTTGTCGGGTGGGGTAAAGGTGTGGCGGAGGATCAAGCCGATAATCCAGAAAAAGGTCAGCCCCCTGAGCTGGCGCCGCCAGGCCCCCAAGGGGCGGTCGCGCTGGGGGCGGCCCGGCGCACGACCATCAGTGAAAGGCCCCAATGATAGGCAAGTTGACCGGCACCCTGCTGGAAAAGAATCCCCCGCAAATCCTGATCGACTGCCATGGCGTGGGTTACGAGGTGGACGTGCCCATGAGTACCTTCTACAACTTGCCCGCCACGGGCGAGAGGGTGTCGCTGTTGACCCACTTTGTGGTGCGCGAAGACGCGCAAATCCTCTACGGCTTTGGCACCGCCACTGAGCGCGAGGCCTTTCGCCAGCTCATCAAAATCAGCGGCATTGGGCCGCGTACCGCGCTGTCGGTGTTGTCGGGGTTGAGTGTGGCCGACCTGGCGCAGGCGGTGAGCGCGCAAGAGGCCGCCCGCGTCGTCAAGGTGCCCGGCATTGGCAAAAAAACCGCCGAGCGCTTGCTGCTCGAACTCAAGGGCAAACTCGGCGCCGACATGGGCAAGCCAGCGGGTGCGGCCAGCGATGCGCAAGCCGACATCCAGCAAGCGCTGATGGCCCTGGGCTACAACGAAAAAGACGCCAGCGCCGCGCTCAAGGCCTTGCCGGCCGATGTGGGCGTGAGCGAAGGCATCAAGCTCGCACTCAAGGCGCTGGCGCGCTGAACTGCGGATAAGCTGCCACCATGAGCATCCAAACCGACGACTTTGCCCCGGCGCCGCGTGTGGTGTCGGCCGCGCCCATCTCGCCCAAAGAAGAGGCGATTGAACGCGCCCTGCGGCCCAAGCTGCTCGACGAATATGTGGGCCAGCAGAAGGTGCGCGAGCAGCTGGAGATTTTTATTGGCGCGGCCAAAAAGCGCGCTGAGGCGCTCGACCATGTGCTGCTGTTTGGCCCGCCGGGTTTGGGCAAGACCACGCTGTCGCACATCATTGCGCAGGAACTCGGCGTGAACCTGCGCCAGACCAGCGGCCCAGTGCTGGAGAAGCCCAAGGATTTGGCGGCGCTGCTGACCAATCTGGAGGTCAACGATGTGCTGTTCATCGACGAAATCCACCGGCTCAGCCAGGTGGTGGAAGAGATCCTCTACCCCGCGATGTAGGAATACCAGATCGACATCATGATCGGCGAGGGGCCGGCGTCCCGCAGCAGCAAGCTCGATTTGCAGCCCTTCACATTGGTGGGCGCCACCACCCGCGCCGGCATGTTGACCAACCCGCTGCGCGACCGTTTTGGCATTGTGGCGCGGCTGGAGTTCTACACGCCCCAAGAGCTGCAGCGCATCGTCACCCGCAGCGCGGGGCTGCTGAACGCTCCCATCGACGCCGAGGGCGCGTTTGAAATCGCGCGTCGTTCGCGGGGCACCCCGCGCATCGCCAACCGGTTGCTGCGCCGGGTGCGCGACTACGCCGATGTCAAGGGCGATGGTCGCATCACCGCCGACATCGCCGCGCGCGCGCTGGCCATGCTCGACGTGGACCCCGAGGGTTTTGACCTGATGGACCGCAAACTGCTCGAAGCCGTGATCCACCGCTTCGACGGCGGCCCGGTGGGGCTGGACAACATCGCGGCCAGCATTGGTGAAGAGCGCGACACGATTGAAGACGTGATCGAGCCGTATCTGATTCAGCAAGGGTTTTTGCAGCGCACACCGCGCGGGCGCACCGCCACGTTGGCGGCTTATCGGCATTTGGGCGTGGCGCTACCGGCGAGCGAGGGCGGGCTGTTCGCGGGTTGAGTCTGCAGCGTGCGCAGGCTCAGGCGCTGGTCTCGTCCAGCGTGGGGTCGGTTTCCAGGTGGCTGCGGTCGCCCCAGCCCACCAAGGTCAGGCTCTCGGGTGTCCACAGCAGGCGGTTGATGGTGGCGTTGCCCATGTCCCAGCTCCGCGGCGCCTGCAAATCGAGCCCGGTGGCGGCGCGGTAAAAAATGTCGAGCACGCCGCCGTGGGCCACCACCAGAATTTGTTCGCCCGGGTGGCGCGCCGCGATGGCGTTGAGCGCGCCCAGGGTGCGTTCGCGCAGCTGCAGCAGCGATTCGCCGCCTTCGGGCGCAAAGTCGGGCACCCGCTTGCGCCAGGCCAGGGTCTCGGCGGGGAATTCCCCTTCCAGTTCGGTGAATACATGCGCCTCAAAACGCCCGAAGCAGCGCTCGCGCAGCCCGGTGTCGGGGTGCACCGGCAGGCCGTGGTGGCGCGCCACGGCGGCGGCGGTGTCGCGCGCCCGGCTCAGGTCGCTGGCGTAGCAGGCGGCCAAAGCTTCGTCGCGCAGGGCGTCGCCCAGTTGCTCGGCTTGCCAGCGCCCGTGATCGTTGAGCCCAATGTCGGTGTGGCCTTGGATGCGCGATTCGGTGTTCCACAGGGTTTCGCCATGGCGGACGATCAAGAGTCGGGTGGCGGTGTGCAAGAGGGGTCTCCGCCGCTCAGCGCGGTACTTCGATATTGACTTGGCGCGGCCCTTCGGGTGCCTGCGGAAAACCTTGCAAGGCGGCGTTGAGCATGGCGCCCCACAGCGGCTCGCTGCCACCCCAGCGCCCATCGTGGGCGGCTTGGGTTTCGTACACCACCCGGCCGTTGGCGGCGTCGCGGATCACCAGACTCACTTTGCGTTGGTAGAAAGGCGATTCGATCTCCATGAAGCGCGGCATGTACACCACCTTGCCGTCGGCGCTGACCATTCGGTCGCCGCGCCGCCAGGGCGAGGGTGCGCTTTCCCAGGGCGCGTGTGGCAGGGTCACGGTGCTGGCGTTGACCTGCACCCGCCAGGGCGCGATGGCGCCTTCGGGGGCGGGTGTCCAGCCCATAGCAGCCAGCGCTTCGGTGCCCAGGCGCTCCAGGGTGGCCTGGGCGGCGTTGTCACCGGCTTGCGATGGCAGGCGCTCAAAGCGGTAGCTTTGGGGAGCGGCCGGCACGCTGGGCGAGGCTTCGCTCCAGCGGGCAAAGCTCTGCACTTGGTTGTCCACCAGGTAGACGCTGGCGCAGCCGCTGAGCCAGCCAGCGGCGAGCAGACAGACCAGGGCGGCGCGGGCGCGTGTCATGAACAGGCTCCGGTGGTGGCTTCGGGTTGGGCAATCGGGATCACGCTCGGTGTACCCGACGCGCGCGGTGGCGGCGCGATGGGCTCTTCGTCAAAGGCCTTGTCGCCGTTGTCGTCGGCGATGCCGGTGGCCTTGATGGATTCGAAGGGGTAGAGCTGGCGGTCCATCAGGTGGCTGGGCACCACGTTTTGCAGCGCGGTGAGCATGTTCTCCAGCCGGCCCGGGAAACGCTTGTCCCAGTCGCGCAGCATGTCGCCCACTTGTTTGCGCTGCAGGTTTTCTTGGCTGCCGCACAAGGTGCACGGAATGATCGGGTACTGCTGCACCTGGGCCCAGCGGATGATGTCTTTTTCGACCACATAGGCCAGCGGGCGGATCACCACAAACTCGCCGTTGTCGCTCACCAGCTTCGGTGGCATGCCCTTGAGCTTGCCGCCAAAAAACATATTGAGGAACAGGGTCTGCAGCATGTCGTCGCGGTGGTGGCCCAGGGCAATCTTGTTGCAACCCAATTCGCGCGCCACCCGGTACAAAATGCCCCGTCGCAGGCGACTGCACAGGCTGCACATGGTTTTGCCCTCGGGGATCACCTGTTTGACGATGGAATAGGTGTCCTGGGTTTCGATGTGGAACTTCACGCCCAGCTGGCTCAGGTAAGCGGGCAGCACATCGGCCGGAAAGCCGGGTTGCTTCTGGTCAAGGTTGACGGCGATCAGCTCAAAACTCACCGGCGCGCGCTGCTGCATCTTGAGCAGGATGTCGAGCATGGTGTAGCTGTCTTTGCCGCCAGAGAGGCAGACCATCACGCGGTCGCCTTCTTCGATCATGTTGAAGTCCACAATCGCGCGGCCGACCTCGCGGCACAGGCGTTTGTCGAGCTTGTGGTTTTCGAAGGCTTCTTTTTCGGGGGTCATACAGTGTCTTTCGGTGGGGGGCTCACCACTGGCCGCTTTCCATGCGGATGGCCACTTCGCAGTCGTCAAATATTTCGAGCTTGGCAATCTTCACCCGCACGCCCACCACGCCGGGCAGTTGCATCAGCCGGCGGGTGAGTTTGCCGATCAGGCTCTCCAGCAGGTTCACATGCTCGGCGGTGCATTCGTCGATGATGATTTGGCGCACCTTGCGGTAGTCCAGTACATGCGAGATGTCGTCGTCGTGCGGCAGCAGAGGCTGGGCGCCTTGGTTGAGCTCGGCGTCGACCTGGATCGGCTGCGGCGCGGTTTTTTCGTGCTCAAGAATGCCGAGGTTGGCGTCGAAGCGCAAGCCAGTGAGTGTGAGGATTTGTGTGCCGGTGTGGGGCGCTGCCATGGGGCATCCTTGTCTACATCAGGGAAAAATCGCGCTCAAAGCGCATCAGGTGCTGGCCGCCATCGACCAGCAGCGTGGTGCCGGTGATCGAGCGGTTGGTGAGCGCAAACACCACGGTGGCGGCCACGTCCTCGGGGGTGGACGAGCGACCCAGCGGCGACTGGCGGTGCAGTTCGGCGAATTTGTCGTCGCTCAGCATGTGGCTGGTCAGCGTGAGCCCCGGCGCCACACCGACCACCCGCACACGCGGGGCCAGGGCGAGCGCCAGCATGTCGTTGGCCGCGTGCAGCGCGGCTTTGGACAAGGTGTAGCTCATGAAATCGGGGTTCAGGTTCCAGAGCTTTTGTTCCATCATATTGACCTCCGCTCCCTGGCCCTCGCGCGCCAGCAGGTGCTGGTGCAGGGGCTGCGCCAGCACATTGGGCGCGCCGGTGTTGCTGCGCAGGTGCCGCTCCATGGCGGCAA
>JBEIEH010000169.1:0-6242 GCA_040383055.1 Burkholderiaceae bacterium
CCGCCGACGGTGCCCGCCACATGTGTGCCGTGTCCGTTGCAATCCTCTGTGCCATAGCCATCGGCCACAGCGGTGTAGCCCGGCAGAACTCGCCCGCTCACATCACCGTGTGTGGAGCGAATGCCGGTGTCGATGATGTAAGCCCGCACACCCAAACCTGTTGGGTTGTAGGTGTAGCTGCCATTCATGGGCAGCGCGGCTTGGTCAATGCGATCCAGGCCCCATGTCGCACCCGACTGGGTGGCGGCGATCGACACCACCACATCGGGTTCCACCGCCAACACATCGCGGTTGGCGCGCAAGCTTTGCAGATCCGCCGCGTTCAGACGGGCGGTAAAGCCCTTCATGACCCGGCCAAAAGTGCGATCTGGCCGACCACCGCGCTCCCGCATGAGCCGGTTGGCCACGCCGCTCACGTCGCTGACGGCCGGCTTCAGGGTCACGATGTACCGGCCTTCGATGGCCTGTCCAGCCACCAGAGCACGAGGCGCTTGTGCGTGTGCAGGCACTGCGGTCATGGTCAACACGGCAACAGCGGTGCTAACAACAGACAAGAGAGAACGGAGAGCAAACATACCCATAGGCTCCAGAAAATGGTACGCGCAGATTGTAATCCGTTACCTAATATGCGATAAATAACAAATGATTTACATAAATCATTTATCACAATACAAAATTCATTAAAATCAATAACTTACGTTATTGATTGCGCTATTTTTCACACGGACTGGCCTCATGAAGGCAAGCCCCCAAGGGCGGTGAATGCTGCCTACTCGCCAACATCAGAAATATTTCACGAAAATCACCCCCTTCAAACTGCGATTTCTGTGATGAATTGCTCGATTCGAGTCTCTCGCAACAGCGCTTGTCATTTCTGTACAGCACGCGGCGCTCTCGGCACAGCCAAAGCCACACCGCTACACTGATCGCATGAGTCTGGACACTTGGTTGATTTACCTGCTGGCCGCCATGGGCCTGTCGCTGTCGCCTGGCCCCAATGGGCTGCTGGCACTCACCCACGGGGTGTTGCATGGTCGTCGGCAAACGCTCTACACCATCGCTGGCGGGGCGCTGGGCTTTGTGCTGGTGATCGCGCTGTCGCTGTTTGGGATTGGCGCGCTGCTGCAAACCTCGGCCACTTGGCTGTTGGTGCTCAAGTGGGTGGGCGGCGCCTATTTGGTGTGGCTGGGCATTCAGGTCTGGCGCTCGCCGCCGGTCGGGCTCGAGTTGGCGGGCACTGCAGTGGCGCGCAGCGGCGGCTCTCTGTTTCGCCAAGGCCTGTTGTCGGCCGTGACCAACCCGAAGGCGGTGCTGTTTTTTGGCGCTTTTTTGCCGCAATTCATCGATCCGGCGCGTTCGCTGTTCACCCAGTTTGTGGTGATGGCGGGCACCTTTGCGCTGGTGGAAATCGCCACCGAATGGTTCATCGCCAGCGCGGCGCACCGGGTGCGCCCTTGGTTGCAGCGGGTGGGCCGCAGCTTCAACAAAGCGTGTGGCGGCGTGTTTGTGCTGATCGGCGCGGCCCTGCCGCTGCGCGGCTGACGCGCTTCACAACACCTCAGCGTTCGGTGTCGACTTCGCTGCTGGCTTGGGCGTCGTAGCGTTCGCCGCTCACGGCCTGTGGGTTGATCATCGCGTTCAACGCCTCCAAGGTGGCGGTGTCCAGTTGCAAAGCGCCAGCGGCCAGGTTGTCGCGCATGTGCGCCTCTTGGGTGGTGCCGGGAATGGCCACGATGTGCGGCGCTTGGTGCAACACCCAGACCAGCGCCAGCTGGGCCGGTGTCACGCCCAGATCGGCAGCCAGCCGCAGGTAAGGCGGCAGCACCGCTTGGTTGGTCGCCCAGTGCGGCGCCTGAAAACGCGGCATGCTGCGGCGAATGTCTTTGGCGTCGAACCCGTCCACATCCAGCGGGCCACACAGATAACCGCGCGCCACTGGGCTGAACGCCACAAACGCCACGCCCAGCTCGGCACAGGCCTGCAGCACACCCAACTCGGGGTTGCGGGTCCACAGCGAATACTCGGTTTGCAGCGCCATGATGGGGTGCACCGCGTGCGCGCGTTTGAGCGTGGCGGCAGACACCTCGCTCAGCCCAATGCCCCGGATCTTGCCTGCGCGCACCAGATCCGCCAGGGCGCCCACGCTGTCCTCGATCGGCACCGTCTTGTCCCAGCGATGCAGGTAATACAGGTCAATCACATCGGTGCGCAGGCGGCGCAGGCTGTCCTCGCACTGGCGCTTGATCGTATCGGGCCGGCCATCAATGACGCGCTGCTTTTTGCCACCCACATCGACGATGGCCATGCCACATTTGCTCGCCAGGGTGAAGCGCGAGCGGTGCGCCGACACCACCCGCCCCAAGCGTTCCTCGTTGTGGCCGCCTCCGTAGAGCGTGGCGGTGTCCAAAAAGTCATAGCCCGCGTCCAGCGCGCCGAGCAGTAGGTGCTCTCCCTGCCGCTCGTCCACCGGTGGGCCGTAGGCGTGGTCGAGGTTCATGCAGCCCAAGCCAATGGGCTGCACGGCAAAAGGACCGATGGCGCGGCGCGTGGATGTCATGCTCAGGTCTCCGATCAAAGGGCGGCGGGGTTTATTCCACCCGGGTCACGCGGTTGGGCTTGAAGCCCAAGTCGGCCACCTTGCCTTTTTTGGCGCGCGCGGTTTTGGCGTTGTTCAGGCTGCGGATTTCGAGGGTTTCGTCGCGCTCTTTGCCACCGCGTCCGATGCCGTCGATGCGCACGCTGCGGGTGTAGGCCGCCGCGCCGGCCAGGGTGTCTTTGGGCTCCAGGTCGATGAGCATCAGGCCACGGCCACCTTTCTCCATCAGCTTCAATTCGCCAATGTCAAAGGTCAACACCCGTCCGCCCACGCTGGCGCAGCACACCTGGGTGGCGGCGGGCATCGGCGGACGCTCGGGCGACGCGGTGGCGTTGCTGCCGCTCACATGGCTGGGCGCGCACAGGGTTTCGCCCTCAGCCAGGCTCACAAAGGCCTTGCCGCCTTTTTGGCGCGTGGTCATGCCATCGACCGTGGCCAAGAAGCCGTAGCCACCGCTGCCGGCCAGCAGCAGCACCGCGCTGCCCGGTCCGGCAAAGTAGTGCGCTGGCTGGGTGCCAGCCTCCAACTCAATCAAGGTGGTGATGGGCTGACCGTCACCCCGCGCACCAGGCAGGTTGGCCACCGCCACGCTGTAAACGCGGCCGTTGTTGCCAAAGACGATTAAGGTGTCGACCGTGCGGCATTCAAACGTGCTGTAGAGCCCGTCGCCGGCCTTGAAGGCAAAGCCCGCCGGGTCGTGACCGTGGCCGGTGCGCGCGCGCACCCAGCCCTTGCTCGACACCACCACCGTCACCGGCTCGTCGACCACCTTGATCTCGGCGACCGCTTTTTTCTCGGCCTGGATCAAGGTGCGGCGCTCGTCGCCAAAGGTTTTGGCGTCGGCTTCAATCTCTTTGACCATCAGCCGCTTCAAGCTGCTGGGGTTGGCCAGAATGTCTTCTAGCTTGCCCTGCTCTTCGCGCAGCTCTTTGAGCTCTTGCTCGATCTTGATGGCTTCGAGCCGCGCCAACTGGCGCAGACGGATTTCCAGAATGTCTTCGGCCTGGCGGTCGCTCAGGTTGAACCGCGCGATCAGCGCGGCCTTGGGCTCGTCGCTGTGGCGGATGATCGCGATCACCTCGTCGATGTTCAGCAGCACCAGCTGCCGGCCTTCCAGGATGTGGATGCGGTCCAGCACCTTTTGCAGCTTGTGCTGGCTGCGGCGCGTGATCGTCGCTTGGCGAAACGCAATCCACTCCTCCAGCATCTGGCGCAGGCTTTTTTGTGTGGGTCGGCCGTCCAGCCCGACCATGGTCAGGTTGATCGGCGCCGAGGTTTCCAGGCTGGTGTGGGCCAGCAGCGCGGTGATGAGCTCTTGCTGTTCGACGCGGCTGCTCTTGGGCTCAAACACCAGGCGCACCGGCGCGTCTTTGCTCGACTCGTCGCGCACGCCGTCGAGCACCGCCAGCATGCTGGCCTTGAGCTGGGTCTGGTCTTGGGTCAGCGCCTTTTTGCCGGTCTTGACCTTGGGGTTGGTCAGCTCTTCGATTTCTTCGAGCACCTTTTGCGAACTCACGCCCGGCGGCAGCTCGGTCACCACCAGCTGCCACTGGCCGCGCGCCAAGTCTTCCATCTTCCAGCGCGCACGCACTTTCAGGCTGCCACGGCCGGTGCGGTACGCGTCTTGAATATCGCCCACCGGGCTGATGATCTGCCCGCCGCCACAATAGTCAGGGCCGGGAATGATGGCAAACAGCTCCTCGTCGGTCAGCTTCGGGTTCTTCACCAGCGCGACACAGGCGTCGGCCACCTCGCGCAGGTTGTGGCTGGGAATTTCGGTCGCCAAGCCCACCGCAATGCCGCTCGCGCCGTTGAGCAGGTTAAAGGGCAGGCGCGCCGGCAACTGCTTGGGTTCTTCGGTTGAGCCGTCGTAGTTGGGCACAAAGTCCACCGTGCCTTGGTCGATCTCGTCAAGCAGCAAGCTTGTGATGCGCGAGAGCCGCGCCTCGGTGTAGCGCATGGCAGCAGCCCCGTCGCCATCGCGCGAACCAAAGTTGCCCTGGCCGTCGATCAGCGGGTAGCGCTGCGAAAAATCCTGCGCCATGCGCACCAGCGCCTCGTAGGCCGCGCTGTCGCCATGCGGGTGGTAGCGGCCCAGCACATCACCCACCACGCGCGCGCTTTTCACCGGCTTGGCGGGCGTGTTGCGGTTGGGCCCGCTGTAGCCCAGGCCCATGCGCTCCATCGAATACAGAATGCGCCGCTGCACCGGCTTTTGGCCGTCGCACACATCGGGCAGCGCCCGGCCTTTGACCACGCTCAGCGCGTATTCCAGGTAAGCGCGCTGTGCGTAGGCGGCCAGGTGGTCGCCGTTGTCGGGGGCGGCGGGGTTCAGTTCAAGCTCGGGGGTTGTTGTGTCCATGGTGAATGCGGTGAATGGAACGACTCACAGAGCCGAGGAAACCAAGGTGCGTTCGGCGCCCGGTGGCAGCGTGGCGGCCTCGCGCCAGCGTTGCAGCGCAGGCGGCGGGCTGAGCCAGCCTTGCAGGCGGGTCACGGTGCTCACATAACGGCGGGTTTCGGGAAATGGCGGAATGCGCCGGCCAGCGCGATCGACCGCGCCTTCGCCCGCGTTGTAGGCGGCCAGCGCCAGATCGGTGCGGCCGTCAAAGCGGCGCACCAGCCACGCCAGGTAACGCGCGCCGGCGCGGATGTTGGTGCGCGGGTCGGTCAGCTGCTCGGCCACGGTGGCGTTGGCGCGGGCCTTGACGCCAAAGCGCTCGGCGGTTTCAGGTATCAGCTGCATCAGGCCTATCGCGCCCTTGGGGCTGAGCGCTTGGGGATTGAAGCCCGATTCGGTGGCCACCACCGCTTTGAGCAACTCGTAATTGAGCCCGGTGTCGGCGGCGGCCTCGCGCAGCCAGGGCCGCACGGTTTTGTAACGCAGCGAGAGTTCAAACGAGGACAACAAAAACGCAGGTGCCCGACCGCTGGCGCTGGCCGCTTGGCCGGTGGCCGACACCAGCATCTCGTAGCGTTCGTCCACGCGCTCGGCCGAGAAGTGGGGCACGCCCTGAGCGTCCACCCGCACCCACAGCTGGGCACTGGCGGCCGACGCAACACCCGCCAGCGCCACAGCGGTGGCGCCCATGGCAAGCAGGCGGCGCATCAGACGTCGATCTCCACCGAGTCGCCGTGGATTTCCATCAGTTCTCGGCGCGAGGCCGCTTCGCCTTTGCCCATGAGTTTGGTCATCAGGCCTTCGGTGGCGGCAAAGTCCATACCGCCCAGCGT
Source organism: Burkholderiaceae bacterium (assembly GCA_040383055.1). Taxonomy (GTDB): domain Bacteria; phylum Pseudomonadota; class Gammaproteobacteria; order Burkholderiales; family Burkholderiaceae_C; genus Hydrogenophaga. Next base: position 5,831 of record JBEIEH010000169.1, read on the forward strand.
CACCGGCAGCAGGCGGCGGGTGTCGGGGTTGAGGGTGGTGTCCCACAACTGTTCGGCGCTCATTTCGCCCAGGCCCTTGAAGCGGCTGATCTGGCACTTGTCGCGCGCCACGCCGTCTTTTTCGGCCTTGTCCAAAATGGCTTGCAGTTCGCCGTCGTCCAGCGCGTATTGCTTGGCGGCCGGCTTTTTGCCGCGCGCGGGCACGTCCACCCGGAACAGCGGCGGACGCGCCACGTACACATGGCCGGCCTCGATGAGCTTAGGAAAGTGGCGGAAGAACAGCGTCAGCAGCAGCACCTGGATGTGCGAGCCGTCCACGTCGGCGTCGCTCAAGATGCAGACCTTGCCGTAGCGCAAACCGCTGAGGTCCGGCGTGTCGGCCGGGCCGTGCGGGTCAACCCCGATAGCCACC
>JBEIEH010000170.1:0-6238 GCA_040383055.1 Burkholderiaceae bacterium
ATCAGGCGCGTGTCGCGCGCGCTCACGAACGACACCGCCAGGCCCGAGGCGCCCGCGCGGCCGGTGCGGCCGATGCGGTGCACATAGTCTTCAGCGTTGAACGGGATGTCGAAATTGAACACCGCCGGCACGTCCTTGATGTCAAGCCCACGGGCGGCCACGTCGGTACACACCAGCAGATCGACCTCGCCTTTTTTGAAGGCGTCCAGTGCCTTCAGGCGTTCATCCTGGCTCTTGTCGCCGTGCAGGGCGGCGGTCTTGAGTCCTTCGCGGTCGAGCGAGCGGGCCAGGCGCGCGCAGCCGAGCTTGCTGTTGACGAAGACAAAGGCCTGCTTGATCTCGCGCTGGCGCAAGATCTGTTTGAGCACCGCGCGCTTGTCGTCGGTCTGAACGCTGTAGAAATGCTGCTCGACGGTCGAGGCGGTGGCGTTGGAGCGCGCCACCTCGATGGTCACCGGCTCTTGCAGGTAGCTGCCAGCCAGCCGTTTGATTTCGGGCGAGAAGGTGGCTGAAAACAGCAAGGTGGTCCGTTTTTTGGGCAGGTAGCTCAGGATGCGCTGCAGGTCTGGCAGGAAGCCGATGTAGAGCATGCGGTCGGCCTCGTCGAGCACCACGTACTCGACCTGGTTGAGCACCGCGTTCTTGGCCTCGATGTGGTCCAGCAGACGGCCGGGCGTGGCCACCAGCACTTCAACGCCTTTTTTCAGCTCGATGGTCTGGGGCTTCATGTCCATGCCACCAAACACCACCGCGCTGCGCAACTGGGTGTATTTGGCGTACAGCTCAATCTGCTGGGCCACTTGGTCGGCAAGTTCGCGCGTGGGCAGCAGCACCAGGGCGCGCACCGGATGGCGCGCTGGCGAGGTGGAGGCGTTTTCGTGTTTGAGCAAACGCTGCAACAGCGGCAGCGAAAAGGCCGCCGTTTTGCCCGTGCCCGTCTGGGCTGCACCCATCACATCGCGGCCTTGCAGCACCACCGGAATGGCCTGCGCTTGAATGGGGGTCATGCTCTCGTAGCCCATTTCGGCCACGGCGCGGGCCAAGGTCGGCGCGAGGGAGAGTTCAGAAAAAGATTGCGTCATGGGTCTTTCGAATAAGCCCCGTATTGTCGCACCTGGGGCGGATTTGCCATTTTTTTCATCAAATGGGCGCGCACAACAGCAAAAAAGCCACGGGCTGTTGGCAGCGCCGTGGCTTGCTTATCAATCGATCGCCTTCACACGATGGCGGGCTTGAAGTCACTGGTGGGTCGGCCCTGAAAATCGGTCCAGCAGCGGCGGGTGAAGTCGTAGAGCTTGCACTTGCGCGCTGTCTCAAAGTACCAGCGCCACGAAAAACGCTGAATGATGATGCGCCCGGGCAGCGTGTCTTCCAGCAGCTTTTGGGCGTTCTTGAGCTTGTACAGCGGCACGCTCATGTCCACGTGGTGGGCGGTGTGTTCCATGATGTGGTGCATCAAAGCACCAATCTTGAACGGGAAGGTCATGTGCACCGTGGTGGACACAAACGGTGCGGCCTTGGCCCAAAGCGCCTTGTCGTCGTGCCACTGCACGGCGGTGTGGGTGTGGTGCACGTACACCACAAAGCCAATCATGGCGTTCCAGAACAAAAAGGGCAGCACAAAGCCGTAACCCACCAGCGCCCAGGCCGACTGCTCGGTGGCGTAGGCTGCACCGACCAGCGCAGCGATCCAGGCGGCGGCCACAGCGGTCACAAACACGCCGTCCCAGGTGAATTCAGCGCGCTTGGTGCCCATGTAGCTCTTGCGCGGAAAGTACATGCGGTTCCACCACATCTCCACCAGGTAGTAGAGCGCCGGCCCCCAGCCGCTGCGGTAAATGCGCTCCATCAGGCGGCGCCCGGGCGACAACGCTTCGAATTCGTCTTTGGTCAGCGGCGCCCAGACAAAGTCCACGCCCTTGAGGTTGGTGTAGCCGTGGTGCACCACGTTGTGCCCCACTTCCCACAAGCTGTAGGGGGTGAGCGATGGCACCATGGCGATGCGACCCAGGATCTTGTTGAGGCCGCGGTGTGGTGTGTAGCTCTGGTGGCAGGCGTCGTGGCCAATGATGAACAAACGGCCGATCACAAAGCCAGCGGCCAAACCACACAACAACTTGGCCCACCACGCCTGCAGAGCCACGGTGCCCACGATCAGCGCCACAAACACAACCCAGTCCAGCACCAGCAAAGCGATGCTGAGGGCGGTGCGGCGTTCGGCGATGGGAGTGAGCCAACCGCGAATGACTTTGCGGTGCGGCAAGGCGGCGTGCTCGGGAATGGGCTCAGGCTTTTCAAACCGGGGGGGATTTTGGGTCATGACGATCCAGACAATCAGCAAACTCACGGTGCGTCCGCCGACAGCGAACACGCGAAAGCCGATGGTAGACACCGGCAACTGACGCCGCCTTGACGCAGGTCAAGCAGCCAATCGTCTGGATTTTCCCCGAAATCAGGTTTTGGGCAGTGTTACCCCTACCTGACCCTGGTATTTGCCGCCGCGGTCTTTGTAACTGGTCTCGCAGACCTCGTCGCTCTCAAAAAACAGCACCTGCGCACACCCCTCACCGGCGTAAATCTTGGCCGGCAGCGGTGTGGTGTTGCTGAACTCGAGGGTCACATACCCCTCCCACTCAGGCTCAAACGGTGTCACGTTGACGATGATGCCGCAGCGCGCGTAGGTGCTTTTGCCCAGACAAATGGTCAGCACATTGCGCGGAATGCGGAAGTACTCGACGGTGCGCGCCAGCGCGAAGCTGTTGGGCGGAATGATGCAGACGTCCGAATGGATGTCGACAAAGCTTTTTTCGTCGAAGTTCTTGGGGTCCACCACGGTGCTGTGGATGTTGGTGAACACCTTGAACTCGGGCGCGCAGCGAATGTCGTAGCCATAGCTGCTGGTGCCGTAGCTCACGATCTTCTGGCCAGCGGCGTTTTGCCGAATCTGACCGGGCTCAAACGGCTCGATCATGCCGTGCTGCTCGGCCATGCGCCGGATCCATTTGTCGCTCTTGATGCTCATACAGGTGCTCCGAATATCTGCTCGATTGTAGGCAGGCCACCACCACTGAAAGGCCCTGCTATCTTTCTGGTTTTCAGGAATTACTGAAAATTCAGGAAGCACGAAAGGTTCAGCATGTCTCCCATCTCCCCTCTGTCCTCCCTCAGCCGCGAATTCATCAACCACTTTGGGGAGATGGGTAGCCGCTGGGGCATCAACCGCACCGTGGGCCAGATTTACGCGTTGCTGTTCGTTTCGCAAGCCCCGCTCAACGCCGACGACATCGGCGACGCGCTGGGTTTCTCCCGCTCGAACGTGTCGATGGGCCTCAAGGAACTGCAGGCCTGGCGACTGGTGCGCCTGCGCCACCTTCCCGGCGACCGGCGCGAATACTTCGACGCGCCCGAAGACGTGTGGGAAATCTTTCGGGTGCTGGCCACCGAGCGGCGCCGGCGCGAGATCGAGCCCACGTTGTCCATGCTGCGCAGCGCGCTGCTGGTGACGCCTGACAACGAGGCCGAACGCCATGCGCAGACCCGTATGCGCGAGATGCACGACCTGATCGAGCGGCTGATGTCGTGGTTCGACGAGATCCAGAAACTGCAGCCCGAGACCGCCATCCGGCTGATGGACCTCGGCTCCAAGGTGACCAAGGTGCTGGAGATGAAGGACGCGCTCACCGGCCGCAGCCGCGCCCGCAAAGCCAGCGATCGGCCCGCCGATGGCACCACCGACTGACGCCCAGAAAGACACCGCCATGGACTTCGACACCCTGCTGCTCTCGCGCATCCAGTTTGCGGCCAACATCAGTTTTCACATCCTGTTTCCAACCATCACCATCGCGCTGTGCTGGTTCCTGCTGTTCTTTCGTATCCGCTTTGTGCAGACGCGTGACACGGCCTGGGAAGAGGCCTACTACTTCTGGACCAAGGTGTTTGCGCTGACCTTTGCGTTGGGGGTGGTTTCGGGCATCGTCATGAGCTTCCAGTTTGGCACCAACTGGCCTGGCTTCATGGAAAAAGCCGGCAACCGAGCCGGCCCGCTGCTGGGCTACGAGGTGCTGACCGCCTTCTTTCTGGAGGCCAGTTTTCTGGGCATCATGCTGTTTGGCCGGGGCCGGGTGAGCGAGCGGGTGCACCTGATTGCCACGTTTCTGGTGGCACTGGGCACCACCATGTCGGCGTTCTGGATCTTGAGCCTGAACTCGTGGATGCACACACCCGCCGGCTTCGAGATCGTCAACGGCGAATTCATGCCCACCGACTGGATGGCGATTGTCTTCAACCCGTCCTTCCCCTACCGGCTGGCGCACAAGCTGCTGGCTTCCGGGCTCACTGCATCGTTCCTGATCGCCGGGCTGTGCGCCTGGCAGCTCATGAAGGGCAGCGCGACCCGGGGCACCCACAAGGCACTGCGCAGTGCGGTCTTTGCCGCCGCCCTGATCGCGCCGGTGCAGGTGTTGGTGGGCGATCTGCATGGCCTGAACACGCTGGAGCACCAACCCGCCAAGATCGCCGCCATGGAAGGCATCTGGCAGACCGAGCGCGGCGCGCCGCTGACGCTGCTTGGCATTCCGGATGAAGCGGCGGGCACCACCCATTTCGCGGTACAGATTCCCAAGCTGGCCAGCCTCATCCTCACCCACGAATGGGACGGTGAAATCAAGGGCATCAACGAGTTCCAGGGCGAACACCCGCCGGTGGCGCCGGTGTTCTACGCCTTTCGCGTGATGGTGGGCGTGGGCACCGTGATGCTGCTGGTGGCCGCCTTCAGCGCCTGGAAGCTCTGGCCGCAGCGCCTCGCTGGCACCACCACCTTGCCGCGCCCACTGTTGTGGGTGCTTTCGGGTATGGCGTTTTCAGGCTGGGTGGCCACCCTGGCGGGCTGGTACGTGACCGAAATCGGCCGCCAGCCTTATGTGGTCTATGGTGTGCTGCGCACCGCCGACACCGCCACCCAGATCGCCTCGCCCTGGGTGGCGCTCACGCTGACCGCTTATCTGGTGGTCTACGGTCTGCTGCTGGTGAGCTACGTCGGGGTGATGAAGTACATGGCGGAGAACCCGGTGAAACACGCCAGCGCGCCGGCCACCGGCGCCCAACTCGGCAAGGCAGGAGCGTGAACATGTCCACCTGGTCCGAGACCCTGCCCCTGGTTTTTATGGCCGTCATGGGCCTGTCGCTGCTGGCCTACGTCATCCTCGACGGCTACGACCTTGGCGTGGGCCTGCTGCTGCCGCTGGGCAACGATGAGCAAAAAGACACCATGATCAGCAGCATTGGCCCATTCTGGGACGCCAACGAAACCTGGCTGGTGCTGGGCGTGGGCGTGCTGCTGGTGGCGTTTCCGAAAGCGCACGGCCTGATCCTGCAAGCGCTGTACCTGCCGGTGGCTCTGATGCTGATTGGCCTGGTGCTGCGTGGCGTGGCGTTTGACTTTCGTGTCAAAGCGCCTGCGGTGTGGAAGCCGTTCTGGAACCGTACCTTTTTCGTCGGATCGCTGATGGCCGCCAGCGCCCAAGGCTGGATGCTGGGCAGCTACATCACCGGCTTTGACCTGGGCGGCCTGGGCTGGGCCTTCAGTCTGGGCATCGCGCTGACCCTGCCAGCGGTGTACGTGATGCTGGGCGCCGGTTGGCTGATCATGAAAACCGAGGGGGACCTGCAACAGCGGTCTCTGCACTGGGCGCGCCGCGCCCTGTGGCCCATGGCGCTGGCGCTGCTGGCCATCTCCGCCGCCACACCGCTGGTCAACCCCGCTGTGATCGCAAAATGGTTTGGCTTGCCACAGGTGGTGGCGCTGCTGCCGATACCGCTGGTGTGCGCCGCCGCCTTTTTTGCGGTGCGCTGGGTGGTGACCCGGCCGGCGCTGGTGGCCGCCGGCTACGGCTGGCTGGTGTTCGCCAACATTGTGCTGATCTGCGTCATGGCCTTTATCGGTCTGGCCTACAGCATCCTGCCCGATATCGTGATGGGCCGGCTCACGGTGTGGGAGGCGGCGGCCGCCACCGAGTCGCTCATGGTCATCTTTATCGGTACCGCCATCACCTTGCCGGTGATAGTGGCCTACACCGTGTTCATGTACCGGGTGTTCTGGGGCAAGGCGCGGGCGTTGACCTACGGCTGAGCGTGAGCGATGTGGGTGCGCGCCACCACCCTATCGTCGCCGAGCACAATCAACGCAAACAGCAACTCGTCCAGCGACACCGCCTGCTGCGTTTTGCGCGCCAGCAGCGGC
>JBEIEH010000171.1:0-6150 GCA_040383055.1 Burkholderiaceae bacterium
CCCAGCGCCACATACAAAGCCACGGCGGTGTTGAGTTGCTCGAGCCGCACCCCCACCAGCGCCGATTGCGCACCCAACCACTGGCGGCGCGCGTCTTCCAGTTCATTGAGGCTGGCCAAGCCGGCCTTGAAGCGCTGCTCGGTCGCGACCAAAACCTGGCGCAGACCGTCGGCCGCCAAGGCGCTTGCGCTCTGGCGTTCTTGCAAGGCCGCTTGCGCCACCAGCGCTTGCTCCACCTCACCCACCGCGCGACGCAGGGTGGCCTCGTATGCGGTTTGGGCCGCCTCAAAGCCGACTTGGGCGGCATCGGCGCGGGCGCGCAAGGCGTCGCGGCCGACCAGCGGCACGTTCACCGCCAAGGGGCCGATCGACCAGGTGCTGAAGTCGGTGCCGGCGCGCACGTCGTGGCGCAGCCAGTTGGCCGACAAGCTCAGGCTCGGCCAGAGCTGGGCCTGGGCAATGCCCACACCGTCGGCGGCGGCCGCCAAGGCAAATTGCGCCTGCCAGACATCGGGGCGCTGGCGCAAGGCGGCGGCGGGCACCGCCGGCACGCTGGGCCAAGGCAGGCGGGCTTCGGTCTGCGCCGTTTCGGCGGCGCGCACCTCGGCTTCGGGCAAGCCGGTCAAGGCCACCAGCGCTTTGGTTTGGGTGTCGCACTGCTGGCGCTGGCTGGCCAGCGCTTCGCGGCCCTGGGCCACCGAGGCCTGCGCCAGCGCGGCGGTGGCTGGCGCCACCAAGCCCACGCGCTGGCCCTGTGCAAGGGCCTGCGCGGTGGCCTCGCGCGAGGCCAGATCGTCACGCGCGGTCTGCAACCAACGGTGGCAGGTGCGCCAAGCGAAATAGCTTTGCGCCAGCTCGGCCGCCACCAACACACGGGCCGCGTGCCAACCGGCTTGGGCGCCCGCTTGCTGAGCCGTGGCCTGCGACACCGCCGCGCGGCCATCGCCCCAGACATCCAGCGCCCACGAGGCTTGCAGCCCCACCGACAAGGTGTTGCTGGGGCCGGTGGTGGTTCCCACAGACACAGCGCGGCTGGCGTTGCCCACCGCGAAAACCTGAGGACCTGTGAGTGTTTCTTGCGCCAAGCGCTGGGCGCGGGCCTGGGCCACTTGCGCGCGCGCATCGGCCAGCGTAGGACTGAGCGACTGCGCACGCGCGACCCACGCGACCAGGGTGGGGTCTTGCCAGCGCGCCCACCAGTCGGCCAAGGCTTGGCTGTTCCCCTGGTGCGGCAGTGCAGGCGCCAACCAGGCGACGGCCGGTGCGCTCACCTCGGTGGGCACCGCTGGGCGCTGGGTGGCACAGCCGGTCAGGCCTAAGGCCAAGGCCAAGGCCAAGCTCATGGCCCACGGCTGCCGACGCAGTGTGAAAGGAGCCAATGGCCCCTGGTGTGTCTTCATGTCGCTCCCTGAATCGGTCAATCGTCTTCGGCCGGTAGGCCGGGAAACAGCACCTCATTAAACCCAAAACGGCTGAAATCGCGGATGCGCATGGGGTAGAGCTTGCCGTCGAGGTGGTCGCATTCGTGCTGCACAACCCGGGCGTGAAAGCCGTCGACCGTGCGATCAATGGGCTGGCCATGCAGATCAAAGCCTGTGTAGCGCACGCGCGCCCAGCGCGGCACCACACCGCGCATGCCGGGCACCGACAGGCAACCTTCCCAGCCCTCTTCTTCGTCGCCGCCCATGGGCGTGATGACGGGGTTGATCAGCACGGTTTTGGGAATCGGCTCGTATTGTGGGTAACGGGGATTGACCTGCCCGGTACCAAAGATCACCAGCCGCAGATCCACCCCAATTTGTGGGGCAGCCAACCCAGCGCCGCTGACGCTGACCATGGTCTCTTCCATATCGGCCACCAGCTGGTACAACTCTGGGGTGTCAAAAGCGGTCACGGGCTGCGCCACGCGCAGCAAACGCGGGTCGCCCATTTTCAGAATGGTGTGGATGGCCATAGGGTTTACCCAAAAAACCAGAGGAACGCTGGGGTTGGCAAACGATTGCGTCGTGGAGTGTGCCCGAAGTTTGCGCTACCCTCAGGTCCAATTGCCACAAATCCCCGAGGAGAACTCAGATGCGCACCAACACCCGACGTACCTTGGCCGCCATCGTTTGTGCGCTCGCTGCACCATGGGCCTTGGCACAAGGGGCCGATATCTTCAAAGGGGCGGACATCGCACTGGGCGAAAAGCTCATGAAAGAGCACAACTGCGCCCAGTGCCACGCCAAACAAGTGGGCGGCGACGGCAGCGCCATCTACAAGCCGACCGGCCGCTTCAACAACGCGGGGCTGCTGCGCGGCATGGTGGAAATGTGCAACACCAACCTCAACTTGGGCATGTTCCCGGAAGAGGTCACCGCCGTGGCGGCGGTGTTGAACCGGGATTTCTACAAGTTCAAGTGAGGACCCCACTCGCTCAAAAAAAACCCGAGGACGCTAGGTCCTCGGGCTGCCTTACAGCTATCCAGTCAGAATCAACGAGCGGACGGATAGGGGAACGGGGCGTTGCCCAAAGCGCTCATGGCGGCGTCGAACAACGTCCTGTTGGCCACTTGGAAGCTGGCGTCGATGTTGCCTGTGAAGGCCACAGTGGTCGCCTGACCAGCTGAACGATACTCACCAGAGAACACGCCCGATTGGTTGTTGAGGTTGGTGACCACGGCAAAGGCTTTTTGACCGCTTGCGCCGTCACCAGGATTCAACCGGCGATAAACGTTGGCGTAGGGGGCACGCAGCACATCTTTACCACCCACAGAGATCACCGAGAAACGGGTGGTTTCTGCGTTGGTGAAATTGGCGGAAGCGTTGTTACAACCTTGATTCGAGGTGTTGGCCGCCCACTCCATCACACCCACCTTGGTATCTGGGTTGTAGTCGCGAAAGCGGAATCCGACGGAACAGTTGTCTCCCGTCCACTGCGGATTGGTGGCAGTGGCAGCGATGAAGCCAGCGATCGAGGGCGAGCCTCCGCCGTAGTTATAGCCCGACCAATCGGTATCGGCCCAGATTTCGTAGGTGTCGTCGGTCGCCGAGAAGGTCAGATCGTAGCCAGTTGACCCCTGCGGGAACACCGCGGCGGAGGTCACGCTTTTCACGAAGTCCTTGATGGGTTTGCCGGACACGTCGCGAGCGACTGCGCAAAACCGGGTGCCCGCCTGGATGCCGTCCTTGAACGGAACCACCACGCAGTTGCCCTCAAAGTAGGGCTTGGTTTGTCCCACATCACCCGTGCCGATGAACCACGATCCATTCACAAAATAGTGACTGCGGTCGGCTTCGCTCTCCTCCCATTGGGTAAACCACTGATCACTGCCATCAGGCGAATAGACCTTGCGGTAGAGCGGAGGCGGAGCCAAGTCGGCCACATCAAACTGCATCCACTCGGCCACCAGTTTGTCACTGAACCCGCTGAAGTTACCAACGCGTTGACCCTGAGCGTTGATGTAGTCACCACTGCCCTGCTCGGCAATCAGCAAGCCGTTCTTGAACACCTCAGCCATGCTGAGCACTGTACCGTCACCGGCTTTGCTGCGCGCCACAATCTGCTCCACGCGACCCTGGAGGACGGTTTGCACATTGGCCGTCTGCTTGATGCTAGATGCCAAAGCTTCCTGAGTGAGGTTGGCAGTGTCCACAGCTGCTTTGCCGTCGGGGGTCAACACTGTGGGCAGCACAGAGGCCTTGACCTCCGCGATGACGGCTTTGATCATGTCTTTCTGAGACAACGCGGCCACTGATGTGTCGTTGGTGGCAACCGCCTGAAGCTCTTCCTTGACGGCGGCCATCGAGGCTGCCACCACCTGGGCCACCTGAAGCGTATCGGTGTCGTTGGCTGCGATGAAATCACGGCCAAGGAGATCGCCTTCGAAATTGAACTGTGCCTTGATGGCGCGCTGAGCTTCCTCAGCATCGACACCACGGTTGAGCATCTCGTTGGCCACCAAGGTGGTCAGGGGCGTCACCACGCTGGCGTTTTCCGCCGGCGCCAGCAGATCAAACGCTTTGGTGATCTCACCGAGCTCGGAGTCGACCGCGCCAGGCTCCACCACCGCCAAAATTTGCATACCGTCAACCGAGCCCTCGTAAGTCAACGAGTAACTGCCATCTGCCGCCGACGTCGCCGTGGGCTCACCCGCATCACAGCGCAAGTTGCTGTTGACGTCCAAACACACCGTGGCGCCACCGATGTAGCCATCGATGACCTTGCCTGTCAAAGCGATCGGTCCGGAAGATCCACCGCCACCACCACAGCCAGCGACCACCGCTGAGAGCGCTGCGATCCATATCCAACTTTTTTTGAACGACATTCAACTTCTCCAAAATGCGCTTAGCCACCATTTGTCTAAGACATCTCAATTCTGGAGTTTCTGTCAATAATGTCAATATAGGTATTTATGTCACATTAAATCTGTCAGCAAAACCAACATTCCCGCCTCATCGATCACCGCCACACCCAGCTCACGGGCTTTGTCGAGCTTGCTGCCGGCGTCTTCGCCGGCCACCACGTAGTCGGTTTTTTTGCTGACCGAGCCAGCCACTTTGGCGCCAGCGGCTTCGAGCAGGTCTTTGGCCTGGTCGCGTTTAAGGGTCGGGAAAGTGCCCGTCAGCACAAAAGTTTTGCCGGCCAGCGGCTGTGGTGCGCGGGCGGCGGGCTCGCCCTCTTCCCAGGTCACACCGCAGGCGCGCAGTTGTTCCACCACCTCGCGGTTGTGGGTCTGTTGGAAGAAGGTGTGGATGCTGTTGGCCACAATCGGCCCCACGTCGGCCACCTGCAGCAGGTCTTCTTCGCTGGCGTCCATGATGCGGTCGAGCGCGCCGAAATGCCGCGCCAGCTCTTTGGCGGTGACTTCGCCCACATGGCGAATGCCCAAGCCAAACAGGAAGCGCGGCAAGGTGGTTTGTTTGGAAGTCTCGAGCGCGCTCAGCAGGTTCTGCGCCGATTTCTCGGCCATGCGCTCAAGCGCAGCCAGCGCGGTGAAGCCCAGCCGGTACAGATCGGGCAGGGTCTTGACCACGCCGCTGTCGACCAGTTGCTCCACCAGCTTGTCGCCCAGACCCTCCACCTCCACCGCGCGGCGCTGCGCGTAGTGCAAGATGGCCTGCTTGCGCTGAGCGCCACAAAACAGGCCGCCGGTGCAGCGGTAGTCGGCCTCGCCTTCTTCGCGCAGTGCCGCGCTGCCGCACACGGGGCACACATGGGGCATGGTGAAGGGGGTTGTGCCTTCGGGGCGTTTGTCGGGCAACACGCCCACCACTTCGGGGATGACGTCGCCTGCGCGGCGCACGATGACGGTGTCGCCAACCCGCACGTCTTTGCGGCGGGCTTCGTCTTCGTTGTGCAGCGTGGCATTGGTCACCGTCACGCCGCCCACAAACACCGGCGCCAGTTTGGCCACCGGGGTGAGCTTGCCGGTGCGGCCAACCTGCACGTCGATGGCTTCGACGGTGGTGAGCTGTTCTTGCGCCGGGTATTTGTGTGCCACGGCCCAGCGCGGCTCGCGGGTCACAAAGCCGAGCGCCTGCTGCTGCGCCAGGCTGTTGACTTTGTAGACCACACCGTCGATGTCAAACGGCAGGGCGTCGCGCGCAGCGCCCATGCGCTGGTGAAAAGCCACCAGCTCGGCCGCACCACGGCACACCGTGGTCTGCTCGGCCACCGGAAAGCCCCAGGCCTTGAGCCGCTGCAGCATGGCGAAATGACTCTGCCACTGCGGCCCGCCCTGTTCGGGCACTGTGACCTCGCCCACACCGTAAGCAAAGAAGCTCAACGGCCGCTGCGCCGCAATGCCCGAGTCGAGCTGGCGCACCGCGCCGGCGGCGGCGTTGCGTGGGTTGACAAAGGTTTTTTCGCCCTTGGCCCCAGCGGCGATTTTGGCGCGCTGGCGTTCGTTCAAAGCGTCGAAGTCGTCGCGGCGCATGTAGACCTCACCGCGCACTTCTAAGACCGACGGCAGCGAATCATGAGATGTCATCAGCCTCAAGGGGATTTGTCCCACCGTGCGCACGTTGTGTGTCACGTCCTCACCGGTCTCGCCGTCGCCCCGGGTCGCGGCCTGCACCAGCACACCGTTTTCATAACGCAGGCTCATGGCCAGGCCGTCGAACTTGAGTTCGGCCACGTATTCCACCGGCGCATCGGCCTCGCTCAGG
>JBEIEH010000172.1:0-6124 GCA_040383055.1 Burkholderiaceae bacterium
TCGTTGGCCGCGTGCAGCGCGGCTTTGGACAAGGTGTAGCTCATGAAATCGGGGTTCAGGTTCCAGAGCTTTTGGTCGAGCAGGTTGACCACCGCGCCTTGGCCGTCGCGAGCCTGCAGGTGCTGGTGCAGCGCTTGCGCCAGCAAGATGGGTGCGCCGGTGTTGCTGCGCAGGTGCCGCTCCATGGCGGCAAAGCCAAAGCTCTCGGCCGCGTCGTGTTCGAACAGCGAGGCGCTGTTGACCACCGCGTCCAGCCGCCCGGCCTGCGTGAGCACGGCGGGCACCAGGGCTAGCACCTGGGCTGCGTCGGCCCGGTCGGCGCCCAAGGACCAGGCGGGCACACCCAATGCGGCGCAGTCGACCACCGTCTGCTGGGCTTCGGTGGCCGACGCGCGGTAGTGCACCGCCACCGCATAGCCCGCCGCCGCGCAGGCCAACGCGATCTGGCGGCCCAGGCGTTTGCCGGCGCCAGTGACGAGCACCACGGGGTGAGGCGACGAAGCGGAGATGTGGGTGGTGGGCATGGTGGAGAACGGGTGGTGGCCTTGGGGGACAATCGCGGGGTGAACAAGCACCCTCCGGGCACAGACCCCAGCGACAGCGCGGCACAAGCCGCAAGTGTATCGGCCGCCCTGCTCGGCCGGATCCGCGAGGCCATCGCCGCCGCCGGCGGCTGGCTGGCCTTTGAACGCTTCATGGCCTTGGCGCTGTACGAGCCCGGTTTGGGTTACTACGCCAACGGCTTGGCCAAGTTTGGCCACTGGCCAGGGCCCGAGGGGCAAGGCAGCGACTTTGTCACCGCGCCCGAACTGACCCCGCGTTTTGGCCACGCGCTGTCGCGCCAGGTGGCGCAAGCGCTGGCCGTCACCGGCACCGATGAGGTGTGGGAATTTGGCGCCGGCACCGGTGCGCTGGCCCAGCAGCTGCTGCAGGGCTTGCAGGTGCAGGGCGCCTTGCCCCGGCGCTACACCATCGTCGACCTCTCTGGCAGCTTGCGCGCCCGCCAGCAAGACAGCTTGGCCCCTTGGGGCGATCGGGTGCAGTGGGCCGACCGCCTGCCGGAGCGCTTCAGCGGCGTGGTGGTGGGCAACGAGGTGCTCGATGCCATGCCGGTGCGGCTGCTGCAGCGCACCGCAGGTGTGTGGCACGAGCGCGGCGTGGCGCTGGGCGAAGACGGCGCGCTGCAGTGGCGCGACAGCCCGACCGATCACCGCCCGCCGCTCGACATCGACGGCGCACACGATTACCTGACCGAAACCCACGCCCAGGCCGAGGCCTTTGTGCGCACCCTGGCCGAACGCTGGGAGCGCGGTGCGGCGCTGTTCATCGACTACGGTTTCCCTGAAGCCGAGTACTACCACCCGCAGCGCCACATGGGCACGCTCAGCTGCTTCAAGGCCCACCGGCACGACGAATTGCCGCTGCAAGACGTGGGCCTCAAAGACATCACCGCCCATGTGAACTTCACGGGCGTGGCGCTGGCGGCGCAAGAGGCGGGCCTGTCGGTGCTGGGCTACACCAGCCAGGGCCGGTTTCTGCTCAATTGCGGTGTGCTCGACCCGCTGCTGCCCACCGACGAGGCGCAGGCGCTGCGCGACAACAGCTTCATCCACAAGCTGGTGATGGAGCACGAAATGGGCGAGCTGTTCAAAGTGCTGCTGCTGGCGCCTGCGGCCAGCGCCGAGGGCTGGACGCCGATGGGCGTGCGCAGCGGCGACCGCACCCACCGTTTGTGAGCCGCCCATGATTCGCTGGATGCTCGTCATTTTTCTGGCCTTGCTGCTGATCAGCTGGGCCACGCCCTTGTTGCGCAAACTGGGTTTGGGTCGGCTGCCGGGCGACTTCCATTTCCGCGCGTTTGGGCGGGAGTGGTTCATTCCGCTGGCGTCCACCGTGTTGCTCAGCCTGCTGGCCAGCTTGATCGGTCGGCTGATCTGAATGCATACCCTGGGGGGTGTGTATTGAAATGGGGCTGGGTGTCCCCAATTGCCTAGGCATCTGATGTTTTGAAGTTGCCTTGTATGAGCCCAGCCGACACCCTGCATGTGGTCTGTCCCCACTGCCACACCACCAACCGCATCGCCGCTGCCCAGATCGGACAGGTGGCCCACTGCGGCAAATGCCACCAGGCCCTGTTCACTGGCGAACCGGTGGCGCTGGATGAGCCCGCTTTTGCCCGCCATGTGCAGCGCAGCGATGTGCCGCTGCTGGTGGATTTCTGGGCGCCTTGGTGCGGCCCCTGCCGCATGATGGCGCCGCACTTCGCCGCCGCCGCCCGCGAGCTGGAGCCGCGCTTGCGTCTGGTCAAAGTCAACACCGAGCAAGCGCCCAATCTGTCGGCCCAGCTGCAGATCCGCAGCATCCCCACGCTGGCGCTGTTTGTGGGCGGGCGCGAGGTGGCCCGTCAGCCGGGCGCCATGGGCAGCGCCGACATCGTGCGCTGGGCGCGGCAGCACCTGCCGCGTTGAGCGGCAAGGGAACATCCCGGTTACCAAATGGGGTAGTTTGGTTGTAACCGGGTTACTTTTGCGGCATCATGCCGGCCGGTTGCAACGCCCTCTCACGCCGGCCCATCCGTCCCACAACATGCTGCACAGTCCCTCTCGTCACCCCCTCTTTCCCCGCGTGCTGGCCGACATCGGTGGCACCAACGCGCGTTTCGCTTGGCAGGCTTCGCCGCACGACCCGATCACCGATGTGATCGTCCTGCCTTGCGCCGAGTACGACAGCCTGCAAGCGGCCTTTCGCGCTTATTTGGAGCGCTTGGATCGCGACGAGCCGCGCGCCGCAGCGATCGCCATGGCCAACCCGGTCACCGGCGACGAGGTGCGCATGACCAACCACCACTGGGCGTTTTCGCAACAAGCGTTTGCCGCTGAGTTTGGTCTGCAGGTGTTGCGGGTGCTCAACGACTTCACCGCGCTGGCCTTGGCCTTGCCGACCTTGCCGACCTCGCACCTGCGCCAAGTGGGCGGCAAACAGGCCAAGACCGGTGCGCCGATGGGCTTGGTGGGCGCAGGCACCGGTTTGGGTGTCTCCGGCCTGCTGCCCAATGGACGTGGTGGCTGGGTGCCGCTCGAGGGCGAGGGGGGGCACGTCACTTTGCCGGCTGTCACCCCGCGCGAGCGCTTGGTGATGGACGGCCTGATCCGGCGCTACAGCCGTGCGTCGGCCGAACGCTTGCTCAGCGGGCAAGGTTTGCTCGACGCCTGCCACCTGCTGTGCGCCGCCGATGGGGCCGACACAGCGGTGTTTCGCAGCGCGGCCGATGTGACCCGGGCCGCACTCGATCAGGCCCATCCCCAGGCCACCGAAGCGCTGAACATCTTTTGTGCGCAGCTCGGATCGGTGGCCGCGAACCTGGCGCTCACCTTGGGCGCCTTGGGCGGCGTGTACATCGGCGGGGGCATCGTGCCACGGCTGGGCGCTTGGTTCGATCAGTCGCCGTTTCGCAGCCGGTTTGAAGCCAAGGGCCGCTTCGAGTCTTATTTGGCCAACATCCCTGTGTGGGTGATCACTTCGGAGCAATCGCCCGCTTTACAAGGTGCAGCCTGTGCCTTGGACGGCATGAACTGAGTCTCTTCTGTGGGTTCTGCGGGTTTGTACGGATGCTTTCATTGATTAATTAATGAAAAATTAACGAGCCCGGGATGTTCCGGGTGACGTTTTTTTATCGGGCCACTGGCCCGCGCTCGGAGACATTCCCCATGGCTTTCCAACTCAAACTCGGCGCCGCGCTGGCGGTGGCCCTGCTGGCCACCGCTTGTGGCAAAAAAGAAGAAGCGCCGGCCCCCGCCGCCGCGCCCGCTCCAGCGCCTGTGGCTGCCAAGCCGGTCATCGAGGTGCTGCACTACTGGACTTCGGGTGGCGAGGCCGCTTCGGCCGCTGAGCTCAAGAAGATGCTTGAAGCCAAGGGCAACGAGTGGAAAGACTTTGCGGTGGCCGGCGGTGGCGGTGAAAACGCCATGACCGTGCTCAAGAGCCGCGCGGTGTCGGGCAACCCGCCCACCGCCGCCCAGGTCAAAGGGCCGGCCATTCAAGAGTGGGCCGCCGAAGGCATGTTGGCCAACATCGACAACGTGGCCCAGGCCGAAAAGTGGGACGAGTTGCTGCCCGCCGTGGTGGCCAATGTGATGAAGCACAACGGCAACTACGTGGCCGCACCGGTCAATGTGCACCGCGTCAACTGGATGTGGGCCAACCCTGAGGTCATGGCCAAGGCAGGTGTGAAGACCATGCCCAAAACTTGGGACGAGTTTTTCGCCGCTGCCGACAAAATCAAGAAGAGCGGTGCGGTGGCCCTCGCCCACGGTGGTCAAAACTGGCAAGACTTCACCGTGTTCGAATCGGTGGCCTTGGGTGTGGGCGGCGCCGACTACTACAAGAAGGCGTTTGTGCAGCTCGATCCGGCGGCCATCGACAGCGCCACCACGACCAAGGTGCTCAACACCTTCCGCAAGCTCAAGGGCTACACCGACGCCGCTTCGTCGGGCCGCGACTGGAACCTGACCACCGCCATGGTGATCGAGGGCAAGGCCGCGTTCCAGTTCATGGGCGACTGGGCCAAGGGCGAGTTCACCGCCGCTGGCAAAAAGCCGGGTGAAGGCTTCCTGTGTGCCGCAGCGCCAGGCACCGCCAATGCGTTCACCTTCAACATCGACTCGTTCATTTTGTTCAAGCTCAAGGACGAAGCCGCGCAGAAAGGCCAAGCCGATCTGGCATCGGCCATCCTGAGCACCGAGTTCCAAGAAGTGTTCAACCAGAACAAGGGTTCCATCCCGGTGCGTCTGGGCCACGACATGGGCAAGTTCGACAGCTGCGCGCAAGCGTCGGCCAAGGACTTTGTGGAAACCGACAAGGCCGGTGGTCTGGTGCCCTCGATTGCCCACGGCATGGCGGTGGCGCCCGCTGCGCAAGGCGCGATCCAGGACGTGGTGACCCAGTTCTGGAACGACGACAAGATGGGCGTGGCCGACGCGCAGAAGCGTCTGGTCGCCGCCGCAGCCACCAAGTGAGCGTGCGCTGAGCGCCTGGCTGACCCCGCAGCGGGTCGGCTGTGTGCCAGGCCTCGGCGCCTGCCGGGGCCTTTTCTTTCCTTTGTTGGCCCATGGGTGCGACGGTCGTCGTCAGCGCCAGGGAGATCTCATGTCAAAAACCGCCGACAACTGGCTGCCCAAGCTGGTGGTGGCGCCCGGCTTTGTGCTGGGTTTCGCCTTCATTTACGGGCTCATGATTTGGAACGGGGTGCTGTCGGTCAGCGCCTCGCGCATGCTGCCCAACTACACCTTTGTGGGCCTGGACCAGTACATGGCGCTGTTTGCCATGGAGCGCTGGTGGGTCGCGCTGCGCAACCTGCTGGTGTTTGGTGTGCTGTATGTGGGCGGCGCCATGGCGGTGGGCGTGCTGTTGGCCATTTTGCTGGACCAAAAAATCCGTGGCGAGGGCCTGTTGCGCACGGTCTACCTCTACCCCATGGCCTTGTCTTTTGTGGTCACCGGCACCGCCTGGAAGTGGATGCTCAACCCCAGCTTTGGGCTGGAAAAGCTGATGCACGACCTGGGCTGGACCAGCTTCAGCTTCAACTGGCTGGTGACGCCCGACATGGCGATTTACTGCATCGTCATCGCCGGGGTGTGGCAGTCGGCCGGGTTTGCGATGGCGCTGTTTTTGGCGGGCCTGCGCGGTATCGACGACAGCATCATCAAAGCCGCACAAATCGACGGCGCCTCGCTGCCACGCATCTACTGGCGCATCATCCTGCCCGCTTTGCGGCCGGTGTTTTTCTCGACCATGCTGGTGCTGTCGCACTTGGCGATCAAGAGCTTTGACCTGGTGATGGCGCTCACCGCGGGCGGCCCGGGTTACAGCACCGATGTGCCGGCCACCTTTATGTACGCGGTGTCTTTCACCCGGGGCCAGTTGGGCCTGGGCGCAGCCAGCGCCACCGTGATGCTGATGACGGTGGCCGCGATTGTGGTGCCGTATCTCTACTCCGAACTGCGGGAGAAGAAGTGATGACCTCCCTGCGCCGCTTCGCGGCTTCCCCCCTGAAGGGAGGACGCACACTGTGGCCTGGCGAAGCCAGTTCCACGGGTGCCCTGGCACAGACACCTCGCTCCGGACA